>NZ_JBKVPW010000001.1:113462-402158 GCF_046968865.1 Gallintestinimicrobium sp. | reverse complement strand
GCAACCGGCTCATAACCGGTCGGTCCTGGGTTCGAGTCCCCGAAGGTCCATTTTTGAAATTAGTTAGTTATTTGGCCTAGTGGCTCAGTTGGTTAGAGCGCCGCCCTGTCACGGCGGAGGTCACGGGTTCGAGTCCCGTCTGGGTCGTTTCTTTTAAAAGAAATTATAATTTTATATGCTGGTATGGCGGAATAGGCAGACGCAAGGGACTTAAAATCCCTCGGGGGCAACTCCGTGCCGGTTCAAGTCCGGCTACCAGCACTTTTGTGTGAAGTCTGATTTTGGTGGATGCTGAGATTGGATTTTTTTGTTGTTTTATAAAATATAGCATTTTTGAGTGGAGCAAAGGAGCGTTTGTTCCACTTTTTATTCATGACAATAGAATGCTCGCAGAGCGTGCATTCTATTTTCTGTCACAGGAATGTCAAAAAGCCGTCCGAAAGAAAATAGCTTCTATTCGGACGGCTTTTTATACTAATGATACCCGTTGTGAAAATGTTTGAAATTCATATAAGCTGCTTTTTAATGTAGCGTCCAGGCTTCTGCACAGATCGGTGTGTCAGCATTGACAGTAATGGTTCCGCAGGTACGGTCATCAGGCAGCTCCCAGTAGGCAATGACGGTATCCTGTTTAGCAGAAAGCTCCAGAATGCCGCGGTCAGCGATCAGATGAAGCTCTGTTAAGCCGGCAGGAAGCTGGGTGGCTTTATCTGCACATGTAAAGATACCGGTTGCTGCATCATAGGCGCAGACATTTCCTAAAATGGAGAAGGAAACTTTGCCGGTGCTGCCAAGAGATACGTCAATGCCAACTGCTGCAGGAGAAGTCAGCTCTGCCTGGCAGGATGTGGTGTCAGCTGCGTGGAAGAGTGTGTTCGCTGCTTTTTTTGCATCAAACCATTCATGAACAGGATGCTGTGCAAGAATCCATTCACCATCCTGCTTGATCAGCTCAAGTTCACGGGGCAACGTCAGCATGCCGGTATAGAGACGTTCCGGATTCTGGGTGCGCAGCCACTGAATCAGTACGATGCGGTCAGGTGCGTTATTATAGGTTTGTCCGGCATAAGCGAGTTCTGTATAGGAAGCACGTTTGCCGGCGCTGTAGTTGGTAAAGCGGAAGCCGTCAAAATCGCCGATAAAGTATTCACTGGAAGCAGTATAGAAAATCCATTTTTCAGTGCCGTCCGGTGTAGAAATCGGGCGCAGATCGGGGCATTCGTTGGCAGTTTCGAAAGTCAGTTGCTGAGTGATCTCCCAGTGGAGCATATCTGTGGAACGAAGGATGGCATATTCCGTGCCTTTTAAGTAAAGGGACATGATAAATGCTTTGGATTTTTCGTGCCAGTAAACCTTGGGGTCACGGTTGTCTGTTTTGAGAAACGGAACAACTGCTCCCGGAAGCTTCTGCAGAGTGAGACCATGATCGGTGCTGTATGCCGTGTGCTGGGTGTAGTCTTTTCCCTCGCTGCAGGCGCTGTCATGGCTGCCGCCGGCTGCGGTATAGAAGAACAGGAGTGCATCCTTGGGAAGACTTCGATAGAGGTTGCTGTCAGCAGCTGCCTGAATTTCATCCCTGTGCTCGTTTGTCAGACCGCAGCCGGAGAAGATGGTTCCCTCTTCATCCGGAAGCATGGCAACAGGAAGCCGTGTCCAGTGGAGCAGGTCTGTACTGGTGGCATGTCCCCAACTCATATTGTTCCAATTGACACCGAAGGGATTGTGTTGATAATATAAGTGATAGGTTCCATTGTCGTAAACAAGACCATTTGGATCGTTGATCCAGCCTGCGTTGGCTGTAAAGTGGACAGCCGGATGCACTTCGCCGGAGACAGGAAGCTCGTCAGTCTGAGTAACTGCATCTTCAAAACCTGCAGGAAACTCTGCAGACAGGGTCAGCGTGCGTCCCATCCATTCAGAAACCGGCAGAGGGGAAAGATATTCGTAGGAATAGGTTCCGTTGTCTGCAGCGGCTTCTCCGAAAGGAAAATAAACACATAAAAGAAGCTTTTCGCCGTCAAAAAGTTTCAGGACCCTGGTATCTTTCGGGTGGGATACAACCGGAAGACAGAGAAAAGGATGCTTAATTGTAAGCTGCATATGGAAATCCTCCGTTTTTTTCTTCATCATAAGATGAATGGCGGAAAAAAGTCAATATGGGAAGTATGAAAAGTACTGTGGGATATCACAGAAAATTGTGAAATAGAAAAGAAGGATAGAAAACAGGATGAAAACAAAAGGCAATTCCGGTGTTATGGATATGACCCAGGGAAATATGGCGATGCTGATTTTAAGTTTTGCATTGCCGTTGATGTTGGGAAATGTATTTCAACAGTTTTATACGGTGGCTGATACGGCCATTGTAGGAAAAATACTTGGAGTGGATGCGTTGGCAGCACTCGGCACTGTAGAGTCGATAAACTGGCTGGTTTTGGGGACCATTCAGGGAATCACCCAGGGCTTTGGCATCCTTGTTTCCCAGCAGTTTGGTGCCAAAAAAGAGGAGGCGCTTCAGGAAACCATTTTTCATGCGTCTTTTCTGGCAGTAGTGGCGGCGATTTTATTTACCGTTGGTATTCTGATCGGATTACCCGGTTTGGTGGGGATTTTACAGGTTCCTGTTGATATTCGCCCGATCTGTCTGGACTATTTGTATGTGCTCTTTGGTGGTATTCCGCTGATGATGCTCTATAATTTTACTGCGGCTATGCTGCGGGCGTTTGGAGACAGTAAAACACCTCTGACAGCATGTGTTATCGCAGCGCTGTTTAATATTGCGCTGGATTTATATTTTATCCTGGAGCTTGGCTGGGGTGTAAAGGGTGCAGCCCTTGCAACTGTGATCGCCCAGACCCTTGCTTCTGCATATTGTCTGTGGAAGCTGTGCCGGATCGAGGTGCTTGCAGAAAAAAGGAAGGCCGCCAAATGGAGACTTCATGCCGGACTTTGCGGGAAACTGATCTATCTTGGACTACCGATGGCATTTCAGAACCTTGTGATCGCCATTGGAGGCATGATCGTGCAGACTGTGGTAAACAGCTTTGGCGTTGCATTTATCGCAGGCTACACGGCGACGTGCAAGCTTTATGGTATCCTTGAGGTGGCAGCGACCTCCTATGGCTTTGCAATGGTTACCTACGCGGGTCAGAACCTCGGTGCGGGAAAAACAGACAGGATCAAGGAGGGAACCAGAATCGGTGTTTTGATCGGTGTGCTGACTTCCTTTGTCATTACCGGACTGATGTTTCTGTTCGGACGAAATATTCTGGGACTTTTCATCTCTGCAGATGCAGCTCAGAGCAGTCAGGCTGCGGTGGTTGCATGGCGCTTTTTGCGGATTATGAGTAGCTTCTTATGGGTACTGTATATTTTACATATCGTCCGCAGCGTGATCCAGGGAATGGGAAATACCGTGATTCCGCTTGTATCCGGAATTTTTGAATTTATTATGAGAACCGGTGCGACGCTGATTTTACCGGTGCTTTTTGGAGAAAATGGAATTTTATTCGCAGAGGTACTGGCATGGATGGGCGCCGATCTGGTGCTGATTCCGGGATATTTTTATATGCGAAAAAAGCTGCTTTCGGGCAGATTGGACCAGGGTGATGTTCAAAGCGCAGTTTGAAGCTCGAAGGAAGAAAAAAACAGCCCTACGGCGGGATGTTCCGGTTGGAAGCTCCTGTGCCGCAGGGCTGTTTTTTTTCAGCGTCGGTTTTGCTGGTAATAGCTTAAGAAGTCCGCAATTTTGTCTGCAGATTCCTTGAGTACCTCGATCCGGGGCAGGTATACGACCCGGAAGTGATCAGGCTGTTCCCAGTGGAAGCCTCCGCCATGGATAAGCAGGATTTTCTTGTCGCGCAGAAGATCGAGGGCAAACTGTTCGTCGTTGGTGATATGAAACTTTTTGACGTCGAGCTTCGGGAACATGTAAAAGGCTGCTTTCGGTTTTACAACGCTCAGTCCGGGAATGTCCTTTAATGCCTGATAAATGCACTCACGCTGCTCATAAATCCGTCCGCCGGGCGTTAAATAATTGCTGACGCTCTGGTAGCCGCCGAGGGCAGTCTGGACGATGGACTGCGCGGGAACATTGGAGCACAGGCGCATATTAGAGAGCATACGGATGCCTTCGATATAGTCCTGCGCGATGGCTTTGTTGCCGCTTAAAATCATCCATCCAATTCGAAAGCCTGCGATCATGTGGGACTTGGACAGACCGCTGAAGGTGACACAGAACAGGTCGGGAGCCAGGGATGCGATGGAAATATGCTCGCCGCCGTCCATGACCAGTCGGTCATAAATCTCATCGGAAAAGATGATCAGATGGTGCTGACGCGCGATTTCCACGATTCCTTCCAGAACTTCCTTCGGATAAAGCGCGCCGGTCGGATTGTTGGGATTGATGATGACGATCGCTTTCGTGCGGCACGTGATCTTTTTTCGAATGTCGGCAAGGTCAGGATACCAGTCTGCCTGCTCATCGCAGAGATAATGGACAGCTTTGCCGCCTGCAAGCGTTGCGCAGGCAGTCCAGAGCGGGTAGTCGGGGGAAGGGATCAGGATTTCATCCCCGTCGTCCAGCAGGGCGGACATGCTTAAATTGATCAGCTCGCTGACACCGTTTCCCGTGTAGATATCCTCGATGGTGACGTTGGGGATATTTTTTAGCTGTGCATACTGCATGATTGCTTTGCGGGCTGCAAACAGTCCCTTAGCGGGAGAATAGCCTTCGCATTCCGTCAGCTGCTGGCGCATGTCGTAAATGACTTCATCGGGAGTGCGGAAGCCGAAGGGGGCGGGATTGCCGATGTTCAATTTTAAAATCTGAACGCCTGAGGATTCCATCCGTTCAGCTTCATCGACAACCGGACCGCGGACATCGTAAAGAACATTGTTCAATTTGGAAGACTTTTTAAACAGCGTCGGCTGGGAAGCAGACGGAGCGGAAAAGTCTGAACCGTCCTGACGGGAAGAAGTTTTCTTCTGAACCGAATCGGAACGTTTGGAGAATGTAGAAGATTGAACCGAACCTGCGGAGGAGGAACCGATGACCGTGTCTGGATGAGGGCAAAAATTGAACTCGGTCGGAAGCTTTGTACTGCCAGAGTTCAATTTTCCTGAACTGAAATTCTGTGCAGAACCGGTGCGCCCTGCCAGCCAGTCTGCCTCAACCTGGAGGGCATTTGCAAGAAACTGCAGGATCTCAGCGCGGGGCATGGTTTTGCCGTTGACATACTGGCTGATGTGGCTTTTGCCGAGCTTTAAATTCTGTTCTTCCGCGAGATGTAAAAGATCAATCGGTTTCATTTGCTGCTGATTCATGGATTCCTTTAAACGGGATGCAAAAAGTTCATAGGCTATGTTTGACATAGAAGGCTCCTTTCCTACAAACAATAGAAGGCACGCTCTGCGAGCATTCTATTGTCATGAATGATGCTTGAACATAGAGTTCAAATTATAAATATAAGTTTAAAAATGAATGCAATTTAAATTGAATAAAAAGTTCAAAAAAACAGGATGCGTCATGATCCATAAAAACAGGATACTGTTGAATTGAATTATATCATAAAATTGAAATGGTTCAAGATAAAAAGCGAAAGTTAAAAATTAAACAAAGGGAGCGTTCGCAGAAAGATTTGCAGGCAAAAAGTCTTTGCCTTTTGGAATGAAATTTGTTACAATACTAACGATATCAGGCAAACAGGAATTGCTGTAAGAAAGTAATACAGCCGGAAAATCTGCCGGTGTCTTTTGAAGAAGACAGGTAAGTCTCTCCGAAGGGAGCCGAGCGGCAGAAAGACGGAAACGATCGTAACAATTATCGTGATGATCCTTATCATAATAAGGTCATAATAAGGAAAAACATGGTGGTCACAGGACGATCCGGATCATGAAGAAAAGAATTGCCAGGAAGGGAATTTGTCTTTCAAAAAGACAGGTTCCCTTTTGTTGTGCAAAATTTCGACGATGGAGCAGGTGCAGTTGAACGGGACCGGCGCAGCGGCAGTACGGCAGTTTTTGACATCAGAATAGATTGCAGACAGGAATAAAGTGATGATAAAGGGAAGTAGACTGGGATTTTCCTATTTCTGGGACGGGGAGAGCATTCCGGTATTTGAACAAGCGAATATAGAGCTGAAAGAGGGCGAATGGACGGCGATCCTTGGATGCAACGGCTGCGGAAAGTCCACGCTTGTGCGTCTGATGAACGGATTGCTGCCGCTTCAGGACGGTAAGCTTTCTGTAAATGGCATAAATGCAGGAAATCCTGCAAATAAGTGGGAGCTGTGCAGGATATGTGGCATGGTATTCCAGAATCCGGATAATCAGTTTGTTTCTTCTGTGTTGGAAGAGGATATTGCTTTTGGTCTGGAAAACGCTCAGGTTCCGGAACGGGAGGTCACATCGAAAGTGAAGGCAGCGCTGGAACTGGTCGGGCTGGAAGGGTATGAAAAGCGTTCTCCGTCGAGCTTGTCCGGTGGGCAGAAACAGCGGGCTGCGCTGGCGGGGGTGCTGGCGTTGAACCCGGAGATCCTGATCTTTGACGAGGCGACTTCCATGCTGGACCCGAAAGGACGCCGGGAAGTACTCGCAGAGATGAAAAAGCTGCGCGATTGTGGAAAAACAGTTGTTATGATCACCCATGATGTGGAAGAAGCTGTGTTGGCAGATCAGGTGATTTTGATGGGACGTCCCAATGGACAGAAGGATCCGAATACCGTCCTTGCACAGGGGAGTGTGCGGGAAATTCTGACGGACAGCAGACTGTTGATACAGGCGGGAATTGTACCGCCCATGGCAGTTCGGATGTATGAAGATTTAAAACTGGTGGGAATTGAACTGAACCGATGCCCGCTGACGAAAGAGGAGCTGGCAGAAGCGCTATGCAGATGGAAGTCAGAAAATTAACAGTTGGATATGGAGCAGCCTGGGTACTGGATCAGGTCAGCCTGCAAATCGGGGCAGGAGAATTTGTCGGGATCGTCGGGTGCACCGGCTGCGGCAAGACGACGCTGTTAAAGGCGATGGCTGGACTACTGGAAGTGCAGAGCGGAGAAATTCTGTTGGACGGGGAAAATATTTTTTCCAGACGATTCGATCGGGCAGTTCTGCGCAGAAAAGTAGGAATGGTATTTCAGTATCCGGAATATCAACTTTTTGCACAAACAGTGGAGAAGGATGTGGGCTTCGGACTGAAATACAGCAGACTTAGCCGGGAGGAAAAACAGGAACGCGTCAGATGGGCGCTGGAGCAGATGGGATTTTCCTATGAGGAAATCAAAGATCAGTCGCCGCTTTCTTTATCTGGCGGAGAGAAGCGCAGAGTGGCGATCGCAGGCGTTCTGGCGACAAAGCCGGAGCTTCTGATGCTGGATGAGCCGCTTGCCGGACTGGATCCGATGGCGCGGGAGATGTTTCTGGAATTTCTGGAAAGGCTGACAGGGCAGGGTGTGACAGTGTTGATGGTGTCCCACAACCTGGACGCACTGGCACAGCATGCTGCACGGATCATTGGAATGAAGCAGGGCAAAATTGTAATGGATGGAAGCTGTCAGGAGGTATTGGGAGACAGCAGGGCGCTTCGGACGATCGGACTGCTCGGCAGCGAAGCAGCGCAGACCGCGGAGCTTTTGCTGGCAAACGGTGTGCTGCCGGAGGGGGCGGCAAAGCGGAGAGGGCTTACACCTGCGCTTCAGGAAGAGATGGAAAACGTTCCCGTGGAAGAAAAGAGGATTCTGCCGGGCAGCGGGCTTCCCGTTACTTATGAGGCGCTGCGGGACGAGATTATCGGTGCGTTGACTGGGGAAAAAGGAGAAAACAGATGATGCAGATGCCGATGGGGCAGTATCGCCCCGGAAATACATTTTTTCATCGGGCAGATGCGAAAGGAAAGCTGCTGGGGCTGTGCCTGGTGATTGCAGCGGTGATCGTGTCCAAAGGGCTGTTTGGCTGTATCGCCGCGGCGGCAGCGGCGCTGACGGTATCGTATCTGGCAGGGATATCCCTGCGGGAGCAGATAAAACAACAAAAAGGGATGTGTCGGTTTTTGGCAGTGATCTTTTTGATGAATGCGTTTTTTTACAGCGGGGAGCACTGCATCTGGAGCTGGTGGATTTTCCGGCTGAGCCGGGAGGGAATCCGACAGGGGGCGATGGTGGTCGTTCACCTGGTATTAATTTTAGTTTTCTGCATGGTGCTGACGGTCACGACAGAGCCGATGGAAATCACGCATGGGCTGGAGGAACTGCTTTCGCCGCTTTCGAAGGTCGGAGTTCCGACGGAAGAAATCGCGATGATTCTGGGTGTTGCGATGCAGTTTATTCCGGTGCTGGGAGAGGAAGCGGAGACAATCCGGATGGCGCAGACTGCACGAGGGGCTCGGTTTGAAAGTAAAAAGCTGACAGAGCGTGCGGCGAGCTTTCTGCCGCTGGTCATACCGGTGTTTCTGGCGGCGTTTCGTCGGGCGGATGAACTGGCGTGCGCAATGGAGGCGAGAGGTTATCGCGGGCCGGGGCGGCGAACAAAGAAGAAAAAATCATTGCCAAACCGCAACGGGAATGTGGCGATTGCCGCGAGTGCGATTTTTTTGATTATGCAGGTATTCTTGCAAAAATAGAAAATAATGCATGAAAAATCCCATGATAAAATGCAAATCAGAGGGATGAAATCGAAATGAGGAATTACCGCAGCGCAGTCTGAAAAAAGGTGAGGGACTGCGCAGCGTGTAATAGATATTTTTTTCAAGGAGGAGAAATGTTATGTCTCAAATGTCTCAGGTAAAACGTGCAATGATTACTGCTGTATGTATTGCGCTGTGTGTGGTGCTGCCGATGGCGTTCCATTCCATTCAGAATGCAGGGGCGATTTTTTGCCCGATGCACATTCCGGTACTGCTGTGCGGTCTGCTGGTGGGCTGGCCTTATGGTCTGCTGTGCGGCCTGGCAGGTCCGCTGTTATCCAGCCTGCTGACCGGTATGCCTGCGATGGGTTATCTGCCCTGCATGATGGTGGAGCTTGGCGCGTATGGCCTGCTCTGCGGTCTGTTCATGAAATTTGTGCGCACCGGAAAAATTTATGCGGATCTGTACATCAGCCTTGTTGGCGGTCTGTTGATCGGTCGTGTGATCGCCGGTCTCTTTAGAGCGCTGATCTTTTCGCCGGGAAGCTATTCTCTGGCAGCATGGGCAACCGGATATTTTGTAACCTGTCTGCCCGGTCTGGTGATTCAGCTTGTTTTGGTTCCGAGTATCGTATTTGCGCTGATGAAAGCCAGACTCGTGCCGATGCGCTATCCTGCAAAGCACTGAATATTGAAACAGAAATAAAATGTCATGTGGTTCCCCCAAATTTCAGACACTGCATTGTCCAGAAAATATGAACGAATTTAGAATATTTTTCGTTTGGTTTGCTGATATAGTTGTGGAAGTGCGGAAAAAATAATGTTACAATAATACTGTTTTAAGAGTGACAAAAACGGGGGGACCAACCAGCGAATGAAAAAAAATACAACGAAAGTGATCAAAGAAGCGAACCAATATCTGGTAATGCAGTGCATACAGGCCTTTGAACCTGTTACGCTGGAAGAAATTGCGGAAAAGACACTGCTGAGCCGTCCTACGATCCTGGAGATCATCAATTCTTTTAAAGAAGAAGGAATTGTAGTAAACGGCGGTTTTCGGGAATCGACAGGAGGACGGCCTCCGCAGTTGCTGTGCATAAATGGAGATTCTGCGTATGCGATTGGAATTGATTTTGAATTTCCGACAATCCGGATCGCGCTTGCGAATGCTAAACGGGAAATTGTGGGCAGACGGAAAATCCTGTTTCAGATAGATACGCAGGCGGAAGAGGTTTTGGCGCGGATGCTCAGGGAGCTTGAGCATCTGCTGGAAGAATTTTCCTCTGTGCGGCCCAGGATCGTCGGGATCGGTGTCGGGATTTGCGGAACGATTCGAAAGACAGAAGGCAGATCCCTGCACATCACGAGAATCCGGGGCTGGGAGCATGTTGAATTGCAGCGGATTCTGCAGGAAAAATTTCATCTTCCGGTTTATGTAAATAATGACGTGCATTTACTGGCGCTTGTAGAAAAGAAGAAGTATATGCGGGAGGACAATTCGGATTTTGTTTATATTGGAATCCGTTCCGGCATAGGCAGTGCATACATGTATCAGAATAAACTGATGGATGGGGTACAGGGCAATGCCGGTTATATCGGGCATACTGTATTGAATGCAGAAGGTCCGATGTGTGTCTGCGGCAATCGCGGGTGTCTGGATGCCTATGCAGGAGAACTGGCATTGAATCGCAGGTATCAGGAACTGACAAATAGTGAAAACGAGTCGTATTATACAATGCGGGATTTTATGAAGCTGTCCCGAAATGGGGATGCAGTCAGCCAGAAAATTTTAAAGGATGCTGCTTTTTATCTCGGGATCACGATTTCGAACCTGATCAAGATATTGGAACCCAAAATGGTGCTGATTGCAAGCTGTGAGCCGTTAAAGGGGACAACATATTGGAATATCATGGAAGAAACCATAAAAAAATATCACATCAACGAGATGGAAACGAAGCTGGAGCTGAGAGAGGCACAGCTTTTAGAGGATGACTATGCATTGGGAGCATGCTGTTATGTTTTCGAATATTTATTTGAAACGCCGCGTTTGTCCCTGGCAATCTTGTGAGGCACAACAATAGAATGCACGCTCTGCGAGTATTCTATTGACATGAATAAAAAAAGAAAAGCTGTCCTGTGATGAAAAACGGATCACAGGACAGCTTTTTTATCGCAAAGAAAATCCGGCTTCTATAGGATAAAAAACGTTTTGCAGGATGGTCAGGTTTTTGAAAGTCTGGTGCTGCAGGCTTAGTCAATCTTTCCGGCGCCAAATTCAGGGAAATCCGAAATCGTGCGTTCGAATCCTCCGCAGACGTTGGTTGCGCTGACGACGAAAAGAGGCAGCTTTTCATAGCCTTCGTTTATGCACTCGAAGGAGCCGTCGGTTTTGAAACAGGAAACCACGTCTTCTAAGGAGCGGACGGCGAGAGCGGGATTTTGCTGTGCAAGACACCAGATCATCCAGCCGGAGGCAGTTGCCCAGTAAGCACCGTTCTGGTAGGTCTCAGGTTCGACATCGATCAGCAGGCGCTCCCAGTATTGTCCTTTTAAGAGGTGGCGAACCTGACCGCGGTAGACGCAGGCATCATAATTTTTTTCCAGAAAAGAGAGAACCGCCTGTTTTTCGTTCGCAGAGCAGGGAAAGCCGATGTAAAGCATGTACGCCATGCCCCAGATGTCGTACTGATGGCAGTCTTTTGTTGCGGCATAAAAAGCGCCGGCAGCAGGATCAAACAGCAGGGAAAGGGAACGCTCGACAGATTCGGCAGCTTTTGCGAAGCGGTCCGGATTTTTGATACCGTAGGTTTTGCACATGCGCTCCATCATACGGCAGGCACGCCAGTAGAGCAGGGATTCCATATAGAGCGTGCCGGTTTTGCCGATGGTATCGGTGAAGCCATAGGGGGAATGGGGGTTCTGAACGTCGTTGTAGACCAGACCGTGTTCCTCGAGGGGCAGCAGGAACAATCCCTGCTCGAGATCGGCCTCCCATTCGGTAAACAGAGGCAGGAAGGCTTCCGGATCCATCCGTCTGGAAAGGCTGTCTACGGTGAAAATCAAAAAAGGCGTATTGTCGAGATTCGCTTCTCCGACGGGAGCTGCAGCGATTCCGGCGGCGTAAACAGCCAGACCGTCTGTCGTCACCCGGTCTGGCATCCATCCGTCGGCACGGCGGTGACGGACCGCATAGCGGATGCAGTTTACAATATCCTGATCCGGAATGGCGAAACCTGCGTATTCCACCATATAGGAAAAATCGCGGAGCCACAGTCCGTCATAGCTGGCTGTGCCGTCCGGGGTATAAATCACAGTGCCGTCTGCAGCTGTGCGGCGGCAGCCATGGACAAGATCTGAGGCGAGAGCACGTAAATATTGTGTCGTATTTGTGTACATTGGTTGAAGGCTCCATTCTAAAGTGTATTTTTATTACTTTAACATTAAAAGGTGCGGAAGCAGCCGATCGAGCACCGCTTTGTAGCCGTTTGCGTACATGTGCATCCCCTCTACGGTATATTCCGCTTTTAACTGTCCCTTTTCATCCTTGATGTCATCGTTGGCGTCTATGTAGGCTGCACCAACCTCGGCGGCGAGCTCTTTTACCATCTCGTTGGCACGGCAGATACAGTCATTGCTGCGGACTTTTAACACTTCTTTCATGCCTGCGTCGGCGACGTCCGGATTGACCGGATAATAGGCGAGCAGAAACAGCTTTGCCTGTGGAAGATGTTCGCGGATGCCGGAAAGAATGGTGCGGTAGCGGTTGTGCAGAACGTCTGGCGTGCAGGCGGGATCGTTTAAGTCGTTGGTTCCGATGTTGATAAAAATGTAGGCGGGACGGAGCGCATAAACGCAGTCCTGCATGCAGGCGAGCATTTCCGATGTGGTGAAGCCGCCGACACCGCGGTTATAGATGGTCAGCGGAAGGTCGAAATCCGCGACAAATTCCTGGATGGGAAACTGTTCCATCAGGCTGGAGCCTGCAAACAGGATCTGTCCGGGTTTGACGAACTCGTTGAGATAGCGGAAACGCATAACTCGGTCAATTTTTCCCGCATCTCCATGTAGAGCCTGATTCAGTTTGTTGTAAAATTCTATGTCCATGAAAAACCTCCTTAGGATGTTTCGAGAAGCGCGCATGCTATTATTTCATAGGAAAATGCGTCCTATGAAATAATAACGCTCCGCGAGGATGCGCACTCGGCGCAGGGGTAGATGGTTGCCGAGGCAACCGCGCCTCGGCGCGAGAATGTGCCGAGGCACATTCTTTTTTATTTTGCAGTGATCGTAACCGCGTGCAGATAGGCGTCGGAGCCAGACGCACAGGTAACGGAAATGCGCTGGTTGGTGACCAGAACCCTGCAGCCGTTGATTGCGTTGACGGAATCGAGCTTGATTTCCATCTGTCCCTGAGGTGTATCGAGGAAAAGCATATTCTCGGTTGAGTTCCCGTTTACAGTGCCGGTGGCGGTCAGCGTGGAAGCGGTATTGACAGAAGCCGAGGAGCTGCTTCTTGCGCCGACTGTGGTAACGGCGTGTAGATAGCCATCATTGCCGTGGTAATAATAAACGGTCAGGGAACGTCCGCTTGTCATCATCAGACCCTTTAAGGTGTTTGCATTGTTGTCGATTACAAACTGCATCGTGCCTCCGGTGGTGGAGAGATAGAGCAGGTTGTTGGTCGTTTTGGAATCTACCGTGCCGTTTATGAACGGATAAGCAGAGTTATCGCCGTTTACAGATGCAGAGGTATTGGCTGCAGAAGAAGCGTCCGCAATTTTTACAGCGTGGAGATATGCGTCAGAGCCGCGTCCGCAGGTAATGCGGTATTTGCCGTTTAAAACAAGGAAGGCACAGCTGCCCATCTCGGTAGAAGGATCCAGCCGGATGATCATCTCACCCTGAGGAGTATCCAGATGCAGATCGTTGTCCTTTGTATTTTGGTTGAGGGTTCCGGTGACGTCAACTGTGTTGTTGGTATCTACAATGACATTGCCGATCTGATTGCCGGTGGAAATTTTAGTTGCATGCAGATAGCCGTCGCTGCCGCCGGTAACGGTGACGGAAATTGCCTGATCGGGCAGCAGGATTTTACCGGCAGTGGTGTCAGTGGCATTATCGATCTTAATCTCCATTTTGCCCTGAGGGGTATCCAGCAGCAAAAGGCTGCCGGTGGTGCCGGACATGACCTTGCCCTGTACGGTAACCGTATTAGCTGCCTGCGCAGGAAGCAGAAAAGCCGGTGTAAAGAGCAGGGACAGAACCAGACAGGCTGTTAAAACAAGCCCGAAATGTTTGTGCATTTTCATAAGGAAGCCTCCGTTCAATAAAATCCGTGTCAGTACAGGAAAACAGACCTGTATCAAGATAGTTTCATCATATAATAAGCCCATTTAAAAAGCAAGAAAAGTTGTCAGAAAAAAGAGATTCTGGTACACTATGGGTTACAAGTACACTCGTGGCTTTTTACAGGAAGAGAGCGCCGCTTCATGTGCAAAAGAAGCTGCGAATGGCGCGGGTGAACGGATTGCCGGGCAAAACAGACTTTGGAAGCAACCGGAAATTTTTTGAGGAATGGGGAACTTTGAATGATCAACAGGGAAGATATGCTGGAACTGACCAGACGGATGACACCGAGCCGCACCTGCATGGATCGGATCGCGGGCGGATATATGGATGAGGACGGCTTTCTGGACGGAAGCTTTAACATACATTTTCTGAAGCTTTCCGGGGAAGAAAAGGCGAAGAACCTCGCGCTTGCAAAGGCGGTTCCTTTTTCGAAGACAAATGAACAGCTAAAAGAATACGAATTTTCACCGACACAGGAAAGGCCCGGAAGCCTGTGGCAGCTGTTGATGGCGATGCGGGAGGCGAGGCTCAAAAATGACGCCCTGAACGAAACGTTTTATGAACTGGTCGGTGAGCATTATCAGAGCGTTGGAAAAGATTACGCGGTCTTTTTGTTTCATGGAACCTATGACGTCCCGCTCAAAGCGTCCGACAAGGAAAGTCTGTGGGAGTCTGAAGAGGTGTACGATTTTTTAGTGTGCACGATCAGTCCGCTGGAGGGCGAATACGAGCCTGGTGAACCGGAGTGGGGCTTTTTGTTCCCTGCCTTTTCTGACCGCAGTACAGAAATCCACCGGATCGATATTTTTCAGAAAAATGCAACGGCATCCCAGACAGAGCTGATGAAAAAGCTGTTTCCCTAGAAAACAGTGACGCAGCAAGCTGCAGTCCGTTCCTGTATGCTGATGATACAGTATTTTTACTGTGCTTTGGGAAGCTGCGTAAAGATTGCGTAAAGAATATCTGCGCAGAGCTGCCAGCGGTTGACAGGAGCCAGTAGTTAAGGTATTCTGGGAAAGATGTAATTGGAAAAACGAAAATTTTAGGAGGATATTCATGATTAAAGAAGCAATTGGAGGCTTTTGTATGGCGCTGGCGGACAGCGTTCCCGGTGTATCCGGCGGTACGGTGGCCTTTATTATGGGGTTTTATGATCAGTTTATCGGTTCGGTCCATGACCTTGCCTTTGGCAAGATGGAAGATAAGAAAAAAGCAATCGCTTATCTGATCAAGCTGGGTATCGGATGGATCATCGGCATGGGGCTGGCGGTTGTCATCCTGTCAGCGCTGTTCGAAAGTCATATTTATGTGGTAAGCTCTCTGTTTATCGGATTTATTGCGGGCGCGATTCCGCTGATCATCCGGGAAGAAAGGGATGGCTTCAAGCAGTTTGGCAAGGGCATTTTATTCCTGATCCTAGGTATTGTGTTGGTGGCCGGGATCACCTGGTTAAACGGCAGAGCCGGAACCTCTTCGATGGATCTGAGCCACTTCCAGCTCGGAAATGCGATTAAACTGTTCTTTATCGGAATGATTGCGATTTCTGCGATGTTTTTACCCGGTATTTCCGGTTCCACCCTGCTTTTGATCTTCGGTGTATACATTCCGGTGATTTCTGCGATCCGCGCAGTGCTGGGGCTGCAGCTTTCCTATGTACCGAACCTGATCTTCTTTGGACTTGGTATCGTAGCAGGCGCATGTAGTGTTGTAAAGATTATCAAGGTTTGCCTGGAGCGCTTCCGCCCCCAGACGCTGTACTGCATCGTCGGCATGATGGTGGGCTCCTTCTATGCGATCGTGATGGGACCGACAACGCTGGAAGAAGCGCAGGCTCCGCTGGCTTTCTCCAGCTTTCATTGGATTGCCGGCATCATCGGACTGGCGCTGGTGCTTGGTATGCAGTTTGCAAAAGAAAAAGGAAAGAAAGCCTAAGAAACAGGAAAACGCCTTCAATAGAAAGCAGGAGGATAAGAAAATGGTAAAGCATGTGATTTTATGGCAGTTAAAGGATTCTTTTACAGAAGAAGAAAAAACGGAAATCAAGGCGGGCATTAAAGCTGGTCTGGAAGGGCTTGCAGGGCAGATCCCCGGTCTGCTTTTCATTCAGGTACATACAGAAGGGCTTCCTTCCTCCAATGCGGATCTGATGCTGGATTCCTGCTTTGCAGATGCAGCTTCCCTGAAAGGCTATTCTGTACATCCGGCCCATGTGGCGGTTGCGGACGGAAAGGTGCGCCCGAACGTGAAATGCCGCGTGTGCATGGACTATGAGGTGACAGAGGCCTGAAAAAGGGATGCAACAATAGAATGCACGCTCTGCGGGTATTCTATTGTCAGGAATAAAAGTGGCAAAATGCCATTGCTTTTTCAAAATTTGATGTTTATAATAATTTATAGTATGATGCCAGGGTCAAAAGGTCTAAGCACACATGAGCTTGCTCATAGGTGGGTGAAAGACCTTGTGACCCGCCCCGATAGGAGCATAAAAGTGGGATAATAATCCCACGATATGCGACTATCGGGCAGGATTGTGGGAGTGCGCAGCACGGAACAATCCGCAGGCATCAAGGTCGGGGGCTTTTGCCCCCGACATCATAGTGTTTCGAAATTCAAAGACAAAGGCAGGTGAATGAAATGGATAGCTGCGATGCTCACGGGCGAAGTCGCTGCATAGGATGGGAAGCAGAAAAAGCACAGAGACGCAGCAGATCCGTTTCGTTCTGAGCCTTTTTTCTGTTCAGTTCTTTCTTCTTCATGGCGATAGAGTTTCTATTGTTCCTGTCCTATGGAATCCCAATAGCACGACAAGTCAGGTGAAAAGCAGGTTGCAGAAGATGCCGCAGGCGTGGATCAACGCAAAGGGGCTTCTTTTTGTTGCGTGATTTATGCAGAAGATGGTGTCTCTGTGTGCAAGTTTGGAGAAGAAAGGAGACGGGAGAGATGGAGACAAAGGACTATACTCAAGAGATCATTGACATTATCCGGAGCAATACCTCCCCGGCGGTGATGAGCAGCCGGCTGGAGGATTACCATGCCAATGACCTTGCGGAAGTTCTCAAAAAGCTGACGGTACAGGAACGCTGCAAGCTGTACCGGATCCTGGATAAGGATATGCTTTCGGATATTTTAGAGTATACGGAAGCAGATGAAGCAGCAGAGTACTTAAAAGAAATGGAACCGCGTAAAGCTGCGGCGATCCTTTCCGGAATGGAGACAGACTCGCTGGCAGAAGTGCTGCGTATGCTCGATAAAGGCAAAAAACGTCTGTTGATCGATCTGCTGGATGACGATGTCCGCCACGATATCGAAGTGATCGCATCCTTCGATGAGGATGAGATCGGCAGCAGGATGACTACGAACTGTATTATCATCCAGAAAAATGTTACCGTGAAGGAAGCAATGAGCAGCCTGATCCGTCAGGCAGCCAAAAACGATAATATTTCTACAATTTTTGTCGTAAGCAGCCAGCAGAAATTTTACGGTGCCATCGACTTAAAAGACCTGATTATAGCAAGGCAGGATCATCCGCTTGAGGAGCTGGTTGTAACCTCTTATCCGTATGTATATGCGGAGGAGGAGATCGACGAGTGTATCGAACGCCTGAAGGATTATTCTGAGGATTCGGTTCCTGTCCTGGATAATGATAACCGCCTGTTGGGCGTCATTACATCCAGCAGCATCATCGAGCTGGTGGATGACGAAATGGGCGAGGATTACGCAAAGCTGGCTGGTTTGACGGCAGAAGAGGATCTCAAGGAGCCGTTAAAGGAAAGCATGAAAAAGAGAATGCCGTGGCTGTTGATCCTGCTTGCGCTCGGCATGGTTGTTTCGTCGGTTGTAGGCGTGTTCGAGACCGTTGTGACGCAGCTGCCGATCATCATGTGCTTCCAGTCCCTGATTCTGGACATGGCAGGTAACGTCGGCACACAGTCCCTGGCTGTGACAATCCGGGTATTGATGGACGAATCCCTGACAGGCAAGCAGAAGGCAGAGCTTGTCTTTAAGGAAATGAAGATAGGTTTATGCAACGGTGGTTTGTTGGGACTGATGTCCTTTGTACTGATCGGACTCTATATTTTTGCAATCAAAGGAAAGACCCTTGCCTTTTCCTATGCGGTATCCGCGTGCATCGGTGTCGCCCTGCTTTTGGCAATGCTGATCTCCAGTGCGGTTGGTACGTGTATTCCGCTGCTTTTCAAAAAGATCAAGGTGGATCCGGCAGTTGCTTCCGGTCCTTTGATTACGACCATCAACGACCTTGTTGCAGTGGTGTCTTACTACGGCTTGAGTTGGCTGTTTTTGATCGATCTCTTCCATATGGCGGGTTAATTCTTACGGAGGATTAAGAAATTCCTTCAGAAAAATAAGCTTTTGTTTAGAAAAAATTTCGGAAAAGCCTCTGCGGCTGTTTGGAATTTGTCTTTATGATAAGGGCAAATGAAACAAACGACTGCGGAGGTTTTTTTATGGATATCGATAGAGAAAAGGAAGGAAAGTGCCTGACGGTGACAGTGCCCTGCTATAATTCGGAAAGCTATCTGGAACGGTGTGTGGAATCCCTTTTAAAAGAGCGCGACGGGCTGGAAATCATTCTGGTGGATGATGGGTCGACGGATAGAACCGGACAGCTTGCAGATCAGTATGCGCGTGCATACCCGGATGTGGTTCGGGTTGTGCACAAGAAAAACGGCGGGCACGGTTCCGGTGTCAACGCAGGGCTGATGCTCGCAAACGGAATTTATTTCAAGGTTGTGGATTCGGACGATTGGCTGGACGAGGCTGCATTTCATAAGCTGATGAGCGTTCTGCGTTTCTGGTGCCGGACAAAGGAGGAAAAACGCCCCGACCTGGTTGTCTGCAACTATGTATACGATCATCTGGAAGAGGGAAAAACGAAAGCAGTCCGCTACGGAAATCTTTTTCCCGAGCAAAAAATCTGCAGGTGGGACGAAATCGGCTGTTTTTCGCCGGAACAGTATCTTGTCATGCATGCGCTGATTTTTCGGACGGGAGTGCTGTATGACTGTGGGTTAAAGCTTCCGGAGCATACGTTTTATGTGGACAACTTGTTTGCAAACTGTCCGCTTCCGTTCGTGCAGCGGATTTATTATCTGAATGAGGATTTGTACCATTATTATTTGGGGCGCGAGGATCAGTCGGTCAACGAAAAAGTGCTCGTGTCGCGCATCGATCAGCAGATTCTCGTGACGCAGCTCGGCAACCGGTTCGTCGGGTCGGACGCGGTGCAGAACACTGAACCGAAGCTGCGCCGCTATCTCTACCGCAACAGCTCGATTATGATGGCGATTTCCACGGTCCATCTGCTGATGCTCGGAAAAGAAGGGCGGCAGCGCAGAAAAAAGCTCTGGCAGTCACTAAAAAAAGAGAATCCGAAGCTCTATCGAAGGCTGCGGCTTGGCAGCATCAGCGGTCTGACCTGTCTGCCAGGTGCGCCTGGGGCGGCGGTGGTGATCGGAGGATACCGCATGGCGCGCCGGATCTGGCAGTTTCAGTGAGGGTGCGGCGATGAAGAATAGGAAAAAGCAGGATAATGCCGCGGCGCAGTCCGCAATCTACGTTGGCTTTGTAGACACGCCTGGTCTGTTTGCTTCGATCATCCGCCGAGTGATCGGGCAGAATTATGTGCATGTCGTGCTGGGCTTCGATCCGGAGTTGAAAGAAGCCTACAGCATCGGCAGACGCAATCCGGCGATTCCGCTGTTTGCAGGCTTTGAACGGGAAAACCGGGAAAAAATATTGAAAAAATATCCGACTGCGCGCTATCAGATCTGCCGCGTGGCATGTACGAATGTGCAGAGGGAAGCGCTGCAGCAGGAGACAAAGACGGAATGGGAACGACGCTTTACCCATCATTATATGGTGATCGGACTTGTGTTTTTGTTAGCTGGAATCGCCTTTGACCAGAAAAATCACGACACCTGTTCGTCGTGGCTGGCGCGTGTAACCCAGAAGGTCGGCCTGCAGGAATGGCAAAAGCCGTTTCCGCTTGTCACGCCACGGGATGTGTATGAACAGTTGGGAAAAGACAGCTGTGCCGGAACGCTTGTATTCGAGGGGACACTGGCAGAGCTGGTGGAGGGCGGCACAGCGGTCGTAGCTTCGGAGGCGGGCTGCGTAGTAGGAACTGCAGCGACATCGGAATCTACTGGCACGGGTCGTGACTGGCGGGCACGTTGGGCGATGAATTGAGGAATGTTCGTGCTGTATGTGCAGCAGCGTAGCCATGGCGCACACATGTTTTTAGGCGCTGCATGCCTGTAGAATGGAGAGGAATATGAAGGTTCGAAAAAAGGATACGCCTGCAGGCGGACGAAAAAAATATGTTTGGGAGACACTGCTGTTTTTGGCGGTGATGGTGCTCACGCTGCGGTTTTGCTTTAGCGGGCAGAAGCCGCAGGAGATCTGGGCAGCGGTAAAGAGCATGCGGGGAATGAGTCTGGCCGGGGCGGTGGCACTCGGCCTTTTTTTTATCTGTATGGAAGGGACGATCATAAGGATTCTGCTTGGGGCAGCAGGCGGAAAAAGCGGGCTCCTGACATGTATCAGCTATTCGTTTCTCGGATTTTTTTATTCCGGAATCACACCGTCCGCGACCGGCGGACAGCCGATGCAGCTCTATGAAATGAAGAGGGATGGAAACAGCGTCAGCAGCAGTACGGTCGTGCTGATGGTCACAGCGGTGTGCTATAAGCTGGTGTTAGTCTGTATCGGCACATTTCTGCTGATTTTTCAGGGGAAAATGCTGCGGCAATATCTTGGCGGATATTTCGGTCTGTATCTTCTGGGGCTGTTTTTGAATCTGGCGATCACGCTCGTCGTGACTGGAATGATTGTCCTGCCGCAATGGATAATCGCAGGGGCAAATATTTTTGACCGATTGTTCGTAAAACTGCATTTGTGGAAAGCTTCAGAAAGCGCAGACAGACAGGAAAAGGTGCGGTGCTTCGTGCAGGAATATCATCGGGCAGTCCTATTTTTAAAAGAGCATCCTGGGCGGCTTGCGGCAGCATTTTTACTGACCTTTGTGCAGAGAAGCAGCGCATTTGTGATTACCTGGCTGGTGTACTGCGGAATGGGTCTTTTCGGGACAAATTTGTGGAGCGTCGTCTTTTTACAGGCGGCGGTGACGCTGGCAGTGGACATGCTTCCGGTGCCCGGCGCGCAGGGAATTACGGAGCTCGTGTACCGGAGCACGTTTGCACAGATTTTCATCGGAGGGACGTTACCTGTGTCGATGATCGTCAGCCGGGCGGCATCGTTTTATGTGCCGATGGCGGTCGGGCTTGCAACCGTGCTCTGGAGGATGGCACGTAAGGCAGGAAAGTGAAGAAAAACAAATGCGCGAAAATTATATATTTAAAACAAAAAATCATATTCCTGTGAGGGCGGTGCGGTGCTACACTTAGGTCACAGGAAGAAGAATTTCGCCGATGAGAGGATCTCGGCGGAGGAAGGAAAACGCTCCGGCAGTCCCAAGGCGCTATTCCCTTCTGCAAAAAAGGACATGACAAGGAGGAGTGACACAACATGGAAAGGTATCGGGATGCAGGACTTCCGATTGAAGAGCGGGTAAAAGATCTGCTTTCCAGAATGACTTTGCTGGAAAAGATCAAGCAGACAGATCAGTATTTCACGTTTGATTTCACAAAAAAAACGCCGGAAGGACGCGTAGAAGAGATAGAATGGGACGCTATGAAGCAGTCCATGGGCAGCATGAGCGTGGGAAGCGTTCAACTGCGTGGTTGCACGCCGAAGATCGCGAATGCGCTGCAGCGCTATGCAGTGGAGGAAACGAGACTGGGCATTCCTTTTTTGTTCAGCGAAGAGGCGCTGCACGGATTTTATGAGGAAAAGGCGACCTGTTTTCCACAGCAAATTTCGCTGGCGGGCACCTTTGAGCCTGAGCTGGGCAAGCGCATGGGGCATTGCATCGCGGCAGAGGCGAGGGCTTACGGTGTCCATGAAACCTTTAGCCCGGTCATGGATCTGACCAGAGATCCCAGATACGGGAGGGTTGAGGAATCCTTTGGCGAGGACACCTACCTGTGTAGCGAATTTGCACGCGAGATCGTGAAGGGAATGCAGAAAGGGGATATCAGCAGACCGGACAGCGTGGCGGCGGAGCCGAAGCACTATGTGGGGTACGGCACGCCCGTTGCAGGACTAAATTGCGCGCCGACAGCATTCGGACGGCATGAAGTGTTTGCATACTGTCTACCCGTGTTCGAGGAAGCCTTTGTAAACGGCGGTGCATGGAATGCGATGTGCTCCTACAATTCCATTGACGGACAGCCGGTGGCATCTGACAGGGAGCTTCTGACGGATGTGCTGCGGGGACAATACCGGATGCCGGGATTTGTCCGCACGGATCTGACCGCCGTTTCCAGGCTGTACAATGATCATTATACTGCGCCAAGCCCGCAGGAGGCGATCCGGCAGGGGCTTGAGGCGGGCGTTGATCTGCAGCTTTATGATTTTACCCATGAGGAATGGGAGAACGGGATCAAGAGTCTGATCGAAACCGGAAAAATGTCAGAAGCAGTATTGGATCAGGCGTGTGGACGCGTGCTGAAGCTGAAATTTGCGCTGGGACTATTTGAATATCCCTATGTGGACGAGAGTCTGTATGAAAAAACGGCTGACTGCGAAGAGCATCAAAAAACCGCTCTGGAAATCGCCAGAAAATCCATCTGTCTTTTAAAAAATGACAGAGATATGCTGCCGCTTTCAAAAAATCTCAAAAAGATTGCGGTGGTGGGTCCCGGCGCTGCGGAACCCGCGCTCGGCGACTACTGTACCAATTTTGAACCATCTCACATGGTGACAGTGCTGGATGGGATCAGGGAGCTTGTGCCAGAGGAAACGGAAGTCATCTATGAAAAGGGCTGCAGTTATCTGGGAGAAAGGCTCATTCCGTTCCATCCGGGTTGGTTTGTCAGCGAGGACGGAAAGACAGGACTGACAGGACGTTATTACAACGGTTGGAACATAGAAGGGGAACTGGTGGCGACCCGGCTGGATCAGGTGATCCAGTTTAACTGGATTTATGCCAAGCCTCATCCGGATCTGGACGCGAGCCGTTTCAGCGCGGTGTGGACCGGAAAGTTAAAAGCGCCGGAGAGCTTTTGCGGATGCATCGGACTATCCAGCCAGGATAGCATGCGCCTCTATGTGGACGGAGAGCTTGTGATCGACGGCTGGGGACAGGGAAAAGACAGCGGGCAGCTTGTGGATTTCACCTTTGAGATCGGCAGAGAATATGATATCCGTTTGGAATTTTGCAATGACGCCAGAGGCGTGCGGGTGGTATTCGGTTACAACAGAGGCAGGGAAAGCTTTGCGCAGGCGGTGGAGGCAGTGAAATGTGCGGATGTTGCTGTCGTCTGTCTTGGCGACAGCGTTGAAACCTGCGGAGAAAATCTGGACCGGGCGGATTTGCAGCTTCCGGGCAGACAGCTGGATTTCTTAAAAGAGCTGGCAAAAACCCAGACTCCGATCGTGCTGGTGCTGCAGAATGGCAGACCACTTTCTCTGACGTGGGAGCAGGAGCATGTGCCCGCGATCCTGGAATGCTGGTATCCGGGAGAAAAGGGCGGCAGGGCGGTCGCTGAGGTGCTCTTTGGAAAGACTGCGCCTTCCGGCAGGCTTCCCATGTCCTTCCCGAAGTCCGTGGGACAGGTGCCGTGCAACTACAACCGCATGCCGGGCGGCGGCAGAAGGTATGTGGAAACGGACTGGAATCCTCTTTATCCGTTCGGCTACGGGCTGACCTACACCAGCTTTTCCTACAGTGATCTGGAAATCGATGCAAAAGATCTACGCGCGTCCGACGTGGAAGTGGGCGCTGAGGCGACGGTTTCTTTTACGGTGACAAATATAGGAGACACCTTTGGGGAGGAAACGGCGCAGGTCTATCTGCGGGATGAGTATGCCAGCGTGGTAAAACCGAGGAAAGAACTGGCAGGCTTTCAGAAGGTTGCGCTGCAGCCCGGAGAAAGCTACAGGGTATCAGTAAAGCTGGGAACGAGACAGCTTCGGACGCTGAACATGAAATATGAGTGGCATGTGGAGCCGGGCGATTTTACCGTGATGGTGGGAGATAACGCAGCGAATGTGCTGCTTAAGGGGAAGTTTTCGATTGCGTGAACAAAAACTGCCCGGCGGCAGGAAAAGCCGGACAACGCGGTGAACTTACAGGGCGTTTTTTTCACCATTTTGTCTGGTATTGTAAAGCAGTGTCAGATTTGTCGTAAATGTCGTAAATTTGTGGTCAAAAAATGATAAGAAATGGAGAGTGCTAATAATATGAACGCAGGCTACGAAGTGACTGCGTTCATGAGCAAGTAGCGAAGCGGATTGCGAATGTCCACTGTTATAACGTATACAAATGTAAATGGATATCTGATCCCGAATCTCACCTATAAATCCGGTGAGCAGATGGAACAGCTTGGCAAGTATGGTTTTCTTCGCAGAGATTATCTGAAGAACCATCGAAACTCAACGTATCAGGTGATGTTTTTGCAGGATACGATTGGTGAGCATCTGCTGGAAGTGGACAAGGCTGCCAGAGAACGGGAAGAAATTTTTCTGAAAGAATTGATTTATGTTTAAAATCGGATTGATATTTTTTTGTTGATTGCGTATAATAAAAATGTAAAGAAAGTAAAGAAAACAAAGCAATCAATGAAAGGATGATGATTATGGAAGTAGCAAAAATTTCCAGTAAAGGGCAGATTACGATTCCGGTATCTGTAAGAAACAAGTTAAAATTGAGAACTGGCGATAAAATTGTCATTCTTGAAGAAAATGGAAGATTTTATTTTGAAAACTCTGCAATGCTTGCATTTAAACGTGCAGAGGATGCATTCGCTGGCGAAGCACAGAAGGCAGGATTTGAAACAGAAGAAGATATGCAGGAGTATATGAAAGAAATCCGGAAGGAAGTAAGGGGGCGTTGATTTGCGGATAATGCTGGATACCAACATCTTTATTTCCATGATATTCTTTCCTTCTGCACAGACCAGAGAACTGGCAAGAAGATTAACAGAAAGCCATCAGATAGTAGTCTGTGATTATGTGATCGAAGAACTACGGCTTGTAACGGAACGTAAATTTCCGGCAAAAAGAAAATTCCTTGACCGTTTTTTCATGGAATTACCATTTGAACTGGTCTATACCCCAAAGGAGCTGGATTTGAACGAGTTCCCGGAAATGAGGGATGTAAAAGATTCCCCAATACTTGCAACAGCAATTATGGAAGGCATAGATGTATTTCTGACTGGGGATAAAGACTTTTTGGTGTTGGATGTCGAAACACCAGAGATTCTCACAATGAAAGAATTTTTGGAACAATATTAAAAATGAATAAATGCAAAGTAAGGCGTGAGTCATAGAAATGTGGCCCACGTCTTTTTCTTTGCTCTGAAAGGAAGTGATGAATATAAACAAGAAAGGAATGCGTTCCGTAAACAGAGAGAGCTGAACCTGATGCTTGGTTTAAAGAGTAATGTGGAGATCGGTGGACGTAGTGGATTCATCTTCAATACAAAGCATGGACGTCCGGTCATGCCGGCGGGAGTGAACAGCTTTCTGAAAAATATTGTTAATGCTTATAATAAGAAAGAAAGCAAATTGGCAGAAGAAGAGAAGCGAGAGCCGGAGCTGATGCCGCCTATTTCATCGCATACCCTTCGTCATACGGGATGTACCAGACTGGGTGAGAACAATGTCAATCCCAAAGTTATGCAGTATGTGATGGGCCATTCAGATGCACAGATTACAATGAATGTCTACAATCATATTGCAGAGAAGTCTCACGTGGAAAATGAGATGTCTAAAATGAACCTGCCAGAAACCGTACCTGCTATGGTATAAATCATAAGTTGTTGTCGTAAAATGTGGTAAGAAAATCAGACGATTATATTTTTCCAAGAATTTGTCGTAAAAATGTGGTCAAACCAAGAAAATCGAGTGCGAAAGCAAGTGAAAAATCCCTGTGAAGACTATAAAATCAAGGTTTCACAAATTTTTCATAAAAAATTAGCACTCAAGTGTTGACGTGGCTAATAGCTGGTGTTATAGTAGGATTCAGATGAAGTGTTATAGCTTCACTAGAACAAGCAACAGCGGCCGGAAGGTTCCAATAGAGGAGCCGAATGGCGAAACCATGATAGATTGAGTAAGGAGGGAGCTGTGTATGAACATTTCCAAATTTACCCAGAAATCCGTAGAAGCAGTGCAGAACTGTGAAAAGCTTGCCTATGAATACGGCAATCAGGAGATCGAAGAAGAACATCTTTTATACAGCCTTCTGACCATCGAAGACAGCCTGATCTTAAAGCTGATCGAGAAGATGGAAATCCAGAAGGAGCATTTTGTGGATCGCAGCAAACAGGCGCTGGCAAAGCGTGTAAAGGTGCAGGGCGGTCAGGTTTATATCGGCAAGGACTTAAATCAGGTGCTGATCCATGCCGAGGATGAAGCAAAACAGATGGGAGATGAATATGTTTCTGTAGAGCATCTGTTTTTGTCCATGCTACAGTATCCGAATAAGGAGATCAAGCAGATCTTTACCGAGTATGGCATCACGCGGGAACGTTTTTTACAGGCATTGTCCACGGTGCGCGGCAATCAGAGAGTCGTTTCGGACAATCCGGAGGCTACTTATGATACATTGGAGAAGTACGGACAGGATCTGGTAGAAAAGGCGAGAGCCCAGAAGCTCGATCCGGTCATCGGCAGGGATAATGAAATCCGTAACGTGGTTCGGATTCTTTCCAGAAAAACGAAGAACAACCCGGTTTTGATCGGTGAACCCGGCGTCGGCAAGACCGCCGTTGTCGAAGGACTGGCACAGAGAATCGTGCGGGGCGACGTACCCCAGGGGCTGAAGGATAAAAAGATCTTCGCACTGGATATGGGTGCACTGGTAGCAGGTGCCAAGTATCGGGGCGAATTTGAAGAGCGTTTGAAGGCAGTGCTGGAGGATGTGAAGAAGAGCGAAGGGCAGATCATTCTGTTTATTGATGAGTTGCATACCATCGTCGGTGCGGGCAAAACAGACGGTGCACTGGATGCCGGCAACATGTTGAAGCCTATGTTGGCGAGAGGCGAGCTGCATTGTATCGGTGCAACGACACTGGATGAATACCGCAAATATATTGAAAAGGATGCCGCTCTGGAACGTCGTTTCCAGCCGGTGCAGGTGGATGAGCCTACCGTTGAGGATACCATTTCCATTCTGCGTGGCTTAAAGGATCGTTATGAGGTGTATCACGGCGTAAAGATTCTGGATAATGCATTGGTAAGTGCCGCCGTTTTGTCCAACCGTTATATTTCTGACCGGTTTTTACCGGATAAAGCCATCGACCTGGTGGATGAAGCCTGCGCACTGATCAAGACCGAGATGGACTCCATGCCTGCGGAGCTGGACGAGCTGCGCCGTAAGGTCATGCAGATGGAAATTGAGGAGGCTGCGCTGAAAAAAGAAGATGACACCCTGAGCAAGGAGCGTCTGGAAGCACTTCAGAAGGAGCTTGCGGAGTTAAAGTCCGAGTATAACAACCGCAAAGCGCAGTGGGATAACGAGAAGAAGAGCGTAGAGAACCTTTCCAAGTTAAGAGAAGAGATCGAAGCGGTCAACAATGAAATTCAGATTGCACAGCGCGAAGGCGACCTGGAGAAAGCTGCAGAGCTTTCCTATGGCAAACTGCCGGAGTTGAAAAAACAGCTGGAGCAGGAAGAAGAAAAAGTAAAGAAGGAAGACCTTTCCCTGGTTCACGAAGCGGTAACCGATGAAGAAATCGCCCGGATTATTTCCCGGTGGACAGGTATTCCGGTTGCAAAGCTGACAGAAAGTGAGCGGAATAAGACGCTGCATCTGGATGACGAATTGCATAAGAGAGTTATCGGTCAGGATGAAGCGGTAACGAAGGTGACGGATGCCATTATCCGTTCCAAAGCGGGTATCAAGGATCCCACCAAGCCCATCGGTTCGTTCCTGTTCCTCGGACCTACCGGTGTCGGTAAGACGGAGCTTGCAAAAGCGCTTGCGGCGTCCCTGTTTGATGACGAGAACAACATGGTACGGATCGATATGAGTGAGTACATGGAGAAATACTCTGTGTCCCGTCTGATCGGAGCGCCTCCCGGATACGTTGGCTATGAAGAAGGCGGTCAGCTGACAGAAGCAGTCCGCAGAAAGCCCTACTCAGTTGTCCTGTTCGATGAAATTGAAAAGGCACATCCGGATGTCTTCAATGTTTTGCTGCAGGTGCTGGATGACGGCCGGATTACGGATTCCCAGGGCAGGACCGTGGACTTTAAGAACACGATTCTGATCATGACCTCGAATATCGGCGCAAACTATCTGCTGGAGGGCATCGATGCGGACGGCACGATTAAGCCGGAAGCAGAAGAGCTGGTAACGAAGGATCTGCGCGGTCACTTCCGTCCGGAGTTTCTGAACCGTCTGGATGAGATCATCCTGTTCAAGCCTCTGACGAAGGATAACATCAGCGGTATTATCAATCTGATTGTCGCAGACTTGAATCATCGTCTGGAAGATAAGCAGCTTTCGATCGAACTCAGCCCGGATGCGGAGCAGTTCATTGTAGACAACGCATATGATCCGATTTATGGCGCGCGTCCGTTGAAGCGTTATATCCAGAAATATGTGGAAACGCTGTCTGCAAAGCTGATCCTGGCAGATCAGGTACAGATGGGTGACACGATCCTGATCGCAGTGGAAAACGGCGAGCTGGTCGCAAAGAAAAAGCAACAATAGAATGCACGCTCTGCGAGTATTCTATTGTCATGAATAAAAGGAAAGGACAGTCAGATGACTGCCCGAAAGAAAGCAGCGTTGCGTTTAAAGCTGCAGACTGTAGAAGCACTCGGCAGGAGGAGGTTTCTCCTGCCGGGTGCTTTTTCTCTTTACAAAATCAACTCCTGCGAGTATTGTGATAGATACGGGTCGAAAAACGGCCTGAAAAGCGCATAGGAATGCAGATTCTGTGAGTAGAAAGGCTTTTGCAGGGGAATGGAGAGAAAAAAGAAAACAAAAGCAATAGAAATGACAACAGGTTCGATCTGGAAGAACCTGTTTTTCCTGAGCTGCCCGCTGGTATTTTCCCAGGTGCTGGAAGTGCTGTTTAATATGAGTGACGTAGCGGTGGTAGGGCGCTTTTCGGACTACCGGGCGCTGGGGGCGGTTGGTTCGACAACGCTTCTGGTCACGCTGTTTACCGGCTTCCTGATCGGAATGGGCTGCGGTGTCAATGTGCGGATGGCGCATGAGCTGGGTGCAAGGCGCAGGGAATCCGTGATCAAAACCGTGCATTCCGCCTTTGTAATTTGTCTGATCGTCGGTCTGCTTGTGGGTGCAGCCTGTTTTTTCTTTGCAGAGGGACTGCTTGGAATTCTGCATACCAAAGAAGAGCTGATGGACAGTGCTGTTTTGTATCTGAAAATTTATGCACTGGGCATGCCGGGTATGGCACTGTATAACTGCGGCAACGGTATACTGAGCGCCACCGGAGATACGAAGCGTCCGCTGCTATATCTGTCCATTGCAGGAATTGTAAACGTTATTTTAAATCTGTTTTTTGTTATCGTGTGCCATATGGCAGCAGAGGGCGTGGCCATCGCCAGTGTGATCGGACAGTATTTATCTGCACTTCTGATCGTGATTCATCTGCTGCGACGGACGGACGACTGTGGGCTGCACCCTTCGAAGCTCAGACTGGATCCAGCCTGCGGAAAAGCGATCCTGGTGCTTGGCATACCCACCGGGATCCAGAATGCCATCTTTGCTATCGCAAACCTTTTTGTGCAGTCCGGCGTCAATTCCTTTGATGCGGTGATGGTGTCCGGAAATGCAGCTGCAGCGAATGCGGACACGCTGATTTTTAATATTATGGCAGCGTTTTATACCGGCTGTTCCAGCTTTATCGGACAGAACTGGGGCGCTGGCAACCGGGAACGGATGAAAAAGAGCTATCTCGTCGGGCTGACCTATTCCTTTGCGGCAGGTGCGATCTTTGGCGGACTCCTGCTGATTTTCGGGCGACAGTTTCTGTCGCTGTTTGCGACGGAGCCTGCTGTAATCGATGCCGGAATGCAGCGTGTGAAGATCATGGGATTTTCTTATATGATCAGTGCGTTTATGGACTGCAGCATCGCAGCCTCCCGAGGAATCGGAAAGAGCATTGTGCCGATGGTCATCGTTATTTTAGGCTCCTGTGTGTTCCGGGTGATCTGGGTGTATACCATTTTTGTATGGATTCATACGATTCCGGCGCTGTACTCCCTCTACTTTTTCTCCTGGGCGATTACATCTGTGGCGGAGGTGCTCTATTTCAGGCACAGCTTTCGGCAGCTGGAATTTCAGAGCTGAGTTCGGGGACGAGAACCGTCAAAATCCGGTAGTTCTTCTGCAGACAGATAAGGTTTTGGCGTTGCTGCGCCGTCCTTTCCGAATGCTAGAGGGCTTCTGCTGCATAGATTAAAAAGAAGGAACCGGAAAAGGCGGTTTTCCATGGAACATCTGGAACATAAAAAAGAGAAACGAAATGAAAGGGCAGCAATTCAACTGGGACTTATTCTGGTTGGATTGCTGCTTTTTGGAACTGCTGCGGGAGGGCAGCTGACAGGGGAGGAAAAAAACGGGAAGGAAAAGGCAGCAATACAGACTTTTGGCGGCGTATCCGATGCAGTAGAGCCCAAAAAGATCGCCCTTACCTTTGATGATGACGTTATAATAGGACTAAGTCAAGAGATTAGCTATAAAGAAGCGGTTTCTATGATTTAGTCCTATTTTCGCTATTCTAAGGAGAGTAGATAGGGCAGCGCTGTTATATTAAAATCTTATAGTGAATAGCCGGGATCTGTCAATATTAGGGATATTGGCTGATGTCGTTATGACCAAAGCAGGGCTAAATCTAAATTCCATGAAAATGGGATACTTGATTTAGCTCTGCTTTAATTTCTATCGGGAGGAGGCAAGTGCTTAACCCTATTTTTATCCAAGTGCATATAAAATATGTTACCCATAGGTGGCCGCCAAGGTACAGCAAGCCTGACCTTGGCTCGCTGCCTGCATGAGAATCTAATGTAACCAAAATAACAAATTCAACAAGAGAAAGGAAGCAAACGTATGGGCAAGGTTTTAGGAATTGTAAACAGAAAGGGCGGAGTAGGTAAGACCACGACTGCCACAACCCTGTCATATCTGCTGTCTAAGGAGGGCTGTAAGGTCGCATTGATTGACTTTGACGGGCAGAGGCACACAACAAAACTTTGCGGAGTGACCGCACCAGAGCAGCTTTCCGTGACAATTTATGACATTTTGAAGTGTATCGTGATGAACGAAGAACTGCCGGATAAAGGGTCCTACATGATAAGGACAGAGACAGGAGTAGATTTAATTCCGGCGAATAACAAGCTGGATAACTTTGATAAGCTGATGTGTGATACTGATTTTGCAGAATACAAGCTGAAAGAGTTTGTGGACACCATTAAGGAGCAGTATGACTACATCCTCATCGACGGGATGCCTAAGATGGGGACAGCCATGATAAATGTGATGATATGCTGTGACAGTCTGATTATTCCGGTACAGTCGGAAACGCTGGCAGTAGAGGGAATGGCAGAGTTTCTAAGGGCTTTCCACAGAATCAAGAGCCACGCAAATGCCAGACTGGAAATCGAAGGAATCCTTATCACCATGGATAATGAACGGACAAGGGTATCAAAGCGTGTGAAAGCGCAGTTACAGCAGGCACTTGGGGAAAAAGTGCGTATCTTTACGAACAGTATTCCCCGGTCTATCAAAGTGCCAGAGGCTGTAGAGTATGGTATGACGATCTGTGAGTATGAACCGGATAATCCGGCGGCGAAAGCCTATGAAAAATTTGTAAAGGAGTTGATGGAAAATGGCGACCAAAACACCAAAAATACCGGCAAGAAGCACATTGCTTAATTCTTCTCTGGACGGTATGGACGACCTCTTTGATTTCAAGACAAAGGAAGACTTAAGCCAGCCGGAGCAGGAAAACGGCGGAACGGGAATCACGGAAATGGACTTTGCTGTGATGGAGCCGCTTCCAAATCATAAGTTCAAGCTTTATACCGGACAGCGGCTTTGGGACATGGTAGACAGCATCCGTGAGTTTGGTATCTTAGAACCGCTTATCGTGTGGGTACATGACGGAAAAAACACGATTTTAAGCGGACATAACAGACAGAATGCAGGAAGCATCGCCGGACTTACCAAAGGTCCGGTCATTATCAGGGAAAATCTGACCTATGAAGATGCCATTCTGATTGCGACAGAGACAAATCTGCGCCAGCGTTCCTTTGATGATTTAAGTCCCTCTGAAAAGGCATACTGTCTGAAACAGCACTATGATGCAATCAAAAGCCAGGGGAGGAGAAATGACCTGATAAAAGAGATTGAAGAGTTCGTAAACCCGCATGAAACCGGGAAAAACGGGACTTCGTTGGAAAACCCAAAGAAGTCAGATGCAGGAGCAGCCGTCAGCGAAGAATACGGATTAAGCAAAGACCGTATTGCACGGTATCTAAGGATAGCAACACTTATCACACCGCTGCTTGACTGTCTGGATGCAAAGACACTTGGTTTTGAAGCAGCCTATGATATTTCATTCGTGAAGGAAGAAATGCAGCCTGTGATTGCGGAATTGATTGTGAATGATAACTGCCGCATAGATACAAAAAAATCAATACTGATACATGACTATGCTAAGAAAGGCAAATTGACAGAGGAACTGTTACGGCAGATCATTACCGGAGAAAAAACGAAGGCTGCAAGGAGTGGCAGCCCGAAACCCATCAAAATCAAGGAGACAGTCATCAACAGATTTTTTGGCAGGGAGCAGAGCAGAAAGGAAATCGAGGATACGATTGTAAAGGCATTGGAGTTTTATTTCGCTCAGAGCAGCGAAAATCCGGAGCAGAAGGTTGGGTAGAGAAACCTATCTTGCAGACCTGTACCGCCAGTCAGTACAGGCACTGACACAGAACAGGACAGAGTGGATGGGGCTTTTGTCCAGTGTGTCAAAATACTACAAGATGTCCTTTGACAAGAACGTGCTGATTTATGTGCAAAGACCGGATGCGGGACTTCTTGCAACGAAGATGGGTTGGGAGAAGCAGACCGGAAGATATTTGAAAGCCGGTTCCAAAGGCATCGGCGTTGTGGATATGAATAATCCGAAAGCCACGCTTGCTTATTATTTTGACCTTGCAGATACCCGTGGCGACTATGAGGGTTTTCGGAGAGCCATGAGTGCGGTCTGGTCTTTGGAGAGGCAGTATCAGCCGGAAATATTAGACCGTTTCCATAAACAGTTTGGGACAGACGAGAATAGTATTGAAAACTGTCTCTGCCAGCTTGTCGGTATGCAGGCGGATGCGTTTTTTGAAAAATATCTTTCCCGTGTAGAGGTAAAGGATGAGAACAGTGTACTGCATGGACTTCCTGCCGGGGCAGTGCAGGCAGAGTTTGCAAAACTTGTATCAGACAGTGCAGCTTATATTGTTTTCAAGAAATGCGGAATCAAGGCAGAGATTTTTGAGGAGACAGGGGCATTTGAGAATATCAGCCATTTTGGAAGTCTGGAATTGTTCATGGGACTTGGGTATTATACCTGCGCCATAGCAAGATCGGTATTGTCAGAGATACATAAACAGATTGAGGAAATCAAGGAAGAAAGGAGTCAGAGATATGAGCCGAGAACCGTTAGCGAAACTGGAATACACGAAAGGGGAGGACGGGATGCTGTATCCGAACCTTCAGATATCCGTGAACAAGGAGTACGACTTAAGACCGACAGGGATGTTCGGGAGAAGATGGAAGGACTACATGATGTCGAAGTACCCGCAGAGACTGTCGGAGTTGATCGCACTGGGGCAGATAAACGAGCTGATAGCCAAGGTGGACGAGGAAGCAGAAGCGAAGAAAGAAACGCTGATTCAGCAGCTTCTGGAGGCACAGCCGATGCCGGAGACCGAGGATATGCTGGAGAGAGCCGGACACATGGAGATGATAACCAGACAGGCGGAGGAGATCATCCTGCACGAAGTAGTGTACCAGTTAAGATAGCAGAAAAAGAGGAAGCGGCAGAGCCGGAGCCTGTAAAAAAGAATACCGAAAAAGCATCAGAGGAATCCGAAGCGGAACATGCCGCAGAGGGTTCCTCTTTTCATATTCCGCAGTCAGCGACAAAAGAGAATATCAGGGAGCATAAGGACTGGGAGGAAGTGCAGAGCCTGTTGACCGATACCGGCGTATTTCCTTTGGAACTGTATGACCGTATCAATCAGGTGTTTGCAAAAGAGACAGATCCGGCTGTGAAAAGGAATGCCGTCAGGGATATTTACCTTGATTACGGACTGCAAAAAAGCAGTGACGGAACACGGGGAATCATGCCGGGAAAGGATGTGGCGGATTTCTTTTTCGGGGAAGAGGGCTTTGTGCGGCTTTCGTGGGATGTGATTACCCATGTGATAGGTTCTCTGATGCAGAACAGCGAGTATATCCCATACCATGAGGAAGAAGATGCCATTGGCGATTTCAATATTCCTGATGAAATAGAAGATATGCAGCTTGGTTCCCGAAAAGACCATGAGGACGGACAGCTCAGCCTGTTTGAACTTTATCCCGGTCCTTACGAGGATGACGGAAAAGGGGGCGACCAGATATTGCCGGAAGAAACAGAGCCGGAGGAAATAAAGAGCGGATATATGCCGTTCCCGGTGGGAAGCCGGATTGCGTATGACGACCGTATCTTTGAAGTGCTTCAGTATCTGGACGATAACCATACGGTTGAACTGGGAGATATAGAGCAGCTACAGGGGCTTCATGGATATAAGGTCATAGAGAGACTGCCGGTAGTCCTGATTGAAAATGCAGAGCTTCTGCAACCCAATTACACAGAGGGAGAAGTGGCTCAGACGGTTGTGCAGTCCGTAGAGGATGGAGATTTTTCGGAAGCAGCAAAGAAACGGATAGAAAACATGAGCCGCATCGGGCAGGCAAATGAGAAGTATGCCATGGATGTGGCAAAGGAAATGGAACAGCGTTTTCGGGACGGTACACTGAATTATCACTATCAGCCGGAGCATCGTCTGTACGAGGGAGGCCCTAAAGCAAAGTTCCGCAATAACGTGGAGGCAATCAGGCTACTGAAACAGTTACAGCAGGAGAACCGTATTGCAACTACGGAGGAACAGATCGTCTTAGCCCGTTTTGTTGGCTGGGGCGGTCTTGCCAATGCCCTGACACCCGGAAAGGAAGGCTGGGAAAAGGAATATGATGAGATTTCAGAGCTGCTGACAGAGGAGGAAATGCAGTTGGCATCGGCTTCAACCCTGACCTCTTATTATACGGATCAGAAAGTCATAGAGTTTATCTATCAGGCACTTTACCAGTTTGGTTTCCGGTCAGGAAACATTCTGGATCCGGCACTGGGGACAGGCAACTTTTTCTCAGCCCTGCCGGAGAGTATGAGCCAGTCAAGACTCTATGGAGTGGAACTGGAACCCATTGCTGGAGGCATTGCAAGGAAATTATATCCGCAGGCAGACATTCTTATCAAAGGGTATGAGGACACAGAGTTTTCCGACAGCTTCTTTGATGTGGTGGTGGGAAATGTGCCATTTCACAATATCAAAGTGAGTGACAGGCGGTATGACCGTTATAACTTCAAGATACACGATTATTTTCTGGCGAAAAGTCTGGATAAGGTAAGAAGCGGAGGCATCCTTGCAGTTATTACCACAAAATTCACCATGGATAAGGAGAATCAGTCTGTGCGGAAGTATATCGCACAGAGGGCGGAACTGATCGGTGCCATCCGTCTGCCGGAAAATGCTTTCAAACAGGTGGCAGGAACAGAAGTGACCACGGACATATTGTTTCTGAAAAAGCGGGAGCAGGAAATCATACCGGATGAAAGGAATACACCGTGGCTTTCCGTGGAAAAAGACGAGAACGGAATCCCCTACAACAGTTATTTCATAGATCACCCGGAGATGGTGCTGGGAACCATGGCACAGGAAACCGGTATGTATGGAAGCCATGATTTTGTAACATGCAAACCATACCCGGATAAAACTTTAAGTGAACTGCTGGAGGAAGCAGTAGGCAGGCTCCATGGGCAGTATGAGGAACCGGCAAGTGAACTATCGGAGGACAAAGACACGGTTATCAAAGAGTGGCTTCCAGCAACGCCGGATGTGAAGAATTACAGTTATACCAAGGTGGGGGACGCTTTCTATTACCGGGAAGATTCCCGGATGTACCGTCAGGAGCTGACAGGGAAAAAGGCAGAGAGGGTAGACGGGATGCTCCACATCCGTGATGCCCTGCGGGAACTGATGGACTTCCAGCTTCACGGCGATCCTGAACTGGGGTGGGAATTGCCCACCATGGAGTATGAAAAGAGACTGAAAGAATTATTAGACCGTCTGAACCGGGAGTATGACAGTTATATAAAAAAATATGGGTATCTCAATTTGCAGGGGAATGTCATGGCATTTTCCAAGGATGCAGATTCTCCGCTTTTACGTTCCATTGAGGAAGAAGTAAAGGACGAGCATGGGAAAAAGGTAAAGGGCGAGTACAAAAAGACAGCAGTATTCCATAAGGCCACGATCCGTCCAAAGAGTATGCCAAAAACAGCAGACAATGTGGAGGAAGCCCTGCGCATTACCATGAATGCCAAAGGAAAGTTTGACCTTGATTATATGCAGTATCTGTACCGTAAGGACGGGCAGATATGCAGCAAGGAGGATATTCTGGAGGAACTGGGGGAGCATGTATATCAGGATCCGGCAAAGTGGCGGCAAGGAGATGCCACGTCCGGCTGGGTGCTTGCAGAGGAATATTTAAGCGGCTACGTAAAGGATAAACTGGCGCAGGCTGTTCTGGCGGAAGAGGAGTACCCGGAGTGGTTTGGGCGGAACGTGGAAGCACTAAAGCAGGTGCAGCCGGAACCGTTAAAGCCGGAGGACATCAGTTTCGTGCTTGGCTCTACATGGATACCGGTGAAATACTATCGGGATTTTATGTATGAGAAGTTTGCAACGAGCAAGCATAACAGGGACAGCAATATCCATATCGAGTTTGCGGAATATACAGGAACCTATTTCATTACTGAAAAGAGGGCTGAGAGAGATTCCATTGCCGCAAATAAAACCTACGGGACAGAACGATTGAATGCCTACGAGATTATGGAATATACCCTGAACCTGAAAACGGTAGAAGTCCGTGACAGGCAGGAGTATGAGGATCCGGAGACTGGGGAAGAAAAGGTGCGGTATGTGCTGAACAAGCGGGAAACCCTGCTTGCAAGGGAGAAGCAGGCACAGATCAAAATGGAGTTTGAATCATGGCTGTTTGCAGAACCGGAGAGAGGGGCTGCATTAACGCAGCTTTACAATGACCGCTTTAACAACATCCGTCCCAGAACCTACAACGGGGATGACCTGATGCTGCCGGATATGAATGATGCCATTACTCTGCGAAAACACCAGCGTGACACGGTAGCCATGGGTATTTACAGTGACGGGAATCTTCTGGTGGCGCATGAGGTAGGAGCCGGTAAGACCATGACAGCCTGTGCTATTGCCTATGAGAGAAAACGGCTGGGAGTATGTAACAAGCCGTTGATTGCAGTACCGAACCATACCTTAGAACAGTGGGCGACAGAGTTTATGCGGCTTTATCCTAATGCCAATATTTTAGTTGCAACGAACAAAGATTTTGAAAAGCCACGTCGGAGACGGTTTGTAAGCCGTATCGCCACAGGGGATTATGACTGTATCATCATGGGACACAGTTCCTTTGAACTGATCGCTCTTTCAAGAGAGCGGCAGTTAGCTACCATGCAGGAGGAGATTGATGAAATCACAAAGAAGATAGACGAAATGAAGATGCTTTCCGGGAAAACATGGTCCTTAAAACAGATGGAGATATTCAGGCATAATTTACAGGACCGTTTTGACAGGCTCTATAATGCAGGGAAGAAAGACGGAACGATTTCCTTTGAGGAACTGGGCGTGGATAACCTGTTTGTGGATGAGGCCCATGCCTATAAGAATAATTACAGCTATACCAAGATGCAGAGAGTGGCGGGCGTGGGAGGACAGAGCAGCCAGCGTGCCATGGATATGCACATGAAATGCCAGTATATCAATGAAATCACGAATGAACATGGCGTGGTGTATCTCACCGGCACACCAGTATCTAATTCCATGTCGGAACTTTATGTTATGCAAAAGACTTTGCAGCCTTCCGAATTAAAGCGCAGGGGACTGCTTATGTTTGATTCCTGGGCAAGCACCTTCGGCAAGGTGGAATCATCGCTGGAAATCAAACCCGAAGGCTCAGGCTACCAGATGAAAGCAAGATTTGCCAAGTTCCACAATCTGCCGGAACTGATGTCCATGCTGTTTTTAGTGGCAGACATCAAGACAGCGGATATGCTGGACCTGCCGGTTCCGAAACTAAAAACGGGAAAAATGCAGGTGGTAAAGACAGCTATCACGCCGGATCAGAAAGCCATCATGGAGGAACTGGTGGAAAGGGCAGAAGCAATCCGTAATAAGGAGGTAGACAGCAGTCAGGATAATTTCTTAAAGCTGACAAACGAGGCAAGGCTGCTTTCCGTGGATCCCCGTATTCTGGATGAAACGCTGGATAACGATCCTGACACCAAACTCAATGCCTGTGCCAGAGGTGTGGCAGAAATCTACCATGACACTGAGGAGCAGCATTCCACACAGCTCATTTTCTGCGATAAGGGAACACCGAAGGCGGACGGCAGATTTAACTTCTATCAGGCACTCAGACAGGAGATGGTGCGGCTTGGAGTGGAGGAAAAAGAGATAGCTTTCATACATGACGCCAATACGGACACAAAACGGGCAGAACTGCTGGAAAAGGTACGGAACGGAATTGTCCGTGTACTGCTGGGAAGCACGGAGAAGATGGGAACAGGATTGAATGTGCAGGATAAATTGATAGCATTGCACAATCTAGATGCACCATGGCGGCCGGCTGATCTGACGCAGCGTAACGGGCGCATCCTGCGGCAGGGAAATGAAAATGATGAGATATCTATCTTTAATTACATCACGGAGCAGACCTTTGATGCTTACCTTTGGCAGATACTGGAACAAAAGCAGCGGTATATCAGCCAGATCATGACTGGCCGGAGTGCGCTTAGGAGCTGTGAGGATGTGGACGAGGTAGTGCTTCAGTATGCCGAGTTCAAGGCTCTTGCTGTATCGGATCCTAAGATTAAGAGGAAAATGGAGGTGGATAATGAGGTCTATCGCCTGCAGACACTGAAATCGGCTTGGAAAAGTGAGCATACGGACTTGCAGAACAAGATTACGGTCTATTATCCTCAGGAAATTAAGAAATGTACAGAAAGGATAGAACATAGAAAAGCCGATGCAGAGCTGTATCAGAAAGAGGTGCCGCAGGAGTTTTCTATTACCTTAAATCACAGGCTGTTTGACGAGCGGACAAAGGCGGGTGAATATCTGAAGATGCAGATGGCAAATCTGGGGCATGAGGCAGGAGACACCGTATCAGCCGGGACCTACGCCGGTTTACAGGTAATGCTGAAAAGAGGAGCATTTCAGGATGTACTTCTCTGCCTGAAAGGGGAAGGCAGTTATCAGGTGGATGCCGGTGAATCTGCACTGGGAAATATCACAAGGCTTGAGAATCTTGCAGAGAAGATACCGCAGTATCTGAAAGATGAGGAGAGGAAATTGGGAGAACTGAAAGAACAGTTTGAAGCGGCGAAAGTGCAGGCGGAGCGCCCCTTTTCTGAGGAAGAAAAGCTGTCGGAGTTTCTGAAAGAACAGGTATCCCTTAATCTGGAACTGGAATTTGCGGATGCAGACGAGGAAGGAATGGAAAAAGCGGGAAAAAGCCATGGAAACAGTATCTACCGGAAACTGCGTAAGCTGGCACCGGAGTTATTTGAGGGTACATATACTTACATGAAATTCAAACAGGACGGCTTTGATGACCTTGTGCTTGAAACCATCGGAGAGAATGAGTACAGTATTGCACACTATTATACACAGAATGGGGACAGGATGCGTGATCCGGAGATTACGTTCATGCTGGACGATACGCAGCGTTGTATCTATGCCTTATCTTACACGCAGGATAACATGGGCATCTATTACGAAACCGGGGACAGAACCGAGAAGCAGATGGAGGATCTGATGGGATTTTTCGACCAATGGATGGCGAATATCAAGGAACAGGGATTTACCTTATATAAGGCATACGGAGAAGATGCGGAATACACGAAAGAAGAGGAACATACAGAAGAAATGGGATATACTGTCATCAGTGCAGATAATTTGAAGCAGATGAATAGATTTGATGGGGAAGATATGGAAAATGAGCGGTAGATGGAAAGGAGAAAAGCAGTTGCAGGTACAGCAGAGGGGCAGACCAATGCCCTTTACGGAAGAACAGATGCGGCAGATTTATAATACGAATATTATAGATTTTGCGGTAAGGAATGGTTTTGAGATTGAGAAAAGTGATAAGGCCACGGTTCATGTGAAGCACAACGGGGGATTGTACCTGTTCAAGCATGGCCGTGGCTATTATTCATTTACGGAAGAACGGGGCGGTGACATTGTTGAATTTGCAATGAATTATCTGGGACTGAAAAAGAGGGAGGCTATGGAACAGATACTGGGGTGCAGGGCTTATGAACGGACCGCCCATGTAGTTTCACCGCAGGAAAAGGCAGAAAGGGGAACGATGGTATTACCGCCCAGGGACACGGACGACCGCCGAGTATTTGCGTACCTGACAAAGACAAGAAAGATTGATCCGGAAATTGTGCAGACCATGATGAAACAGGCAAAAGTATATCAGTCAAGACAGGAAATAGGTGGCAAAGTGCGCCGGAATTGTGCGTTTGTCGGGTATGACAGCAAGGGGACACCAAGATACTGCGCCCTGCGTGGTCCCAGTGCAGGCAGCAGTTTCCGGCAGGATATGGAGAACTCGGATAAGACCTATGGTTTTCTCATGGAGGGAAAAAGCAACCGTGTCTATGAGTTTGAGGCACCTATTGATGCCATGAGCCATGCCACGCTTTATAAGCTGCGGGGATATGACTGGAGAAAGGACTACCGGATATCGGAAGGCTGCCTGTCAGACAGGGCACTGAAGCGGTTCTTAGAGGAGCATCCCAAGGTCAATGAAATCGTGTTCTGCTATGACAATGATGTGGATGGGAAACTTGCAGACGGTACACCTCACAATCACGGTCAGGTAAGGGCAGGAGAAGCGAAGAAGCATTATCAGTCATTAGGGTATAAGGTCGCCATACAGACACCCACAGAGAAAGATTTCAACAAAGTGTTGACTTCTCTTTATGAACAGCCTAGACAACAGCAGAGCATGACGGAAGACCAGGAAGATGAGGAGGGGCTGGGAAGGTGAAGAAAGACTGGAGGTAGAGAATGAGACCGGTATATGTATGCCAGTTGCCGGATGAGATGCAGAGAGAAATAAGGGGAATCTTAACCCGGCTTCTTTTGTATCAGTGCGGAACGGAAGAAAAAGCGGAAAAATATTTTGACATGAGTCTTGTAGATGCGGTGCAGCTTGGCATGGATTCCAAGATTGTTGACATTGACTGTGTAGCAGACTCTTTTAAGAATGGCAGCTATATTGACGGGGAGGTGCCGGAGAATATAAGAAAGGACGTGGAACGACTGGCAGAGATCATTCGTCTGCGGACAGAAATGGAAACAGACAGTCCGTTTCTTTATCATGCCAAGGAACAGATTGACGGGAGGGAATATTATGAGCTGGTAAATGTCCTCTGGAACCATGGAGAAGATGATTATGGCTTATGGCAGGTGCAGATCCCGGTCTATTTGGTGCGGAATATCCTAAACAGCCCACAGAGCTTTATAGGCGATGTGGATGAGATTATGGACGGCGTACCTGTGGAGCAGGAGCCGTCCGACAACACGCTGCATTTCCTGTTTCCAAGGGGCGGAAAGATAGCCTGCTGCAGTATGAAAATGGAGGAAAAGTTCTTTGAGGAATACAGCACCCATGGTACATCCGTGAGAGGGAGCAGGGCAGATATCCGGCAGGACTTGGCAGCATCCTTGGAAGTGGACGAGACTTTTCAAGAAGAAAGATAGCGGGAAAGGAGCGGTAAATGGAAAAAATAAGAACCTTTGAGTTAGACCGGTGGAGTGAGCCGGATGAACAGCATCGTGTAAGGCATATCGGAATGGCGGATGCAAAAGAGACATTTGAGAAGCTGGAGACCCATCTGAAAGAAAAGGGAATGCTTCCGGACGAGTATTTTCTTTACGATGTGGATATGAGGACGAAAGCAAGGGAGTTGCCGGACTTCAATTTTGCCATGTGTGTTCCTAATTTTGGCGGCAGTGAAGGGATTTATCTGGATATTGACCTGATTTACTGTGATGAAGATGGAAAGCAGAAAAGCCTGCGGTTTGCTACGGGAAAGACTTTGCAGGAAGGAGCAGATGCGTTCTTTTGGATGTCCCGGATTGCTGCAGAATGTTCCCTTATGCTGAATGGGCGTGGGCGTACCTATGAGAAGCACAATGTGGAGCTTGTGCTGAAGCCGGAAGAAGCGGAAGCGGTGGAGTATTTTGCTAAGCTGCTGCGGGATAGGGCGTCTGAAGAAGCCGAGGCAGAGGACGAGGGCATGGAGCCGTAAGATACTGTTTTTCCGCTTTTTAGGAAAAAGGCTGCTCTGCGGCCGGGTGTGCCTGTGGCACACCCGCCTTGACACCAAGCTGAGCTTGTTGGTTAAGGCGGGAATAGGCGGGTTCCACACCGCCGGAAAACAGCTTGCAGGCAAAGCCTGCAACGGGGTTATCTCATATTGTGTGGGGTTCCTGTCAGAACCCTTGCAGGAAGAACCGTAAATGGGAGGTGGAAGTATCAAAAAGCCGACACAGAAGCGTTCTATCAATTTTACAACGGAGACTTTGGAAACGTTGGATAAGTTGGCAGCCAAAAACCATACCACGACATCGGAATTGGTGCGGGGATATGTGGAGAAAGGGCTTTCCATAGAGGGAAGCCGTGAGGATATAGATTTTATTGCCCGCATCATCCGGCAGGAGATTACAGCAGTATATCATGTGGACGAGATCAAGGCGATTGCAGACCATGACACGGATCGTCTTGCAAAGATGCTGATGAAGATAGGAAAAATCAATGGAGCAATCTTCTTTCTTCTCATTAAGGTTCTGATGAACCTTGCCAATGAGGGGAGTGAGGACGATTTCGACCAGATGCTTTCCGAAGCGGTCAAGCTGGGCGTGGATTATATGCAAAAAAAAGATTTCCAAATCAACAGTTTCCTACAGGATACATCGAATCTGTGGGAACTGGCTGAAAAATTATAGAAAAAGGAGAATGAACCATGACGTATGAAAAATTTATGGAACAGGTAAAGGAGCAGATTATGTCTTTTTTGCCGGAAGAATACGCAAATGCAGATGTGACAATTCAGGAGGTTAGTAAAAATAATAATCAGAAATTTCATGCAATATGTATTAAACGTCCAGAGGACAGAATTGTTCCCAATGTTTATCTTGAAGATTATTATCGGACATATGAGGATGATGGGAATATGGAAAATATTTTGACCGCTATTGCCCGGATATACAAAAAAAACATGGAAAACAATGAAAATTTGCTTCCGTTTGAGGTAAAGGACTACGAGAGTGTGAAAAACAGATTGTATGTGGTGGCATTGAATAGAAACAATAATCAGGATTATTTGAGAGATGCTGTACGCAGAGATATCGCTGAAACAGATATTACATCCGTTGTGCGTGTTTTATGCACAAACAATCAGGAAAAGGGAATGTCGAGTTTCATGGTTAAGTCAGGTATGCTGGAAATGTGGGGAATCTCAAGAGAAGAAATATATGAGCAGGCACTAAAAAATACGGAAAGAATTTTTAAGCCGGACATGAGGAACATTAAAGAGATTTTGCTTTCTGGTTGTATGGGAACACTTTCGGAAGAAGAACAGGAGGGATTTCGTAGCTTTCTTAATCTGGATATACCAGAGCAGGATCAAAGGGCAGAAAAAAGCAAGGAAATCTTACCCTATGAACAGTATGTCCTTACAAATATAGCCCAAATTAATGGTGCAACAGCCATACTTTATCCAAATTTGTTACAGGAAATCGGGGAAGCAACACAAAGTAATTTTTTCATTCTTCCCAGCAGTATCCATGAAGTTATCCTGATGAAGGATAATGGAGATATGAATGCGGAGGAACTTCAACGCATGGTAATGGAAATAAATAGAACACAGGTTGCACCTGAGGAAGTGCTGTCTGATGAGGTGTACAGTTATGATTACAGACAACAAAAGCTGACTATGGCAACCAGTCCCATACAGACCAAGGAACTTCTAGATCAAATAACAGGAATGTGTGATCATGATGATTTCATGGAAGAAGAACAGGAAGCGGATTTATGTATGGGAGAGTAGTTATTAAGTGATTATTGGGAGGAGGGCAAAAGTGAATCAGGCACAAAGATATGAGCATCTTGTAGGGCTGACCGAAGGGAAGAAACTGGATTCTGACTATCGGGCAGCCTTTTACATTTTATCCAGTGTACCGGAGCTTTTTGAGGTCGCAAAAAAATGTGTGGATCCATATGGTATTTCCTTTGACAAAATCAAAAGATCATGTAAAGGAAATCTGGAGGAGTATCAGAGCCAGCTTTTGTCTATGGCACATAACCTTTTCTCATGGAACAGCAGGACGACCGCCACGCCCCATGAACTGTCCCGTCTTACCTATCCGTGGATGGAGATTGCCTGCAACGCTATCTTCATATCCAGCGGAGAGGTTTCTGTGCTGATACAGGAGAATGAAAGTGGGGAGCCAAATCTGGTTTTGGATGCAACACCTTATGAGAAAACAAAGAGGATATACAAAGGATTGCAAAGAATGGGAGAGCGGCTGGCGGACCAAATGGAAGAAGCAGATGCAGAGGAAAGGGAAGGAGAGGAAGATTGGGAACGGTAGAAAAGCAGTGAAAACGGTATCAAATATATTATAGTACGAAAAGAAGCCGCCATAAATGACGGCTTCACGGTTACAAAATTACCAGGATTGCTCCTGCGTTTACATCATCATACTAGCACAAAGCAGCAGTGATGTCAAACATTTTGTAGCAGTAATAAAGTATGCAGAAAAAGCCTAAATGATACCGCAGGAAACCAGTTTTTCACGGATTTCCTTTAATACGGCAGGCTTTACATCGCCAAACTTCTCGAAGTGGACTCTGGAAAGGCTGACCTGTGTAATCCTTGTTACATTTGCCCAGCGTGGCATTTCGGGAAAACCGTAGACCTTATCAACCATTATATTGTAGTCCATGCTTTTGGGCATCTGGGAAGATAAAGGAATAACGATAAGGGAATCCTTTAAATTTTTCAGTATGATTGCCGGATGTCTGCCGCCAAATTCCGTGCCGATGTTATAACCGAAATCTACCCAGATGACAGCTTTCCGAATCAGTACAAGAGAGCGCATAATCAGTTCAATATCCGTTTCCGGCACGATACTTTTTTTGACAGCAATCACATATTTATCGGTAGCTTTGTCGTACTGATAGTATTTTGACACTACTGCCTGTTTATCGCTGTGCAGCCACTTAAATGCAGATGGCTTGATGACATTGGGCAGGGCGGAGGAGGGTATTTGAAAGGCTTTTTCATTCAGAATCAGATTTGTTTTTAAGGAAGTCCATTTATAGTATTCGTTGGCAAGTTTGACGTTTTCCGGTTCTTCCGGATTAATCTTCTGAAAATGATTTTGTAACGAGGAAGCCATTTCATCAAAGGAATGGTGCGTATCTTCTAATGTTGCTGTATGTTTCAAGGCAATTCTCCTTTGCAGATTTGTATTCCTGATTTTAGCAGATAATGTGACAGAGTACAACAAAATAATACGGAGAAAGGTAGCAGAAAGGTAGAAAATAATGTCAATCTTAGTGTATAAGCAGCGTTTCCGGCATCCGAACAAAAAGGACACACCAGGAGCAAACTATGCACATGTCCGGTATATTGCAACCAGACCAAGGGTTTTGAAGAATGAAAATATGAATCATGGGCTTTTCGGAAAACTGGAGCCGGGTGCTGTTACGGAATTTGGGGACTGGAAGGACGTGGCGAAGTTATCTTATGCCAATTCTAAAAAGGGAATCGTCATGTACCGCAGCGTGGTGTCCTTTGCAGAAGATACAGCAAAAGAGCTTCTTCTAAAGGATCAGAAAAGCTGGCAGAGATATATGGAAAACCACATAATGACGATTGCAGGAAAAAATGGCATCAAACGGGAAAACCTGCAATGGGCGGCTGCAGTGCATTGGGAAAAGAGCCACCCTCATATTCATGTGGTGTTCTGGGACAAGTCTGTAAGAGTAAAGAATCCGTTTACACCGCTGCAGATACCCAATGCCATCCGAAAGCAGATGATAAAGGACACTTTTGCGGAAAAGATACTTGCCTTTGCAAAAGAGAAAAATCTTGCAGTACAGGAAATGCGCCGGATAACGGATGAGCTGGTGGAGGAATTTGAAGAAGAACTGCGGTGTAAAAGCCCCGGCAGATTTCAGGCAGCGGAAAAATGGTTTGAGGAAGAACTGGAACAGGGAGTCTCTTTTGATAAAAAGATACTATCGGAACTCTCAGAGAGGCTCTTTGTACTTCGGACTATGATACCGGAACACGGGAGAATTGCTTATGGGCTTTTACCGCCGGAGAGCATGGAAAAGACGGACGAATTGGTACAATTCCTGCTTTTGGAGATACCGGAGATCAGGAAGTGCTTTGAACGGTATGTAAATGCCAAGTGCAGCATGGTGGGACTATATGCTGCGGATGAGGAATGGCTTTTACAGCAAAAGAAGAAGTTTGAAAAGGAAGCGGAGAAGATACTGGCAAACCGGGTATTATCCGGTGTTAAGGCGATATGCAGACTGGAAAAGGAGAAAAGAGGAGAGGCATACTTAAAGAGCCACAGAGAATATCTGGCATCCAGAATGATTATGGAGGCTCTTGATATGCTGGCGCAGGCGGCTTGGAAACAGGAAGAAGATTTCCTTGACGGACAGGGTATGTCGGGAGAACTGTCGAAGGAGGCAAAAAAAGAATTGTTCCTAAGAAATCAGGATAAAGGATATGAACATTAAAATGATAAATAAAATTAAAAGTCAGGGGCATCCGTGCAGAGGATGTCCCTATGTTTTTACTAGGGGTGGCACAGACTGCATCATGGATGCCGTTCCGGGGGACTGTGCATGGTATTTTTACAAGCGGCTGATGGGACATACGGACGCAACCATTCCTTCTGAAGAAATCAGAAAACAGTACAGGGAATATGTAAAAAGACAATCCAAGGCAGAAGAAAAGCTGGAAAGAGGGATTGATATGCTTCTTGAAGTCGCAGAACTGAAATATGGCAGGCAGTACGCACAGTCTCTGAAAAAGAAGATGAGAGGAGGTACAGATTGAAACTAAAGGATGTTCTGCTTATTACAAATAATAATAAGGGTACGGAATATAAGTATCTTTCAAGCATGAAGGACTATATGACAGTCCTGTTTAGGGCATTTGAGGGTTCGGAAACAGAACTGGCTCATGCGGTGCAGGAACTGTGTCAGACAAAGGAGAACAGCCAGTATGCAGAAGTATATCTGGCGGCAAATAAAACCTTTCATGCCAGATTTTGCAGTGATGAATGGGAACTTAGGAATTTCCTTGGGGGAAACCATAAAATGACAGAGGGAGAGGTCAGTTTTGACAAAGACCGCTGTACAAAAGAATGTCTGGATGTACTGACGGCCTACAACATGGACCATGAAGGCCATCCTCTGATCGGGGCGCTGCATTATGAGAAAATGGAATATGATTTCAGGCAGGGCGAGGTACTGCATAACCTGAACGGAAGTGATTACAGTGTGCTTATGGTGTTGAATCAAAATGACCTGTTTCTGATGGCATTAAAAAGCGGACAGTTTCTAATCGCAGAGGGTACAAGGGCATATGCAAGATATCCGAAAGAAGGAATTTGCTCAGAGGACTGTATTGTAAGAGGAATTGAGTGGGACAGAGGAATCTATTTGGGAAACAACCTGTCAGAGATTGATATGGACAGTATTCAGAAAGAATATGGTATAAACCGTAATGAAGTACAGGAAGAAACCGGTATGGATGAAGAACCGGAATGCTGAAAGGAGAGGCATGAAAACAAAAGTTGAATTTTACAAAGCATTTTTTGAAGAACTGGAAAAAAAAGGCTTCGGGGTGGCACAGCCTTCCTCACCGGATTATGTGGTGGATATCCAGTTTAAGGGAAAGACCATTGCATTTTATACGAAAGTAGACATGATCGAAAAGAACCCCTTTGTAGAGGTGCCGGAAAAGCAGATGGAACGGCTTTGGAGCATGGCAAGGGCAACCGCCAGCTTATGCGGTATCTGTTCCGACCAGCCTTACGAGGAGGAAAAGGCTGAGAAACTGAGAAATGGAGTGATGAAGCTGAATGAGCATAACGGCGTCATACTTGCCTGTAAGCAGCATCCATTGTTCGGATATGTGCTCTCTACCTACAAGCAGGATGCACAGAATGAGAATAAGCCTATTCAGAGGCAGTATTTCTATAACAGGGAGGAAGCCTTTGAGAGCTTCGCTACAAGAAGCGGGCTGGTGGATGAGAGGAAACTGTTTACGGAAACGCAGTTGCAGCTTATCCATGCGGGGCTTGTGAAATTACGGACCATGGACGAGGAGCTTACCGAGGAAGATATGAAAACAGTCGGGGAACTGGTAAACAGGGTAGAGGAGATTGTGCCGGAACTGCACCGGGAGGAGCGGAAATTTGACGTTTCAAGACTGCTGGATGCTCTTTCCATGGGTAACGGCATGGAACGATAGGAAGGAGGAAACTGATGCAGCCACAGGGAGACAGCATCTGGGGCAACATCAATCTTTGTATTGAGATTGCCCTGAACATTTATTACTTATGCGGAGAGAAAGGCGAGGGAATTGTGATCCCAAAGGAACAGGCAGAGAAGGATTTTTCCCCTGAAACAGTTGCGGCGGGAAAGGAGTCGGATGGGTATCTTTACTATCCCAAAGGGGAGGCAATGGAAATGTTCCGGCATGAAATGCTGCAGAAGCGGCTGGTTATGATAAAAAATATGGAACTTGCGGCCACCGAACAGATGGAGGCAGTCAGAAAAGGCGGGCAGGCAGCAGCTTTAGCACGTTTTCAGGATATAGAGCCGCCGGGGGACAGGGGAGAAAATAAAAAGCGCATCTGGAACGGAATCTACATACTGAACGGAGAAGAACAGAAGATTGCCGTCCATGAGAGGATTGCAGAGGCTTTTTTAACACCCTATGCCTGTGAGTTTGGCAGGCGGGAAAATGGGTATTTCTATTATACTCTGCAAAGTGCGGCACTTCCCCTGTATGAGTTAAAAGGGGTGGTCCCGGAATGTCAGGAAATGATTGTTTCCGAGGAAAGCCTGTATGCCACTATCTGTACCCATTATCCGGCATACAGGGAGAGGTACAATGCGCTAGTGGCACAGGAGCAACAGATCCCACAGATAGACGCACCGGCAAACCTGTTTTTGCAGGAGCAGCTTGACAGGGGGCAGACAGAAGCGGATGAGGAAACTGTACATGAGGAAGCATTTGCAGAGGAGGAGGCGGATGAGGACGAATATGGAGAGCAGGTGGATTATGGATTTGGCGTATGAAAGGGGTGCGGATGAAACTTGTCTATATCGCAAGTCCCCTCCGTGGGGAAATTCTTTCGGAGAAGGATTATAGTAAAAACATAAAGAAAGCAACAGAATACTGCGAAAAAGCCTGTTCCCTTGGCGTGCTTGCCTTTGCACCCCATCTGTATTTTACACAGTTTTACAATGACACGATACCGGAGCAGCGGGAAAAGGGACTGGAAATGGGGCTTTCCATGCTGGAAAAATGCGAAGAACTATGGGTAATGGGGAAAAATATCAGTCAGGGCATGAGGGGTGAGATTGCCCATGCAAAAAACCTTGGCATCCCCATCTATCATGTAGAGATGCCGGATGACATTATGTATTATCCGGTCAGTGCGGACAATCATGCACTGCTGGGGCAGCATTCTTGCATGCCGGACAGCCGGGATAAGGACTATATGGGAAAAATCCTGGTGATGAATTATGATGCCCTAAAACCGGAATACCGGAGCAGACCATATCAGCTATGGTTTGCTACCGGCGGCTTTGGGTGCAGCCCTACAGCCAGGGGCAGGAGGGTTTTTGCCACCAGTCTTTATGATGGGGAGCAGAGCAGCTTTTACCGACAGGATTTTGCAGGGATTATAAAGCCTGAAGTCTGGGAAGAAGTACAGGGGCAGTATGATTTTCAAATAACCACTCAGGAAGTACATAAGGACAGTGAAACGCCGCAGGAAGGAATGGAGACATAAAAAAGAAAGAGAAAATCATTTTAGGAAGCATTTTGATAGTGTTTGGAACAATATTCAATCTGTTCTTTACCGCTGCCCTGCACCGGATATTGTCAGGACAGATGAAAACCTTTGCACTGGTGTCGGTTTGGGAGTGTGTGGCAGGGCTTTTCACGAAGCCAAAGCAGGGGATGCTGTTTTTATCCTTTGAGTGTTTTGTGCTGCTCTGTACCGTACTGTTCTTTACGCAGAACAGCAGATCTTATCAGTCAGATCTTATGAAAGTGACGGATGAAATCGAGATACCCGTACCGGTGGGGCAGTTCCAGCATGGTTCTTCCAGATGGATGAGGGAAGAGGAAAAGGACAGAGTGTTTGAGGTATGTACCATAAGCCCCACAAATCCGGTCATAAAAGAACTGATTGACACCGGGTATGAGGGGCTTGATTTTTTAAAGGATAGTGAAATGGTGGATATCAAAGCTGCAGGAGAGCCGGAGGACAGAGAGCTTTCCGGCAGCTTTGTTCCAATAGATGAGGAAACAGAAAAAGAAGCAGACGAAAGAAAGGAGAATGAGGAGACAAAAATAGAGGAAACGGATGAGGGCTACGAGATAGTAGAGTATGCCTACGAAAAAAAGGAGCCGGAGCAGGGAAAAGATGTGCCTGCCTGTGAGGAAAAAAGGAAAGGAGACGGACAGGATCCCTACCGTATTCTGAAAGAAGGCGGTATCGTGATAGGTATGACGAAATGTGGGCAGAAGGAAAAGATACATTATATCGCAGACGATACCCACACGCTTACCATAGGTGCAACCCGTTCCGGCAAGACGAGGACGCTGGTGCTGCAGTCCATTTGTCTGATGGCACTGGCGGGCGAGAGCCTTGTTATCAGCGATCCCAAGGCAGAACTGTATCAGTATGCCGCACCGTTTTTAGAGAAACTTAGGTTTGATGTTATCTGCCTTGACTTCAAGAATCCGGAAAAGAGCAGCCGTTACAACCTGCTCCAGCCCATCATTGATGCAGTGAACCGGGGAGAGATGGATAAGGCAGAGATGTACGCATGGGACATCACGAATATCCTTGTGGGCGATAATACCAGCAATGAGAAGATATGGGAAAACGGCGAGAAGTCCACGATTGCGGCGGCAATTCTCTGCGTGGTGGTGGATAATGCCAAGCGTCCGGAATACCAGAACCTTACCAATGTGTATTGGTTCGTGGCGGAAATGTGCAAGGCGGTTGGAAACAAGACACCCATGCAGGAGTATGTAAAGAAGTTAAGGCCGGGGCATCCGGCAAGGGCGCTTCTGTCAATCTCTGATGTAGCACCCAGCAGGACAAAGGGAAGTTTTTATACTTCGGCACTGACGACTTTAAGGCTGTTTACTTCAAGGGCGGTCTACTCCATTACCCATAAGAGCGATTATGACATAGCAGATATCGGAAAAAAGAAGCAGGCATTGTTCTTTATCCTGCCGGACGAAAAGACCACCTATTATCCCATTGCAAGCCTTATGGTGTCGCAACTCTATGAACTGCTGGTACACCAGTCGGATGAAAGGGGCGGCCGGCTCATAAACCGGGTAAATTTTGTCTTAGAGGAATTTGGAAACTTTACCAAGATCAATGACCTGACGAACAAGCTGACCGTAGCGGGCGGTCGTGGTATGCGGTTCCATTTCTTTTTGCAGAGCTTTGAACAGCTTACGGAGAAATACAACAAGGAAACAGCTGCCATTGTCAAGTCAAACTGTCAGAGCTGGATTTATCTGCAGGCAGACGATAAGGAAACCCTGTCTGAAATCAGCGATAAGCTGGGGAAATACACTTGTTCCGGCTATCAGCTATCCAGCCAGCACGGGCGGTACGTCAATCCATCTTCAAGCAGCACTGTAAGTTTAGTGGCAAGGGATCTTCTGACAACGGACGAGATACGGAGAGTGTCAAGACCATATCAGATCGTGGTATCACGTTCCCACCCGGCAATGATGGTTTCTCCCGATCTGTCACAGTGGTATTTTAACAAAATGCTGGGACTTGGAGACAAGGAGCATAACCGCAGGGTAAGGGAAGAACGGGAGCGCAGGAGGCCGGTACTCACCAGCGTAAAGGAAGATATACCTTTATGGAATATCTGGGTTTATTACACGAAAGATCTTCAGATGAAGGAAGAAAAGCAGAAACAGCAGGGACTTCCGGTACAGGCAGGCACCCTGTTTTCAGAGAAATTTATGCGGAGAGGAGGAAAGCTGACGGGAAATGAAGAAGATGAATAGATGGTTACAAAGATGTAAGGCGGCAGGAAAGACATTTCTTGCCGCTTTTGCCGTGTTTTTGCTGAACACACAGACTGCCTATGCAAGCGGTATCAGTGAGAGCAAACTGGCAAAAGGAACAGAAAAGCTGATCGGGGATGCCACAACCTGGCTCATGGTGCTGGTACCGGTCGTTGCGGGACTTCTGATTATTTATTTCTGCATCAGGAGAAGTGCGGCGGACGAGATGGATCAGAAAAAGTGGAATAACCGTATCGTGGTTGCCATCGTGTCCTGCATCGGGGCAGTAATCGGAAGTGCAACCTTAAATATCATTATTGGTTATTACCAGTAATGCAGACAACCTAAAAAATAAATTTAAAATTCGGAGGAATGAACACTATGAGAAAAATCAATGACACTATGAACAGACTGGCGGTAGCAGCTTATGTAAAGGGTGGACGTATGAGAAAGAAGCTGGCTGACGTTCTTACCAGAAAAGAAGGAGAAGGTTTCGTAGATACCGCATTGAAAATCTTGATTTCTGTTGTGGTTGGTGCGTTGCTGCTGGCAGGGCTCTATGCACTGTTCAAGGACACCATCCTTCCTACCCTGACGCAGAGAATCCAGAACCTCTTTAATTATCAGGGGTAATGATCGTACAGGAAAAAACCATAACGTTCAATGAGAACTGCCTGCCGGGAAACTGGCAGGCAAATTTTATGTAATGGAGGAAAAAGATTGAAAGTAACAGCAAAAATTACAAAGAACTTTACCGATGCAGGTAAGCTGAAAGCATTTGCCACCGTATGTCTGGCAGATGCTTTTTTGGTAACAGGAGTCCGGGTTGTGGAGTGTGAGAAGGGAATCACCGTATTTATGCCCAGTATGAAAGACAAGGAGGATGAATATCGGGATGTATGCTTTCCGATTAAACCGGAGCTTCGCAGTCAGATCAATACAGCAGTATTAAATGCCTACGATGCGAGCTTGAAGGAGAATGAAATGGATGGGGAATAACAGCCAGATAATCTGCGCCACAAGGGAGGTGAAGCGGATTGGAGGTTATACTGGTACTTCTTATCGTGGCAGTCCTGAATGGAGCAGTTGCTTATATTGATGAAATGTTGCAGGAGTTAGTCCCTATGACACTTTATGCCGACCGGTATATGCTGGCGGCAAATGGCGGGAGCATGGTAGATGTACTGTTTGATATCCTGCTTGGGTTTGGCGTATCCATGATTATACTGAAATTTCTGAAAAAAGGGTTTGAATGTTATGTCATGTGGACGGACGGGGATCCGGACACAGAGCCAGCCGGTCTTGTCATCCGGTTTATGCAGGCGGTGGCTGTGGCGGTCTGCTTTCCCATCGTCTACGGATGGATGGCAGAAATCACACAGGGATTGATTGATGACCTGATGGCAGCGATAGGAGCAGCCACCGATTATGACTGGCAGGAGTGGGTAAACGGCATCTCATCCTTGGGACTGACAACAGCAATCTTCGGACTCATCTTTGTTGTCTGCTATTTTATCCTGTATTTCCAGTTCCTGATGAGGGGACTGGAAATCATGATCCTGCGGATTGGGATGCCTATGGCGTGTGTGGGGCTTCTGGATAACGATAAGGGCGTATTCAAGACCTATATCAACAAGTTCTTTCAGAGTACCCTTGCGGTGGTTATTCAGATCTGTCTTTGCAAGCTGGGCGTAGGTATGATGCTGAATATCGGAATCAATATGAATGTATTTTGGGGAATGGCGTGTATGGTGCTTGCCATTAAGACGCCGTCCTTCCTGAGAGAGTTTCTTGTGCCTGCTGGCGGCAGTGGAGGCGGAGTCATCAACAATGTTTACCATTCCGTGCGGTTAGTTGGCATGGTAAAGGGTATGGCAAAGTAAATGGCGTTAGTTTGAAAGGATGGAACGGTTTGAAATTAGATGATATTTCCATAGCCATAATCAGCCTAATCCGTGCGGGAGCGGTATTCCGCTTTGTCTATTGCATGGTGCGTTTGCAGGGTGCGGAGGAAGAACAGGCGCAGTACCGGAAAAGGGCAAAGAATACGGTATTGTTCTATATCGTTGCGGAGAGCATCTGGCAGATAAAGGACATTGTTATGTATTATTATGGGTCATGAGAAGTTCCCATGTTGCGGGACTGGAAAGGAGGAATTACGGAAGAACAGAAGTGGGAGCTGTATATCCCCAGTGGGGTAAAAGCGGAAAATGAATTATTTAATGGTTTTGGACGGAGGGAGCTTTTGCAGAGTATCGCAGGCTCCCTCTTTGGCGGTGCAGTAGCCGCCGTTATCTGGCTGTGTTCTAATAACGTAGCATTTACCGTGGTTGCGGTTCTGACGGGTATCTTTGGGAGTGTGATGATGTGTACCAAAGACCAGAATAATCAGAGCGTAGTCGATCAGGTGGGCAATATGATACGTTTTGCAAGGAGCCAGCAGATTTATCCCTATCGCGCTTTGAGCGAATGGGGCACATGATGAAGTAAGAAACGATTCTACCAATTCAATATGGATGCTATTCTACCGGACCAGAGGAAAAAGGAATTGTGAATACCTATCAAACCATAACAGGAGGTCTGTTTGGAATTTTTAGATTTATTCAGTGGAATAGGCGGCTTTAGAAGAGGATTGGAACGAAGCGGACATAGATGTATCGGTCATGTAGAGATCGACAAGTATGCGAACATCAGTTACATGGCAATGTACGGACTTTCCTACTGCAAGTACGGAAAATGCGGGGAAGGAAACTGTTGCCGGATATGCAGTAAGGAGGTAAGAGAACACTGTGACGGAAGTAAATGCACGGGCGAGTGGTTCGCCAAAGATATTAAACAGCTTACAGCAGGAGAGATTCCAAGAGCTGAAATCTGGACTTTCGGATTTCCTTGCACAGATATCTCCCTGTCAGGAAAGCGGGCAGGTCTTGCCGGAGAACGAAGTGGACTATTTTTTACAGTCGCTGGTCTGCTCAAAAGCACGCCTACCAAAGATAAACCCCGCTTCCTTATCGTTGAGAACGTTAAGCATCTGTTGTCAAGCGAGAGAGGCGGGGATTTTACCGCCGTTCTGTTTAACTTATGGGAAGCAGGGTATGACCTTGAATGGCAGTGTGTCAACAGTAAGGATTTCGGAGTCCCCCAGCACAGGGAGAGAGTGTACCTTGTTGGATATCTTGGAGGAATCCGTGGACGAAAAGTATTTCCTGTCAGCGGAACAAACACAGCGGTTGTTAAAAAAGTTATAGGAGGCTATCAGGGAGAGCGTGTCTATGATGCGGATGGGATTTCCGTTACCCTGACAGCGGACGGCGGCGGTGTCGGAGGAAAGACAGGGCTGTATCTGTGCGGGACAAAGAAGCCGGAGGAATGGATGGAGTGCCTGAAAGAGAATGGAAATGAGGAATGCGGAGCAAAGAACTATGCCGGTTTCCTCACACAGAAGAAAGAGCCGGATATGACAAGGACTTCACGGTGTCTGGTGTCTCATTATAACGCTGGGATAACGAGGTTTGGGGAAAGCTCCGGTGTGCTGCACTGTAAAGCCTGTGACGGAAAGTGCGTGCAGGCGAGAGCAGCACTTACGCCGGAGAGGGAGAACAAGCGGCAGAATGGACGAAGGTTTAAGAATGTTGGAGAGCCGGGATTTACCCTGACGGCGGTTGACCGCCATGGCGTGATGATGCTGCAGTGTCCATATTATGCCGGAATGCCTATTCGGGAAGCAACCAAGCAGGGATACGTAATCGCAAGGCATGGGGATGGGGTCAACCTGTCTTATCCGAACAGCACAGTAAGCAGAGGGCGGGTAGGTAAGCAGTGCGCCCAGACGCTTGTGACAGGTGGGAGCATGGGAGTGGTAGTATACTGTCGCATCCGCAGGCTCACACCGAGAGAGTGTTTCCGGTTACAGGCATTTGAAGATTTCCTGTTTGACCGTGCAAAGGCGGCAGGAGTCAGTGATGCACAGTTCTATAAGCAGGCGGGAAATTCCGTGACAGTCAATATCGTCTATGAGATAGGACTGCGGCTTGCGGAAATGGAGGCGGGCATCCTTGAAGTTTAACATTCTGTATGTGGATCCTCCTTGGGCTTATAAGGTTTACAGTAAGAAAGGACAGGGACGCTCCGCCGAAAATCACTATCGTACTATGAATGTTGAGGACATCTATGGGCTGGATATCCAGTCCATAGCGGCGGATGACTGCATTCTGTTTCTATGGGTGACATTCCCCTGTCTGGAACAGGGATTAGAAACAATCCGAAGATGGGGATTTACTTATAAGACACTTGGATTCTGCTGGGTAAAGCGGTGCAGGAAGCAACAGGAAAAATGGTTCTGGGGACTTGGCTTCTGGACGAGGGCAAACCCGGAGCTGTGCCTGATAGCTACAAAAGGACAGCCGAAACGAGTGTCAAAGGCAGTACACTGCATCGTAGATACACCGGTGGAGGAACACAGCAAAAAACCGGATATTGTCAGGGAGAAAATCGTAGAGCTGGCGGGTGATCTGCCAAGGGCAGAACTGTTTGCAAGAAACGAATATCCCGGATGGGTATGTGTGGGAAATGAGATTGATGGAATGGATATCAGAGACAGCCTGCGGATGCTGAAAGAAAGGTAAGGAAGGAGAATGTTTTGATATGGTTTCTTGAATCACATAGTTTTCTGGTGGCAGTATCAGCAAGTTTCCTTTTTGGAATTTTGCTGGATATGCTGCTGAAAAAACTGACCGGCTCTGAAAAAATCGGATATGTGGCGGTTACAGCTGCGGCTGTTACCGCCGTATTTATTGGAGCGTATGGAACGACTTTACATGCACTTGCCTGTATTTTAACGGGGCAGGTGCTTTTATTTGCGGCAGAGTATGATTTTGCAACCCATACCGTGCCGGACTATGTACCGGTCCTTATACTGATGACCGGATTACTGGAGGTAGAATTTGCCCCAGCACTTCTGGGGCTTGTTCTTGTGCCGCTGCCCTTTGTGGTGGCGGCACTGGTGAAAGAGGGAAGCATTGGCGGCGGGGACATCAAACTGATGGGTGCCTGCGGCTTTGTGCTGGGCGTAAAGCGGGGATATATCGCACTGATGCTGGGGCTGTTTCTGGCAGTCCTGTTTCAGACGGCGTATGCAAAGAAAGAGGACAAAGGATTTGCAATGGCGCCGTATCTGGCATTGGGATGCCTGCTTGCCATGCTGCCTGCATAAAAGCGTGAGAAGAAGTTCTAATGCTCACAGCAAAGGCTGTTTCACAAAGAACTTCTACGGTTTGCAGGCAAACCTTTCTCACGCTGAAGAACGCAAAACCAGCGTTCTTCCCAAATAGATAGAATTGGAGGAAAGAAAAGTGAAAAATTTATTGAAGAACCGTATTGTGATTGGACTGATCTGTATCATCCTTTCGCTGATTATCTGCTTCGGTCTTACCCCGATGTTCAACAATGCACTGAAATCGAAGGTATCCCTGATCCGCGTAAATACGGAAATTCACAAAGGCGACCAGATTACGGAGAAGATGTTTACTACCGTGGAAGTAGGCGGCTATAACCTGCCCGGTAACGTGGTTTACAAAGCAGAGGATGTGGTTGGCAAATACGCTAATACCGACCTTTACAAAGGAGATTATATTCTGGAGAGTAAGCTGTCAGATACTCCTATGTTAAAGAATGCCTATCTCAGTAAATTAAATGGGGAGAACCGTGCAATCTCCGTCAGTATTAAATCTTTTGCAGCCGGTCTGTCCGGGAAACTGGAGGCCGGTGATATTGTAACCCTGATCGCCTCGGATGTGGGGGAAAAGAGGGAAACACTTGTACTGCCTGAGCTTCAGTATGTAGAGATCATAGCAACTACGGCAAGCAGCGGAACGGACAATGATGTGCAGGCTGATGTGGAGGACGGAGAGGAACAGGAACTGGCGTCTACTATTACCGTGCTTGCAACGCCGGAGCAGGCAAGGCTTCTTGCAGAACTGGAACAGACCGGAAAACTTCATGCAGCCTTGGTATTCCGTGGGGACAGCACACAGGCCGAAAAGTTTTTGGATGAACAGCAGAAAGTCTTAGAAGAACTGTATACAGAAGAATTGGAAGGGGAAGCGGAAACAGCAGAAACAGACACAGAGGAGGAAAAGGAAGAACCTATTGTGGATGATGTAGAAGTGAATGCAGGAGGACAGTAGGATGGAACATGGAAATATGCTTGCTATTGTAGGAAGCCCCGGCAGCGGAAAGACTACTCTGGCGGTAAAGCTGGCGGCAGAAATAGCGAAGAAAAAGAAAAATGTGGTTGTGGTATGCAGTGACCCCTTTGTGCCTTCTGTGCCGTTCCTGCTTCCTATGGATACGGAGCAGGAGGTTTCATTGGGTGCGCTTCTGACGGCTCCGTCATTGACACAAAACAAGATACTGGAAGCCTGTGTGCCTGTCACTGCAAATGAATATATCAGTCTGCTGGGGTACAGGATGGGGGAAAACCTGATGTCCTATCCCAAGGTTACAAGAGAGAGGGCAGTGGAATTTCTTGTGTGCCTGCGGCATCTGGCTGATTATGTGATTTTGGACTGTACTTCTGTCTTTGAAGCGGATGTGTTTTCCATTCTTGCCATGGAGATGGCAGACCGGGTACTGCGTGTGGGAACTTCCAATCTGCGGGGAATATCCTACTTCAAATCCCATGCGGGTATGCTGGAAGGACGGGCAGACAATGGAAAATATATAAGTGCCATCGGGAACTTTAAGACCGGGCAGGAATGGGAAGCAGCCGCAGGACAGTATGGCGGAGTAGGCTTTGTATTCCCGTATGTGGCGGAACTGGAGAAACAGTATGATGAGGCAAGTCTGTGGAATGGGTTGACTTCCAAGGAAGCTGGTCCTTTTCAGACGGAGGTCAAAAAAGTTCTGGTTGAGGTCTTTGGACTGTATGAGACAAAACAGGGTGAAAACAAGCCGGGGGCAGAGAAAAAGAAACTGGTAGTGCGCAGCCCCTTTGTCTGGAAAAACAAGGGAGAATTTTAAGCAGGAGGAAAAGAATTGCAGGAAATATTAAACATACATGAAACTGCCGGGATGTTAAACAAAAGTGTGGTATACCGCACTTTTCCGGAAGTATTGAAGGATGTGCAGGAGTACATATCCAAGAACTTTGCTTCCGTGCTTCGTGACAACCCGGACGAGAACCGGGAACTGATTGAATCCTATATCGGGAAATATCTGGAACAGAGCAACGTGGGTGTAGAGGGAATGGAGCAGGCAGAACTCTGCGATCTTCTTTATGGGGAGATGACAGGCTTTTCTTTCCTGACACGTTATCTGTACCGGGATGATGTGGAGGAAATCAATATCAACCAGTGGCGGGATGTCAAGATTACTTATTCTACCGGCGAGATTATCCCGGCAAAGGAGCATTTTAACAGTGCCGGTCATGCGGTCGATGTTATCCGAAGGCTCCTGCATAAGTCAGGCATGATTTTTGACAATGCACAGACTATTGTGGTGGGACATTTGAATAACAAGATCCGTATCACGGTTATGGGCGATGGTGTCATTGATAAGGAAAAAGGGCTGGCAGTGTCTATCCGTATTGTAAATCCGAGGAAGCTGACAAAAGGGCAGTTTGTAGGTTTTGGAACTGCCACAGGGGAAATGCTGGATCTGCTTTCCATGTGCTTTACCCATGGTGTATCCATGTGCATAACAGGGGCGACTTCTTCGGGAAAGACTACGCTGATGAGCTGGATATTGGGTGAAGTGCCGTACAGCAAGCGTATTGTTACCATAGAGCAGGGATGCCGTGAGTTTGATCTGACTGCCGTTGACGAGGAAGGAAATGTGCTGAATAACGTGGTGCATCTGGTGACAAGGTTTTCTGATGATCCGAGACAGAATATTGACATGGTAAAGCTGCTGGAAACCACCCTTACCATCAATCCGGATTGTATCGCAGTAGCGGAGATGAAGGGCGGGGAGAGTATGCAGGCTATCAATGCCGCCAATACCGGGCATTCCGTGATTACCACTATTCACGCCAATTCCTGCGAAGATACCTATTACCGTATGGTTACGCTGTGCAAGCAGGAACAGCCGGGGATGGATGATGCCACGCTGCAGAACCTTGCCACAAAAGCATTTCCGATTGTGGCATTTGCAAAAAGGCTGGAGGACAATTCCCGAAGGATTATGGAGATAACGGAATGTGAGACATTGCAGGACGGAAGGAAGAAGATGCGTACCCTGTACAGGTTCAATATTACAGACAATATCATTGTAGAGGGAAAGCCCAAGATTATAGGACATTATGAGAAGGTGGAGAATCTTTCGGAAGGCTTGCAAAAGCGGCTCCGTGAGAACGGACTGCCTTTAAAGATGCAGGAGCAACTTTTGGCGAAGCGTTAGGAAGTGCCGGATATGCGGCGTATGGAATGTGAAGATTATGAAGAATTACTGGAAGAAATGGAGGTATGACCTATGACATTACTTGTGACCATTGCCTTTATCATGGCAGTGGCGGGATGTTTTATCATGCTGGAGCTGTCACCGTTTGCGTTTTTGGAGGGCTTATCGGGGTATTTAAGACCCAAAAATCACAGCATGAAGAACCGGATCAAAGAGAGTAAAAAGAAGAAAGAGCCGAAAGGACTGAAACTGTTGTTTGAAGAAATAAAGGAAATCTTGCGGCTGACCGGGAAAAGCGAACAGTTTATCATGCTGTGCGTGCTTGCCATGATTTTATTCGTGTTGGGCGTGATGATTGCCCTTACCATGAATAACGTGCTGATGGTGCCGGTGCTGGCAGTGGGCTTTGCACTTTTACCGTTTTATTATGTGAAATTTACGGCATCCAAGCATAAGAAGCAGATCAATACGGAGCTGGAAACGGCTTTATCCATGATTACCACCAGTTACCTGCGGAACAAGAATACCATTATTCGGGCAATCGAGGAAAATCTGCCCTACTTAAATCCGCCGGTATCGGAAGTGTTCCGGAACTTTCTCATGGAGGCGAAACTAATCAATTCCAACACAGCGGAAGCTTTGGAAGGATTGAAAAAGGGGATGGATAATGCGGTATTCCATGAGTGGGTGGATGCAGTGGTTGCCTGTCAGGATGATTACAACCTGAAGAACACCCTGCCGCCCATTGTGTCGAAGCTGTCGGATATGCGTGTGGTGTCATCGGAACTTGATCTGCTGATTTATGAACCGGTAAAGGAGTACATCACTATGATCATCCTGCTTTTAGGAAGCATCCCCCTGCTTTACTTTCTGAATAAGGACTGGTATGAGACACTGATGTTTACCGGCTTTGGAAAGGTGCTGCTTGCCATCAGCGGAACAGTGGTATTTATATCCGTGGCGGCAGTATCAAAACATATCAGACCCATTGAGTATAAGAGGTAGGAGGAAAACAATATATGCAGAACATGATTTTACTGCTCTTTGCCGTGTTTTTTACGGCAGGGAGCTATTTTATTCTTGCGGAAGTCTTTAAAGTACCCACTTACCGCACCAGCCGGGCAATCCTGACCGTGGGGAAAAAGCAGAAGAAGCAGGCGAGAAGTTCGGATGCCTTTATCATGGAATTATCCAGCAAAATCGCCCGCTTCCTGCCCATAGATGAGTATAAAAAGCGTAAGCTGGCGGCAACGCTTCGTTCCGCAGAAATTCCAATGACTCCGGAACTGTATATGGCGCAAGCCTATGTAAAGGCAGGGCTAATATTCGTTTGTATCATACCCTGTCTGCTAACGGTTCCGCTTTTATTTCCCGTCTTTCTGGTTTTGGGGATAGGGACATTCTTTTCCGAGAGCGGAAAAGCGGAAAAAATGGTAAAAAAGCGGAGAGAAGAAATCGAGTTTGAACTGCCGAGGTTTGTAGCGACCATTACGCAGGAGCTGATGGCAAGCCGTGACATCCTTTCCATGCTGGAGACTTACCAGAAGAATGCAGGCCCGGCACTAAGGAATGAACTTGCCATTACTACGGCTGATATGCGGACGGGTAACTACGAAGCGGCACTTACCAGACTGGAAGCAAGGGTATCAAGTGCTATGCTTTCCGATGTGGTAAGGGGATTAATCGGGTGCATCCGGGGAGATGACGGCGTAACCTTCTTCCGTATGCTGTCCCATGACATGAAGCAGCTTGAAGTACAGAGACTGAAACGGCTTGCCATGGAGCGGCCGCCGAAAATCAGGAGATATTCTTTCTTACTGCTGGCCTGTATGCTTCTGATTTATATGGGAGTTATGGGTTATCAGATACTCGGAACAATGTCGGGAATGTTTTAGGAGGAGCAGCCATGAAAAGAAGAATAAGAGATGTGTGCCGAAACCGCAGGGGAGAGGGGTACATTGATGTTGCAATCGGGATCTTTTGTCTGATGCTGGTAGTGGCTCTTGCCATGACATTGTTTCCGGTCTTTATGAAGAAACAGCAGCTTGATTCCTTTGCGGAGAGAATAGTCAGGCAGGCAGAAATCGTGGGGAGTACGGATGTGTCCGGCAGGATTGCACAGTTAAAGCAGGAAACGGGACTTGATCCGCAGATACAGTGGGACTGTGATTATTACAGCGGGAATAAGGTGCAGTTAAACGGAGACATCCAAGTGACACTGACGCAGAGGGTGGATATCGGTTTCTTTGTGTTTGGTTCCTTTCCCATTGAACTGAAAGCGAGGGCAAGCGGTAAGAGTGAAGTCTATTATAAGTGACCAAGAAATGAAGTTTCTCTAAGGCATCAAAGAACGCTGCCTAAGAGAAACTAAATCATTTCTGGAAGAATGGCTCTGCCATTCTTCGCAGATGAGAGGCAAGAGAATGAGAAAAATAAGAAAACTGGTAATGGATAAAAAAGGTATGTCCTATCCGCTTACGGTGGCGTTGGTGCTGGCATTGCTGATTGCGTTATGTGTGCTGGCAGAGTTCTTCCGGCTTTCCATTATCGCCTATGGGGTACGGAATGCCTTGCAGGAATCCGTTATATCCGTGGCGACCACCAACTATAATGAGGTCTATGACGGACTCAGGGAGGGGTACAGTGGCGGCTACTTTATGACAGGGGACTGCTGGGAGGAAACACTGGATTACGGAGATGTGTATACCCGGCTTGACCGCCTGCTTGGTACGAACCCTGATGGAGCGTATCATGTGAAATGGCAGGGAAATGGATATGAATACCGGGTAACGGATTTGAATGTATCAATCAGCAATACACCCTTTGCACCGGGTAACGCCAGCCAGAATTTTGAAGCGGATGTTTCGGTGCAGTTGGAGATACCTTTATCTTTCGGATGGGAGGCTCTGCCGCCTGTCCGTATGACGATCAGAGCAAAAGCTGCCTATATGCCCAAGTTTTGAAAAACAATAGACAGGAGTGCAGGCATTATGGTAGATTGAAGAAAAAGTTTCTGATCTGCCGGGAAATGTCTGGACGCATTCAAAAGTCTATTGTATGATGGAGTTGGATAAAAGTAGGACAGCATTTGCCGTAAAAGTGATTTTATGGAAAGTGAGGTCTTTTAGATGAAAAAAGAATATGATAAGAAAAAGAAACTGGTGATTTTTATACTTACAGCAGTGGCGGTATGCCTTGCTGGAGGGTTGTGTTTCTATCTGGTAAAGATTGGAACGCCGAAAGAGCCGGAAAAGGAGCCTGTGCAACAGGTCACGGAGCAGATGGAAGTGACTGTTCCTGAAATTGATATTACCAAGAAGCCAGAGGCTTTGGAAGAAACCAAGTCGGAAGCAGCCGAAAGCAGCGGACAGGAAACAGAGCAGCCGGAAAGCAGTGAGTCGGAAACAGTAGACATCCATACAGGAAGTGAACAGGGCGGGGATGACAGTGGGAAGTCCCGGACCAAGGAGGATGCCCAGCCCCCGGCAGAGAAACCGGAGGTCAAGGATACGGATGCAGCCGAGAATCCGGAGCAGCCGCCCCAGTATGAGCCGGAGGTGACGGAACCGGAACAGAAGCCGGAAGAACCGGCAGGGGGTAGCACCAACGACAGCGGGCAGGTATTTGTTCCGGGCTATGGATATGTAGACCAGCCGGGCGCACCGCAGGGAGAGTCCGCAGGTTCTGACGGAGACTGGAACAAGCAGATTGGTGACATGAATTAAACAGAGTAAGGATTATATTTGGGAGTATGGTGCAGGTCATGATCTTTTTCTGTTTATTCGTCGGGAAAGTGCCTTGACACGTTGTGACGTAACATGGTATAACGAAATAACTAAGTATACTTTTACGTCATAATAAACAAGAGGATGAATAAATGGGAGATATAGTTAAGAAAAACAATACCATGCCGATAGTACCAACAACCAAACCAGATAAAGTGGAAACGTATGGGGGAAAGCAAACAGCGCGTGTTACCAAGATTTTTAAACAGTCAGACGGTTCTACAGTCAAAGCAACAAAAAAAATTAACAAAGACGGTTCTATTACCGACAAAATCGAGCATAGACATATGTAAATTTATAATCTTATATCTATTTTTATAAATTGTTTTAAACGCTTATTACAAGTTCCCAGTGAGGTTATCTCGCTGGGAATTTTTGCAGTTAAAAAACTTTGGAGGAAAAAATTTGAAAAAAACATTTATGGTAGTATTCCTGACACTTATCATGCTGCTGTCAGGTACGTTGACCGCCTATGCAGAGGGAAGCGGAAACGTGGATGGTGGTGGAGGGGGACTGAATCAGGGAACGAAAGCCTATAACTGGCCGGGCAACTCTTATCAGGGGGTGCGTGTAACGGTGGTAGATGCAGAGTCCGGCGGGACTGTGGCGGGACCCATGGATTTTTCCAATAAGAATCTGTCGTCTGTTGCAGGCAATATGTTCAGTTTTGGAAAAGTCAGCAAGATGCAGTACCGCAATGGAGCAGCGTTGACATTACAGACATCGGGCTATACTTACTATACACCTGATAACCCCATGCCCCAGATTATATCCAGCAATAGTAGTAAGGCGAGTATCGCACAGATCAAGAGGTACTTCTGTTCGGAAGGGGCGGCATCCATGGTAGCAGGAAAGGCGGGCATAGATGTGGTAACACTTACAAATGGTTCCTATAAACTGGTGATCGAACCGGTTATCTATCTAATCTATAACAATCTTTATTTTGCCATGACGACCACCGAGGCCGGGCTTTATAACCGGATGGTGGGCGGCGATTTAGGCGCACATTTTCCCACAGTAGTCATGAAGAACCTGGCTCTTGCGTTGTTTTTGGAGAAGGCAGATTTAGGTTTTCCGGCTTATACCGGCTCAAAGACTACGGCAAGGTCAACGGATGAAATGATACAGACGCTGGGTATCGGTATCATCAGCTACAAGGGCGCACCGCCCACGGAAGCGGAGTACGATGCAGTATATCGGATTGATACGGATGTGATTACTTCCACAACGCTGTCAACCACGGGTGAGATCAACAACGATGCTAAGGCAACAGTGACCTTTTCCATAGGCGGCAGGAGCTATCAGATGTCCGGTGTGGTTATCCCGGAAAACGGGAGTCAGCTTGTGTGGGTAAAATGGCATACACCGTCCGAACCTTGTGAGATTACCATAAACATATCCACAAATAAGGGAAGACTTGCGACTACCACCATCCGGGCAAACGTGGTGGACTTAAATGAGAACCCGCCACCGGATCCCATGGCAGATGACCGTTACAATGGTTACAGCAGACCGTCCTTACCAGCAGGGCAGAATGTGACGAGCCTAAGCTGGGGTATCTGGCGGTGCTGGTGGCACGCTAACTGGGTATGGGTATCTGACTGGGACTGGGAGAGTGGAAGCCATAGCTCCAGTTGTCCGGCGGGCTGTACTTCCAGTCACGGGCATTGGGTAGACAATGGAGAGTGGGAGGATCAGGGCTGGTATGATTATGCCTTAGACACCTATTCGGCATCCTTGTCCACAGCCATGCGTATCACTCCGGATGAAAAGAACCCCACTGCATCAGGAAGCACGTTGAAATCAGGCTATGGCATCAACATGACAGCCACGGCGGATATGCGTTCCGGTGCACCTGCAAGCCATATCACGCAGGTACAGACCTGTGTAGCCTATTTCCCGGAATTTCACTATACCGATTACTGGAGACTGCTGAAGCCGACAAGTCCGGGATATTCTGCACAGTTTGAGTTTCAGAGGAATGAATACAGTACCTATAACAGAAGAACACATTTTACACCGGTCTGGTTCCCGGACGGGAACTATACCGTATATGCACAGGTCATTGACGCATGGACACCAGCGGGGATGCTGCAGATGCACTTGAACGACACCCTGACGATCCATGACAATCTGTTTTCAGACTGGCATGTGCGGCCATTAAATTAAATAGAAATCGGAGGAAGAAATGGAAAGTCTTTTATTTCCCATTATCATGCTTGCCGTCACCTTGATAGGTGGCGGCATTTTGCTTTTATTTTTGAAAACCAGTAAAAAACCCCCGCAGACGGACGCAGGCAGTACGGCCATGCAGACAGCACAGCAGTTCATCAATGTCAAGGACATTCGGGATAAGTACCTGTATACCCGTGGCGGGATGGTATTTATCTATCTGCGGATCCATGCTATCAGTATCGACTTATACAGCAAGTCGGAAAAGAATGTGCTGATTAAGACACTGACAGCAGAGCTTTCCGACATCCAGTACCAGTTCAAGTTCATGGCGTTATCCCGTCCGGTGGATATTTCCCCGCTGATAACGGAGATGAGCGAGATGTTAAAGGAAGCGGAGGACAAAAGAAAAGAGTTGCTTCGTCAGGAAATCTTGCAGATGGGCGGTTTTGCCTTGTCTGGAGAGATTGTGGAAAGACAGTTTTATATCGCATTGTGGGAGAAGCAGGAGGAGGGTATTGAGCGTGACCTGCTAAAACGGGCATCTTTGCTTTGCGAGAAGTTCGCAACTGGCGGCGTGACCTGCGACATATTGACGGAAAAAGAGATCGTCAGGCTGATTAACCTTGTAAACAATCCGTCCTATACCCATCTGGAGGATGCGGAAACGGCGGCAAGTATACCAGTGCTGAAGGGAGTGATGTAATGAGACATGCAGCGCAGACGGTGGAACAGGCACCGGTAAATAGTGCCCTGTTGAACGTAGTGACGCCTATGGGGCTGTCCTTTGAAAAGAACCGTCTTTCCATTGGGGAGAATATCGGAAAGGCATACGGAATTATCCGTTACCCGCAGAAAGTGGATGTGGAATGGCTTTCTAAGCTGACGAACATTCCAAGCACCTTAGTATCTATCGGCTTTAAACCGGTAGATAACGGAACGCTTATCAATGCCATATCAAGAAGTGTAGTACAGCAGAGAGGTCTTGCGGACGGAGCGAAGGATCCCCTGTCAAGACAGCGGGCAGAAAAAGCCGCAGAGGACGGGGAGAAGATTATCATGCAGATTGACAGGGAGGGCGAGACAGTCGGGCTGATGAGTGTGGAGGTTATGCCGGTGGCAAGGGATGAAAAAGAGTTCAAAAAAGCCTGCCGTCGTGCAGAGAGCATAGCCAGCGTAATGAAATGCAAGATGCGGGCGATTCCTAATTTACAGAAAGAGGCTTTTATGCACCTGTCACCTACCTTTCCCAATCATGCCAAGATGGAGAGTATCCTGCAAAGAGTCGTTCCCTTTTCTACCTTTGTGGGAGGCTTTCCTTTCGCCAGCAGCGGTTTTAATGATGGGGAGGGATACTATTTTGCAAAGGACAGAAACGGCGGACTAGTGATTGTGGATACATGGAAGCGCGGTGGAGACAGAACCAACAGCAATTTTTGCGTCATGGGTAATTCCGGTGTGGGAAAGTCCACTGCTATCAAGCATATTCTGTTGTCAGAATATATGAAAGGCACGAGAATTATTGTAATTGATCCCGAATCGGAATATAAAGAGCTGTGCCAGAACTTAAACGGAGACTGGATTAATGCGGCAGGCGGTTCCAAGGGAATGATCAATCCCCTTCAGGTCAGACCGTCACCAAGGGATGATGAAGATGAGAAGGAAGAACTTCGGTTGTACCGGGATGAAGGCTATGGCATGAATGACCTTGCATTACATATGAAGAATCTGGAGATTTTTTTCAGTCTCTACATCCCATCTCTGACGGATATGCAGAAAGCAGTCTTAAAACGATGTCTGGTGGAGCTGTACCAGAAGTTTCACATTACATGGGATACAGATGTTACAAAGCTGGAATCGCAGGACTTCCCGATTTTTTCAGACCTCTATGCACTGGTGCAGGAAAAGACAAAGACAGAAAAGGGAAATCAGGTCTATGCCGAACTTGTCATGCTTTTATATGACATCGCAGAGGGTGCAGACAGCTTTATCTGGAATGGACACACCAGCATTTCCGGCAATTCCCGTTTTACCGTCATGGACACTCACGCCTTGCAGGAAACCGGAGATAATATTAAGCGTACCCAGTATTTCAACATTCTGACCTATGACTGGGAGCAGATGAGCCGTGACAGGGAGGAACGTGTGCTGTTAATCTGTGATGAGGCATATCTTATGATTGATCAGAAAGTGCCGCAGTCCCTTGTGTATCTTAGAAACGTAATGAAACGTGCCAGAAAGTACGAGGCGGCACTGGGTATTATTTCCCACAGCCTTGTGGACTTCCTGCATGAGAGCATCAAACAGTACGGGCAGGCATTGCTTGACATTCCGTGCTATAAGATTTTGATGGGTACAGATGGGAAAAACCTGAAAGAAACCGCAGACCTTTATGATTTGACAGAAGCGGAGCAGGAGCTTCTCTTATCGAGAAAGAGGGGACATGCTTTATTTATGGCAGGAGCGAAGCGGCTTCATATCCAGTTCGATATACCGGAGTACAAATTCAACTATATGGGAAAAGGCGGCGGACGATAAAAAGTCCGCCTTTTGAAAGAAGGTGCAAAGATGGCTGATCCAATTCTGGTGAAGCTGCTGGCAGAGGCAGCTTTACAGGCTGCGAAAGACAGTGAAGGCAAGAACAGACTGCTTGCGATTATCTTAGGTCCTGTCATTTTCCTGCTGCTATTAGTGGCGTTGGTAATGTATCTTGCCACAAGTCCCTTTACCGCTTTGTCTGAATGGCTGGTGGGAGATGAAATTGCCGCGGTGGATGAATTTCAGAAGGACTATGGATATAACAATGATTCCGGTATCTTTGAGAGGGATTTCAGGGAGGCAGACGGGCAGGAATATGACGAGGATATTTTGCTTGGCAGGGAGGGAGAAACACAGGTTGTTTATTATAATCAGTTAGACGAGCGTTGGTCAGATGAACCATACGGGCAGGACAAAATCGGCACACATGGCTGTGGTCCTACCAGCATGAGTATTGTGGTATCTACCCTGACGGGCACAAATGTAAATCCGGTGGAGATGGCTCAGTGGTCCTATGAAAATGGCTATTACTGTCCGGGTGGTGGCTCGTATCACAGTTTGATACCCAAGGCGGCAGAACACTGGGGACTTTCCGTAGATATGAACCTTGAGGGGGAGAATGTGGCAGATGCCCTTGCAGAAGGCAAACTGGTAGTTGCCATTATGTCAAAGGGGCATTTTACAAAAAGCGGACATTTCATCGTGCTGAGGGGAATCAATACAGATGGAAAGGTTTTGGTGGCGGATCCTGCCAGCCTGAAGCGGAGTAATCAGGAGTGGGAGTTGTCACTTATTTTAGAGGAAGCAAGAAAACGGGTAGGAGCAGGCGGTCCGTTTTGGGCTATATCAAACTGAAAAGAGGAGTCGGAAGAAAATGATTTTATATCTATCATCCCAGCAGCACACCAATCTGCTGGATTTTTTGGCAGAGCAGGAAGATGCTTTGCCGGTCAAGAAAATGACAGGGAATTTCATGCTGAAGCAGTTTGTTGTATACGATATGCGGAATTTTTCACATTGCACGGAGCTAGTGTTAGACCGCATTGCCTTTGGTGATGAGGACAGGGATTTTGCCCAGGCCATTGAGGAATTTCTGACGATGTATAATACCAGAATCACAGTTATCTGCGAGGGCTTAAAGGAGAACAATCCATTATTTGGGGCATTGCTTTCCGCAGGCGTGGGAAATATTGTCACCAATGTGGAAATCAGAGGGATGCAGGAGGAAATCCGGCAGTCTCTAAGCAGTCAGGGCATGACAAAATATCATCCCAAGGAACGGAAACAACCAAAAGCACAGGGTGAACATTATCGCTTTATGGCAGATGGAGTCAGAATTGCCTTAGTAAGTTCTCAGAGCCGCATCGGTACGACCACTACTGCTCTTGGCTTCACGTCATGGTTAGGAAGCGTTGGGGCAAGTGTGGCTTATGTGGAGAGGAATGACAGCGGTATTATTTCTTATCTTTCGGATGCTTATGAAATGGACGAGGAAGCAGGCGGGTATCGCTTGGAAAAAATGTGGTATGGAACACAGCCACCTGATGCAGGATTTCACTTTCTGATTGAGGACTATGGAACAGACAGACCGGAGGTGGATACAGATATCCTATTACTTGTCTGTGGCACAAAGCCCTATGAGATTGTACATACCATGAAACTTTTGGAAAAATATGATACGAAGCCAGCTTTTGTACTGTGTCCTTTTGTGGAAGCATCATTGCAGGACACTTATGTGGAAGCATTCCAGACAGATTATCATAAGGTATTCTTCTTGGAATACCAGCCGGACTGCATGAATGGCAGCCCAAACGCAAAGATTTTTAAAATAATTACAAATAAATAGTAGATTTTATTAAAGATTTGCCGAATGGACTGGAAACTGTATTAGGACAGTTAGATAAAGATGGGGAGGAATTATCAGGTGGTCAATGGCAAAAAATAGCTTTTGCAAGAGCTTGTGTAAAAAGTAAAGCAGAAATATTTATTTTTGACGAACCAACAGCTAATATGGATTGTGTTTCTGAAAAAAGAGTTATTAATTTTTTGTTTCGTAATTTGGAAGAAAAAACTTTAATTTTCATAACACATAATTTGGAATTATGCAAATTTTGTGATAGGATAATCGTTATGGATAATGGGGAGATAGTTGAAAATGATTCTTTTTGTAATTTAATGGAAAAAAAAGGAACATATTATGATATGTATAGGAGCCAAACTATACTTTAGCGTTAGGGCGGAGAGAGCATTACAATAAGTTATTTGATTCAAAGGTATTTAATTCAAATTCTAAAAAATAAGCGCTTTTATGTAACAAAAAACAAAGTGAATGCTCTTATACTTATACAAGGGGGTGATGAACTGAAACGAGAAAATTTTAAGGAAGTATATACATTATATTTTCATGATGTTTTTAAGTTTTTAGTGGCACTTTGTCATGATGAAAAGATTGCTGAGGAATTAACACAGGAAACTTTTTTTCGTGCTTTGAAGAGTTACGATCAATTTCGTGGAGAGTGCAAAATAACGAGTTGGCTTTTTCAAATAGCGAAACACTCACTATATTTATATGAAAAGCAAAGAAAAAGATATGTAAATTTAGAAGCAGTTGAAAATGAAATAGCGGATGTGGATACTGTGGAGATTATGTTGGCTCGAAATGATCAGGCTTTTGAGGTGCACAAATTATTGCATGTTTTGCAGGAGCCTTACAAAGAAGTATTTTCATTGCGTGTTTTAGGTGAATTATCATTTGCAGATATTGCAAGATTATTTGGTAAAACCGAAAGCTGGTCGCGTGTAACATTTCATCGGGCAAAATTGAAACTAATTGAACAATTAAAGGAGGAGTATAATGATGGCTAAAATATCATGTGATTTGATTCAGGATTTGTTGCCACTATATTGTGATGATGTATGTTCTGCGGATAGTAAGAATATAGTAGAAACTCATTTGCAGGAATGCGAAGCATGCGCTAAATTATTTCAGCAATTAAAGAGTAAATGTATTATTAATACAAAAGCGAGGGAAGAAAAAAGTGCAGAAGAAGTTATAATTGGTAAAATTGCCCATTCATGGAAGCGTTCTATTTTGAAAGCCTTTTTTAAAGGAGCAATTATTGCTGCAATTATACTGTCACTAGTTGCTGGAGGATATTATACTTTATTTGTACAACAAAACAGTATGGTTGCCTTTGAAGATGTTTTAGTTTCTGCATATATGTTGACAGATGAACATATTACCTTTCATTTACAAGTAGATGATGGATATTGTGGTGGAACAATGAAAACATATATTGATGAGGAAAGGAATTTGTATATTTCTATTCAAAGGACATTGGTAAAAGAAAAACTAACTAATGGTGAAGAGGTGATGGATTACGGCTTCAACCTAACTGATAAAAATTGTGTGGCAGTATATTATGGTGTACCAGGTAATTGCAAATTGCTGTGGAAACAAGGTGATGTTTTGCCGAAGGCAGAACCAGATATTTTTGAATAATTGTAACCATTCAGGGTAATGTTTAGCTTTTTGGCTACAAAAGTACGTAAGAACATGATTCATTCGCAAGCCCATCAGTGAAGCTGGTGGGCTTGCAGTGCAAATTGTAACAGTGAGAGTACTGAATAGTGATCGATCCGGTGCGTCGGAAGACCGGAAAGATCCTGTTCTTTTTTGCCCTTTTTCTTTACCGGACGGGGAGCAGACTCCTCCAGGTGCTCCGGCTCCGGGGCATCCAGGTCACAGACTGCCTCTGCCTCATTGAAGAAAACAATAGTTCCATCCACTTCCCTGAAGCTGATCTGACTGGCATCCGCCATTTTTTCAGAGGAACGTCCAAAACGGTTTCTGTTTGCCAGAACCATCTGCTCCATCATAAGCTGCATCTTTTCATTGAGAGAACAGACCTCGGCGGTCAGGGTCTGAAGCTGTTCCTGCTGGTTCAGAAACATCTGGATCAGCAGGGACTTGTCAACAGTATTCAGTTGTTCTTCTGTGTATCTGACTGCCATAGTGGAGCTCCTTTTCTTACTGGGTTCATTATAGCAGATATGGTACATTTCCGCCAGTCGGCGGCTGTTTTCCTTTCGTCATTATGACGGTGGATAAAAGTACTGAAAACCTGAAAAATCACTGTTTCCTTTCAGATTTTCAGTACTGTTGTCCACAATTGCCCTGCCTTCCCGGTCGTATGGGTGGCAGGCAGAACCGTTGTGGATAAACAGCGGACAGTAAGCCCCGAGAGATAAAACTGTCCACAAAAAATTTCTGCGAAATGCACAAAACTTAAAAAAGTTTCTTCGGGTCCTCTGTCTGCTCTATAGGGTGTCTGGCAACGATCTCCAGTCCCTGCATAAGCATTGCGTACTGATCTGGAGTGATCGACAGTGCTTCTTCGTTGTTTCGCGGCCAGTTAAAAGCACCGTTGTCCAGCCGTTTGTATAATAACAGGAATCCATCTCCCTCCCACAGGAGTCCCTTGATACGGTCTGTTCGTTTGCCACAGAACAGAAACAGCGTATTTCTGTCATAGGGGTCCAGATGAAAACGGAAGCGAATGATGTTTGCCAGTCCTTCCATGCCTCTGCGTAGATCCGTGTATCCAGTGACAAGATATATTTTCTGGAACCCGGAAGCATCATTAAGCATGGCTGGCTGCTCCTATCAGGTTACGGAGGAATTCCGGTGAAGCGTCATTATAGAGATCTATAGTGACTCCGCTTTCTGTATGAAATGCTGCAGCCACAGAGGGATGTGTCTGGGAGGCTTTAGCCGGTATACTTTCCGCAGGTGCTGTGAGTTCCACGAAGGAAGGGGACGGATCATAAAGTTCCAGACAGGCCTCCCGGACCCGGCGCAGGCGATAGTAATAATTCGCCTTTGTTATGCCGTGTTCCCGACACCAGGCATCGACTTTCATATCAGAGGGACGATTCTGGCAGTCCCTGATCTGGTCGGCCCACTGCTGTAGCCTGATCTGTTCTGCCCACTGCTGTAGCCTGATCTGTTCTGCAACTAAACTGGTTTGAGTGTTCATAGTCTGACCTCCTGACCTTGGTCAAAAAAGTTAAGCGCTAAACTTTTTTGACTGTGTATAGTGTGAGACTATTATTGCAGATGAAAGGTAATAGCAAAAGGCACTTGCTATGGAGCGTTTACATTCGGAGGTAAAGAAGAAAATGTTGTAACATTTTTCTTGTGACATATTCTAATATATGAACGAAAAAAATATGTGGTGTAAATTGAGAGAGGAAGGTAAGAATATGAAAAACAGAGTTTTAATGTGTATTTTGGTAATAGCAGCAATAGGTACAGGGATTGGTGTATATGCTATAAAGGCATCAGCCATTAATACACCAACGGAAGAAAGGAAATATGTGAAGGATATTGCAGATCCGGCTTATGCTAAAACGCTTACAGTGGAGCAAAAAAAAATGAATGATGCAATTAATAAACAGCTTAATGAAGAAAAAGCAGATAATTTGAAACAGTACGAAGAATATGGTTTGAGTTATGATGTTGAACAAAATCAAATGTATTTTAGTGGTTTAGAAGTTTGTTATTTTGCAGATAACAGGGCAACTGATGGTACATTTGAGGGAATGGAGGTAAAATCCGAGCATGGTAATATTGGTATTATTGCAGTAAGGGATGAATTAGGAGATTTGACAGGAGTAAAACAATTAAATGAGCAAGAACTAAAGATTTTGTTATCGAATGGATGGAGTCAAAAGTAGTGTTACATGTGTAACTGATGGCGCATATTTTTTTCGGATAACAAATAGTTGAATCATGAAAGGGAATATTCCCCAATCCTGCGTAGAAGGATGAAAATACCCTTGTGGTGTTTGGGTGCTTGCACCAGGGAAGTTTATTAGTAGATGATAATGATAAGTTTCTATTAAACAGTATTTGAGAGAAGGGACTACACATAGCTAATTTAAACTGTTATGTGTAGTTCCTTTTTTATTTTTGCGTGACCTAAAATACATGATTAAGGTAAACAGCTACCATGGTGGATATTCCGTTTAAATAGTGCACTCTTTTCGTAAATTCAGAGCAGGTGTTTCTGTTTCCGCTCCGGAGTGCATACCTCTATAATAATGAATCTATACACATAAAAATGTGTAAATTCATTACATATAGATAACGATGGCTGATTACCTATGAGGGAACGTCATGGTATCAAAGTCTCTCGGAAAGGAGATGTAAATGACTAAGTATTGCTCTTTCAGTAAAGACCATATTATTATTATGAACCTATCGCCTTTTATTTCTATATAGTTTTGCCTTGTTGAATTCTGATGGTTGTATAAATAGTTGTATTTACGGTTGTATTATTTATTGCCTTTAATGGTTATATTTAAACTATAAAATAATAACCAGAGGTACAGGTCATGTTTAAAATAGAAAAAGCATTTTCACGCGCTAACATTCCAAAGACAATCCGTTTCACGGATGACCTTGATGCAAAACTGACTAAAGTTGCAAAAGGAGAACAGATTTCTTTTAATGAGCTTGTTCTGCGCTGCTGTCAGTATGCACTGGATGAATATGACGGAAATGTTGATTTGCAGAATGCAGGGAAATACACAGATGATTAATATAGCCATATGCGATGATGATGTGGCGATGACCGCCACCATAGAAAAAATGCTTTACGTAATAGCGAAAGAACAGAACATTAAGATAAGCAGTGCCGTCTTTTTTGACGGCTCTACGCTTGTTGCCAATATCCGACAAGGTGTATGCTACGACCTGATATACCTTGATATTGAAATGCACAATGTCAACGGCATCAATGCGGCTGAACTGATAAGAAACATGGAGATTCCGGCACTGATCATTTATGTTTCCAGTTATGAAAAAATATCTGAAAGAGCTGTTCAGTACAGAACCTTTCCGATTTCTTTCAAAACCGATAATACCGGAAGATTTTCAGGCGGCATTCATGGCAGCATATAAACGTATCAGACGCAAGCCGGAATATTTTACTTTCACCTATAATAAGGAATACGTCAAGGTTCTGCTGGACAGGATATACTTCTTTGAAAGCAGCAACAGAATCATACATATTCATATGGCGGATGATGCAAAGGATGATAATACAGATGAAACCTTAAACAGGTTTTATGGGAAAATGAGCGATGTGGAAAGACAGCTTTCAGAAAGTAACGGAAGATTTATCAGAATACACCAGTCCTATCTTGTGAACTTTGACTATATCAGACAGATGAATTTTTCCGGTGTAACCATGTCTGACGGCACACAGCTACAGATAAGTGAAGACCGGCAGAAAGAGGTCCGCATCCGCTTCTGCCGAATGGCCGGTATGGAGGGAAGCGGTGATGAATGAGTATGGCATTCTGAATATCCTGATGGTATTTTTTCCCGCACTGATTGTCAGTGTGTATCTGAAAGCATTTCATAATGATAAGAAGTCCCGTACCACAGTCTGTGCTTCGGCATGGGGACTGTATATCATCTTCCAGTGCTGGGTAATGGCATCACATGCCAGCCATCCATTGCTGGTTCTTATCGTAAATATCCTGCTGATATTCCTCATCTACGAAGTTTCCTATCAGGTGGACTTTAAAACAGCACTGTTTCGTGCGGGTTTTTTTTATGTTTTGTGGATGCTGGTAGAAATAGCAACAAACTATATGCTGGGAAAGCTGGGCAATACGACCGTTCCTTCCAGCTTTCTCGTAGGCAGTATAATTTCAAAACTGATTATGTACATAGCGGTTCATATTTTTAAGCGTTTGCATAAAAAGGATTTCAGCACTGGTATTTCCCAAAAATACTGGATACGGCTCTGCTTTGTTCCCGTGGTTACAATTTACATCATACATAACACGTTTTTCCTGACTGCCCGGAATCAGCGGAATATTTTCTTCCTGCTGACAGCAGTATTCATGATCTTAGTAAACTATATCGTATTTGACGTATATGACAAACTGGGCAGCCAGTTGGATACGGAAAAGAAGAATCTTGTCTATGAACAGCAGATAGCTCTGTGCAACAAGCAGGCTGCAGAAAGGGAAAATGCCTATCAGGAAACGCGGAGGGTAAGACATGACCTGAACGGCTATCTTGTTGATTTGAAGGCATCCATCCAGTCGGGCAGGTTTGAAGATGCCGAAGCCAAGATTGATAACATACTGAGCCATAACAGTCTGTACGGTGATGAGGTATCGCGCAGCGGAAATCTTGTCATAGATTCCCTTATCAATTACAAATATTCCCTTGCCCAAAAAGAGGGGATTGAAATGAAATGTTATGTATTTGTTCCGGAGACGCTGGACTTTGACGGCGCTGATTTGTGTATCATACTGGGGAATCTGCTTGACAATGCGCTGGAAGCCGTTAAGAATCTCCCGGCAGAGAAAGGCAGAATAGAGCTGTCAATGTCTCAGGTAAAGGGAAGTCTCAGCATTGTGGTAAAGAATCCCTATGAAGGGAAGATACTGGAAGACAGGAACGGGCAGCTATTGACAAATAAACCGGACAAAAAGAACCATGGGATAGGGCTGGATTCCGTACGCAGGGCTGTAGGAAGATACAATGGGGAACTATTGGCGGAGTATGGAAACGGAATGTTTCGGGCAACTGTCCTTCTGTATCCACGGGAAAACTTACACGATTATTCCTAATTTCTACATGGTTACAAAATACATGACAAAAACATTATAAATTAACTGTAGTTTGCTAAGGCTTGAGGTACAAAATGAAAAAAATATCAATTAGAATAGCAGACCTTTTATTGAGAAAACATCATATAGAAGAATCAATGTACAATATATATCAGTATGGTTTACAGATGACGTTGGAGATAGGCTGTTCTTTCATCACAAGCATTATAGTATGTTGTATATGGGGGAAAGTGATTGAGGGGATACTTTTCTTTGTGATATTTATCCCATTGAGATCATATTTAGGCGGTTTTCATATGAAAAGCTATTGGGCTTGTTTTATTTGTTCACTTGTGACGTTAATTGCCGTATTAGGATTAAGTCCCTTTGCCCCTAAGTATTATATCTCGTGGCTGATTTTAGGCATCTCGATAGTTATGATATTTTTTGAGGCTAAAAAAGAAAAAATGAAGGATGCAGAAGGAAGATATTTTTATCCCAAGATTTGTGTAATTATTTTGTTGATTCTAATTACAGGCATTGTATTTACTGCATTACATTCTTCTTCAAAAATGTTTTTGTTAGCCTGCACGAATGCTTTAGTAGCGGCTTCAAAGCTACTGGAAAGAGTACGAGCAAAAGAAGAAACATAAATATGGATTTAACAATATTATAAAGAACCGTTCAGGCTGAAAGGAGAAAGCATGAACGGTTTTTTGGCGGATAGAAATAATATGGCTGGATGGTTTTTTTACTGTCCGGCTTTTTTTATATGCAAAATTCTTGAATATTAAGGAGTTTGCCTGTCCTATCCGGGCACCGCCTCTTTTCCGATTTTGAAAAATTCAAAAATCGGAAAGGAGACAGCCACAGATGGCAGAAAGAGAAAAATATTATATTGGTCTGAACGGACAGACCTTTGAAGTCAGCAGAGAGCTTTATGAGGCTTATTACAAAGGGCATCGCAAGGAAAAATATTTTACCTGTGATCTGAAACAGGAACATACAAAGGTGGATAAGAAAACGGGAGAGATAATTGTGATTCCCAGCCGGGAAGATTCCTATGAGCGACTTTTGGAAGCGGAAAAGCAGTTTGCAGAGGAGGCAGAGAATGTGGAGGAAACGGCGGTGCGGGCAGTCGTGTTAGAAAAACTGAATGAAGCTTTACATACACTCACAGAGGAGGAGACATCTATCATCCAGGCCTTGTTTTATCAGGAAATCAGTGAGGCAGAGCTGGCAAAGAAATTAGGAATAGCCAGAACAACCTTGCAGTCAAGAAAATATAAGATATTAGAGAAATTGAAAAAAATGTTATAAGGATTATGGTGCTTCTGCCTACATGACAGAAGCACTGCTTTAACATCAGAGTGTTAGTGCACAGTAAAAATTACAAATAAAGTAGTAATTTCTACATAAGGGACTAGAAAAAAAGAGTTTTTTGTAAAATGGAAATATCATAAAACATAATTTCCTGAAAGGAGAAGGCGCATGAAAAAATTAATAGTACTTATCAGCACAATGGCATTGTTACTGAGTAGCAGTTTTACAGTATTTGCAGAGGAATTACCGCACGGTAATGTAGGGGCGGCACAGGTGGAACAGCTATTGGAAGTGGATGTAGTCAATGGAACGGAACGAATTATTAATTTGCCTGAAATGGCGGCATATTCTATGATAGCCGATACCGCATCATCAGATGTTGCATTAGGAAGGTCAATTATTGGGGGCAGCGATGAGAGGACTAAGATTACGAATACAACATCCTCACCTTACTATGGGATAGCATATTTGAGCATTACCATGGAAGATGGAAAAACTTATAGAGGAACAGGCTTTATGATTTCTCCGAATACAATGCTGACCGCAGGACATTGCCTTAAATCATCTACCAGTAAGGCAAAATCAGTTACGGTGTACCCGGGAAGAAATGGAACGTCGAAACCAATAACAGCAAAGATGACAAAATATTATGTGGATACTAAATATACGGGTAGCGAAGCTGATTGGGATTATGGTATAATGGTGCTGGATAGTAATGTTGGTAACACAACCGGATGGTTTGGGCTTCATGGAACCAGTGGAAGCAGCATAGGGACTACCAATGTAAAAGTGACAGGGTATCCAGCAGATTTAGATGGATATTATATGTGGACTTGTGGCGGAACAGTTAGTAATATTACTACAAATAGATTTCAACATACGGCGGATACGGCAGGCGGAGAAAGTGGTTCACCGACATATTTCTATAATGGCTCATATGGAAATCAGGCGGTAGGAATTCATACTCATGGTGGAAATTATAGTAGAAGGATTACTACCACGTTAGTAAATTGGTTAAAGGATAATGGATATGCAAGTTAAAAAGAAAAAGATAATTGTTATTTCTATTGTTGTGGTATTATTTTTAGGTGCTATAATAGCAATGCAACATATGAAGCGTAGGAGTATCTATGAAAAGCCGCAAGTAACGATAGAGGGAACGATTACAGAAATCCAAGAAAATAGTTTATCATTTCAGGATGATTCGGGCAGAGAATTTGAAGTTTCCCTTTCAAAAGACTATGAAGGGAGGGCTTTGACAGATTTTTCTGCTGGGGACATTGTGAAGATATGGTTTTCAGGCGAAATAGCAGAAACATATCCAATGCAGATTACGGCATATAAAGTAGAAAAGAATAATTGATTTTAAAAGTAAAGACAGTATATTTGTTTTAACAAGGTATGCTGTCTTTTTTAATACAAAAAATATCAAAAAAACTTTCGGCAGGCCCCTTTACCTAACGGCGAATTAGGTGAAGGGGTTTTCTTTTGTTCAAAATTATTTCCCCTTTACAGCACTTTGACAATTTCATATCTGTGCGTCAGGCACATATCCGACCGGCCGGGAAGCCGGAAAGCACAAGTCAGGATACGCCATGCGGGGATAACCCAAGCGAGAACTATCTGTGGCTTTACTGCCCGTGGTAGGGCAGGATGCGATGATACCGGTCGGAGATAATGATACTTCCAGCGATGGCCCGCATAAGTGACGGGAAAATGCACACCCACGTTTGAGAAAGAATGTGGGCGGCTTTTATGATGCCTGTTTACCGGCAGGATGTCTGATGTACTTTTTTAAGCAGTAGAGTTCATGGGCTGGATGGAAGTTCATTTTTGTTAATAAAAAGCCAAATCAATACCTTCCAGCCTGTTCCTGTGCTGCTTATGGCACTAAGAAATTTTAGGAGGCGAAACGGATGGCAAAGAACGCAGAGGAATTATTAATTAATTTATTTGATGAGATTTTACCGGAACACGGAATGAATCTGCGGGTAAAGCAGAAAGAACTGGCATTGGAGATGCTGCGGGCATTGCAGGAGAACAAATTGGCATTATGTGAGGCAGAAGTGGGGACAGGAAAAACACACGCATATATCCTTGCACTGACGGTATATAACATTTATTTGGGCAGGAAGGTTCCGGCGGTCATATCCACATCTACCATAGCTTTACAGAAAGCATTGACAGAGGAATACATACCGCAGATATCCGGCATTCTTTTAGAACACCATATCATTGATAAACCATTATCTTTTGTGGTGAGAAAAGGAAAACAGCATTATGTTTGTGACTCCAGATTGAAGATATATGAGACAGCCATCATAAATTTGCAGAGAGAAGCGGACGCTGATCTGATACTGGAATTGGAAAGGCTGGGAGAGAATGGAGATGACAGGATTGATTTGGATGATGCAAGTCTGACACCTTATGTAAAAGGAAGAATCAATGTGTTTCACTGTAATAGGTCATGCCCGTATTCTGTTTTATGCAGATTTATGAATTTTAAAAAGAAGTGTATGACAGGCAGTTTTGATTTTCAGATTACGAATCATAATTATATCCTTGCCGATCTGATTGGGCAGAAACAGGGAAGAAAATCTCTTTTTCCGGGATATGGTGCAATGGTGTTTGACGAGTCCCACAAGCTGATAGACGCTGCCAGACAGATGTACAGCACAGTCTGGAATGAGCAGGAGGCAGAACTTATTGTGACTTTGAGTGAAGTGAGCAGAAGAAGTACAGCAGTAGATGAACTTAGTGTATTACGGAGTCAGCTTGAGGAATATAACAGGAAAATATTTGACAGGCTGTCAGGTGATTTGACAGGAAATCACACAAGAGAGGGAAGCAGGACTGAAATAACAATAGGTGTTATGGAAAAAAGTTATGTCAGGAACATGATAAAGATTTTAGAGCAGCTTCCCTTATCCTATCAGGAAAACAGCGGACAGAAAATGCGGATGCAGAACCTGAAAAGACGTTGTCAGGAGCTGGCAGACAAGCTGACGGTATTTCTAAACAGTGATAATTACATTTGCTGGATGGAAAAGAGGGAGAACAGCAGGCTTGCCCTGTGTGCGGTTCCTATGGAATTGGAGCAGATTTTATTTCGTGATATCTGGAGCAGAATGATACCGGTCATTGTCACGTCCGGCACAATGTCAGTCAGGGGCGATTTCAGACATTTTAATAAGATGACAGGGTTGTCTTTTGCTGCTTCTTCCAGAATCATGGAAACCAGCAAGCCGTCACCTTTTGATTTTCAGAGTAACGGTCTGCTCTATATACCGGAGCGTATGCCGTTCCCAAATATCCGTGATGACAGGTACATACAGGCGGTGATGGCGGAAATATTGCAGATTGTGTCTGCCACCCATGGGCATACCCTGATTCTTTTTACATCCTATTGGCTTATGGAGAAAGTGTTTTATGGTTTGAAGGAGCAGCTTTCCGATTATCCGCTGTTTCTTATGGGCAGAGGCAGACTGGATGTGATAAACAGATTCCGAAGAAGTGGAAACGGAGTATTGTTTGCCAGTGATAGTGCCGGAGAGGGAATTGATCTTGCAGGGGATATTCTTTCCAGCCTGATTGTGGTAAAACTGCCGTTCCCCGTGCCGGATCCGGTTATGGAATACCAGAGAAACCAGTACGAGGACTTCGACTTATACCGCAGGGACATCATCATCCCGGAAATGCTGATTAAACTCAGGCAGTGGTTCGGGAGGGGAATCCGCAGGGAAAAGGACACGGCGGTATTTTCTATTTTAGATAGCAGAGCATCCCTGCGTGGCAGATACCGTACAGAGATTTTGAACACACTCCCGACCATGCCGGTTACGGACAGGCTTATGGATGTGGCAGATTTTATTATAAGGAAGAAAGCGGACAGTTATTTTATGGATAAGGAGTGGAACGAAGAATGAAAATCATAGGGATTGCAGTGGGTGCTGTAACAGGCACCCTGCTTCTTATATTTCTGGTGGCTTGCATTGCCGTTGTCAGGGCTGGGAAATGTATGAAGGCGATGGAAGAAATGTGAAGTTTATAAAGGAATATCGAACAAGCTGGCTGTCATATAGTAAGATAAGCCAGTTTGCTGATTTTGGGAGTGAAAAATGGAGAATTGGGAAAAGCTGAAGTCTGCTGATATACGAACGGTTAAGCGGGATGAGCTTATAGATATTACAAGGATTCCAAAAGATGATTCAGACTGTGAAGATAAAGAAATGCAGATGAGAACTTTTTTAAGAAATATAAAGAACCCATATTGTTTTATGGTAGGGGATGTAATAGTAAAATCTTCTTTTACAGAAGAAGTTAGTCTGAAACAAAGACTGCGGGAACTGGCGGATGGAATATAGAATGAAAATTGCTATAAAGGTCTGGAAAAAGGAGAAGTTCTGTGCTAATATGTGTATAGGACTAAAGAAATAGAAATCACTTCTTATTTATAGCAGATTGTTCTGGCTAATATGAATAAGGAGTGTTTTTTATGCTGTCAAATAACTTATCTAAAACATATCTATGTGGTGGCTATCTTCGTTTATCCAAAGAGGATGATGATATTGCCAAAAGTGAAACTCTGCAAAGCAACAGTATTGAAAATCAGAAAGAATATATTGAAGATTATCTGCAAAGCAAACCGGAAATTAGGGTTGTAGATTTTTACATTGATGACGGCTACAGTGGTGTAAATTTTGACAGACCTGATTTTCAGAGGATGCTGCAGGACATTAAGGACAAGAAGATAAACTGTGTCATTGTCAAAGACCTGTCACGATTAGGAAGAAACTATATCGAGGTTGGAAAATATATTGAGAGGCTTTTTCCTTTTCTTGGAGTACGCTTTATAGCAATCAATGATAATTTCGACAGTGCTGATGATGCGGCATTATCGAATAATATAATTGTTCCCTTTAAGAATTTAATCAATGACGCATATTGCAGGGACATATCAATCAAAATCAGAAGCCATTTGGAAGTAAAGAGAAAACGCGGTGAATTTATTGGTGCTTTTCCAGTCTATGGATATATGCGGGGAGAGGATAAAAATAAACTGATTGTCGATCCGTGTGCGGCAGAGATTGTAAAAGAAATTTTTGCCATGAAAATGGAGGGAATGAGCCAACAGGCAATTGCCGATGAACTGAACCGTTTGGGAGTGCTCTCTCCGGCAGAATACAAGAAAGAGCAGGGGAGCGGATATAAGACGGTATTCCAGACACACAGCAGGGCGAAGTGGACTGCGGTTGCAGTTCTGCGTGTTTTGACAAATGAAGTTTACATGGGAACTCTGATACAGGGAAAGGAGAGTACCCCCAATTATAAAGTCAGGGTGAGGGAAAAGAAACCGAAGGAAGAATGGATTCGGGTAGAAAATGCGCATGAGGCAATTATAAGCAGAACTGATTTTGAACTTATTTCAGATATTTTACAGAAGGACACAAGGGTAAGTACAGGAAAAAGTGCAGTTTCTGTATATTCCGGTTATCTTGTCTGCGCGGACTGCGGATGCAGCATGGTAAGAAAAAAGGTTCGCAGTGGTTCTTTAGAATATGTATATTATGTCTGTTCTGGAAATAAGAAGGACAAAGATATATGCAGTAGTCATAGAATCAGTGAGAATACCTTGAACATGGCCATAACAAAGACATTGCAGCTTCATTTGAAACAATTGGGCGATTTACAGGAGAGTATTCGGTATATACGGGAGACATCCGGTAATTCAGATAAGATAAAAAAACTGGTGCTGCAGTCAGAAAAACGGAAAGAAGATATCGAAAAATATAACCGGTTAAAATTGGAATGCTATGAGGACTATAAAAAGGAACTGATTACGCAGGACGAGTATATGCTGTTTAAAAAAGAATTGGATAATAGAATTGAAGAGATTCAAAGGGCTATTACAGAATTAGGAAAGAAAAAAAGAATGTTATTGGATGGCGGATACGAAAAGGAAAGTTTACTAGAGAAATTTTTGACAAGTAAAGAGATAGAATTGAAGCGTTCCATATTAGTCCGCTTTATTAGCAGGATATATGTATATGAGGATCATCGGATAGAAATTATCTTTCGTTATCAGGATGAAATCAGGCAATTATTAGGGATAGTAGAAGAAATTAAGCAGGAAGTGGCGCTTGAGGAGGTGATTTGATGGCACGCACAGTCAGAAATCACCCGGTTCCGAGAGATAAGATGCAGGAAGAACGGGGAGCGGAACAAATACCTGAGGTTAAAACACAGGAAATCTCCGTTGGACTATATATTCGATTGTCAAAAGAAGACAGCGGAAAACATAATCAAAATACGGTAGAAAACCAAAAAGCGTTGTTAGAGGACTTTGTCAGAAGCAAAGCGGATATGAAAGTATTCGATGTTTATATTGACAATGGCTTTAGTGGGACGAATTTTGAACGTCCCGCTTTTCAAAAAATGATGGAAGATGCGAAAAGCGGAAAGATTAATTGCATTATTGTGAAAGATTTGTCTCGTTTTGGACGCAGTTATTTGGAAATAGGGAATTACTTGGAAAAGATATTTCCCTTCTTAAATATACGGTTCATTTCTGTAACAGACCACTTTGATACTTTTGCTGCAGCTTCTTCTGAAAGCGGCAGACCATTGACGAATGGGCTGGAAATACCGCTGAAAAATATTATCAATGAGGTGTATGCAAAGGATATTTCCAGAAAAGTAGGCTCTGCCATAGAAATCAAGAAAAAAGAAGGCAGATATGGCGGCGGAGTTGCACCCTATGGTTATCGGAAATCGAAAACTGTTAAGGGAAAATATGAAGTGGATGAGGAAGCAGCCAAGGTAGTGCGCTATATTTTTGGACTGCGCTCTGAGGGTTATGGATATTGCAGTATAGTAAAAATTTTGAATGAGAAGGAAATAAAGTCACCCAGTGCATACCGTTATGAAAAAGGAATCGTAAAGAACGAGAAGCTGAGGGATGTGCTTTGGAAAGCTTATGCCATAGAGGATATGCTTCGTGATGAAGTGTATTTGGGAAATATGGTACGGGGTAAAACGCATTCTGCTATGCACAAGGGAGAAAAGAGGCATCCTGTTCCGAGGGAGGAATGGATTGTTGTTCCGGGAATGCATAAGCCTATTGTATCTAAAGAACTCTTTGATGCGGTACAGGCTGTGAATGAAAAGAGAGCGCAGGAGCATAAAAAGAAATTGGAAAAAGCAAAAGAAAATCCGAAACGTGATAATGTGTTTAAAGGAAAAATCTTTTGTGGAGATTGTGGCATTACCATGGGGTGTAGTGTCGGCAAACATAACTCTAAGAGTTACTACTGCACAAATTACAGGGAGAATGGTGCAATGGGATGTGTGAAAAAGCATATCAGTGCAGGAAAATTAGAAAAGGCGGTAGCAGAGGCAGTTCAGATATATCTAAAAATGTTCTTAGAGAGCAGAGATATAATCAGGTCAAGAAACGGAAATATTGAAATCAGTAAGAAACGGATGGTACTTGAAAAGGAGATAAGAGATTTAGGACAAAAAGAGGTACAGCTTCAACAGAAATTGAGCAGCAGTTATCTTGACTATAAAGACAAATTACTTACGGTTCAGGAATATTTTATGCTCAAGGAAGAATATCAGAGGGCATTGGCACAGACTGATGAAGTCCGTAAAGAGAAAGAATTGCTTTTGCATGAAATGCAGGAAACTTATGGAGATAATCTGGAACTGTCTCAGGCTGCAGAGCAGTATGCAGGGCAGGATACGGTTACACAGGACATGATAGATTCTTTGATAGAACGGATAGAAGTATTTGCAGGAGGACGTATACATGTTATATTCCGATTCGAGGATGATTGCCGGAGGTTATTAGAGAAGAAAGAAGAGATGGAGGTCGGGGAATGAAAAAGTATACGATTGCTAAGTATATCCGGCTTTCTATGGAAGATTTAGATTTATGCGATTCTGAAGAAAAGGCTGAGAGTGTAAGTATCAGTAATCAGAGGAATTTTATCAATGTTTTTATGGAGCAAAAGGAAGAATTTAAAGGAGCAGAAGTCAGGGAATTTGTAGATGATGGATATTCCGGTACCAATTTTGACAGACCGGCGATGAAAGAGATGCTTCGGCTATGCAAGCAGGGAGAAATAAATTGTATTATCGTAAAGGACTTATCACGTTTTGGACGAAATTATCTGGAGGTTGGAGATTATTTGGAACAGATATTTCCTTTTTTGGGTATCCGCTTTATTAGTATCAATGATGGGTTTGACAGTAAAAATTTTTTCGGACAGACAGGTGGAATGGATGTAGCTTTCAAAAATTTTATTTATGAAATGTACAGCAGAGATTTGTCTGAAAAGGTAAAAAGCGGGGTTACAACCTGTATGAAAAGGGGAGAGTATTACGCAGGTTGTATGGTGTATGGCTACCAAAAATCGTCTGATGGTAAAAGAATGGAAATTGATGAAGGTGCAGCAGTCACGATACGGCGTATTTTTCGGGAATTGGCAGATGGAAAAAGTGCAAAAACTTTGGCAATTGAACTTAACGCAGAGGGAGTACCGACTAGACTGACTTATAAGCAGGCAAAGGGAGAGCAGCTTAATCGGCATTATAAAGCAGATATATGGAATCGTAACAAGATACATTCCATTATCCATAATCGGGTATATCAGGGAGATATGGTGTATCGAAAGGCTGTCCGCACAAGGGTTGGAAGTAAACGGAAGGTAACTCAGCCGGAAGAAAAATGGTTTGTGATACCGGAACATCATGAGGCGATTGTCAGCCGGGAACTTTTCAAAAAAGCAAATGACAGTATCAGAAAAAGAAAAACAGCAGAATATGACCGTTCTTCCGTCCACCGGGGGATTGTCTTTTGTGGATGTTGTGGAAATCGGCTAGAACTGCGGAAAACCAAAACACCATATTATCTATGTAAACGAAGAAACTTGCTGGATGATGCGGCGTGCAATGAACTTCGTGTGGAGAAAGAGCAGATTGAGAGGACAATATGGACTATCTGGCAGGAACATTGTCGGTTGTTTGCGACAATTCCTGTTGCGAGTCTCTATGAGCAGCAGATTGAGAAGCTGAGGAAGCAGGAAAAAATACTAAAGCAGAGTTTAGAGCGTTTTCCGGCTGAAAAAATCAATTTGTATGAACAGTTCTGTTCCAGCAGGGTAAAGCAGGATATGTTCTTGAAAGAAAAGGACCAATTGAGCAAACAGGAAGAAGTGGTACGGAAAGAAATAGAGAAAGTCTCCGGACAGATTGATATGCTGGAAAAAAGACAAAAGAATTATCAGTGTGCTGCTGATCTTGTAGAAAGGTATAGAACAAGTGAAGCATTGACAGAAGAATTTATGAGTGAGATGGTAGAGAAAATCGTAGTGTATGAAGACAAGCGGATAGAAATTGTCTGGAAGTATCGGGAAGAATTTGAAGAAATATTGTAAGAATCTGAAAAGAGGAAGCCTAAGGAAGCAGAAAGGCTTCTTCTTTTTGTATATTATCTATCCATAGTTAATATTTTAGATGTCAATAGTAGGAAAATATTGTATAATATATATGTATTTTTTGACAACGGAGGTATTAATCTATGGCACAGATGACGTATATAGAGAAAGATTATTTCGAGAGATTATTTGACATGGAAATGGGTTATGTATTAGATTTCACAAATTATACATATCAAAGATTCGTTGCTGATACTATTAATATAGATGTTTATAAAAAGTATCATAATTTATCCAAGGCAAAAATCTTAAGAGCAATTATGGATGATTATGATAATGTTATTGTTGGAAAATTGTTACTTGGACTAATGCAATATATGCAGGCAAGAAAACTTGTGACAGATGAGAAAAATGAAATCTTTCAGAAATGCTCTCAAATAGGGTATCGCTTAATCGGAAAGAAAATTTCTGAGAAATCGGTTGATACTGTAGCTGAATCTCCCAAAAAAGAATTTGATTTTAAAAAGTATCTTGATGAACTTAAAGAGTTGGCAGATTATCATGATAATCCGCAAGCAAGAGGATATCAATTTGAGAGATATTTAAATAGGCTATTCAAAGATTGTGCGTTAGAGCCAAGAGAAAGCTTTAGGATTAAGGGAGAGCAGATAGATGGAAGTTTTGTTTTAAGGAATGATATATATTTATTAGAAGCAAAATGGACGAACAAGTTAACTGAAAAAAGTGATTTAGTGGTATTTAATGAAAAGGTATCTTCAAAATCAGGCTTTACAAGAGGGCTATTTATTAGTTTTGCTGGCTATAGCAATGATGCAGTTGAAACATTATGTAATGGTAGAAAAGTTAATATAGTGTTAATGACAGTACAGGAGTTGGCAGTAGCCTTAACAAGGGAAATGAATATTTCTACTGTGATATGGAACAAGGTTAGGGCATTAGCAGAAGAGGGAAATTATAATAAGTTGGTATTTGAGATGTGAGTTATAACACCAAGGTATGGGATAGCAGTGGAGTATGGCTAAAGTGGTACTACAAATTGTAACTGTGCTTATGCAAATTTTCTTTAGAAAACTGTTTTCGGTTCAAAATCAGCAGACACTAATTGAATAATCTACAAATGAATTATGAGGAGAAGCAGTAATGATAAGACGAGAGAACGTGATAAAAAGATTTATAATGGGAATGAGCGTACTCACTGCATACATTTATTATACAGGAAATTTGAATATGCATGATATAAATATTAGTGCAGAACAATTTATGTGTGATTTGCTGAATATTCTTTATAATATGGATTTAAAAAATGCAAATAATGTCACATATAATAATTCGGGATATGACTTGATCAGCGAAAATAAAAAAATAATTATACAGGTAACAGTTACGGATACACCAGAAAAAATAATACGAACACTTAATACTATTAAGCATAAGGTATTTGAATACTCAGAGTGGACGGAGAAACTTAGAGAAATAAGAGTGCAAAAAAAATTAGATCCGTCGACATATACTTCTAAAGTGCAAGACGATGAAAAGAAAATTAGGTCTAAATTGGCGGAGAATGTGAATTTAAATGATTATACATTATATTTTATGGTAATGAAGCAAGACGCAACCATGCAGAGAAAATATAAGGGTGAGAATAATCAGGGGTATGTGTGTATAGATGAAGTTAATTTTGACAAAAAGAATATTTGGGATTTCAGCACGCTTATTAATAAAGTTAATAGTATATCGGAAATTTCCAGCAATGGGGAAGATGATTTATTAACTGAAATAAATCATTTTATGGATAAAAATATCAATGTATTTGGAATGTTATCTGAACATGGAAATAGCCTTAACAATAAGGTTAAATCTATTATTAAAGAATATGCAGATAATTTTACAGAAAAGTTATTTCGACATAGATATGTTAGGAATAGTAAGGTTACATTAAATAGATTGTTTGTAGAACCTAAAATGAAAGTTAAAGAGTATTCTTTGGACAATTTTATTGTTATATTGGATAATTTTTTGTGGAATGAAACAAAGAAAAGAATATTGTTTATTGAAGGTGATGCAGCAATTGGAAAGACAAGTCTAGTTTCATATTTGTGTTATCACTATTTAGAAAAAGATGATATAAGTAAAGCAGTTTTTCTTAATAGTGATTTAGTGTGCGTAAGATTACGTGAACTAGATTTTTCCGATCGGAATAAAAGTATTCAAGAGATTTTATTAGAATATTTAGGCTTTGAAACAATGGAAAAGTTTAAGACTCTATTCGCTGATTGTATTTTGATTCTAGATGGTGCAGATGAAATGAGCATGATTGAAGGAATACATAGTACGGGAATGGAGGACTTGATTGTTTCCATTAGAAAAATATTTAAGAATAACAAAATAATTATAACTTCTAGACCACAATTTATTGATACAAGAAGATTTGATGCAAGAAATTTTAGCATTGAAAAGGCAGAAATTTTGCATTTTGATAAAGAAAAGAGAAAACAGTGGTTAGAAAAGTATGAGAGCTGTGGGGAGAGTGTACCTGAAAAAACAAAAGAATATATAATAAATATAGATGATAATGTAGCATCAGGAGTAGCCGATACACCTTTGGCACTATATCTTTTGGTTGCATGTGATATGCGAGAGGAACTTCAGGGAAATGTGTGGGCTTTATATCATGAAATATTTCATAATGCAATCATTAACACAGAGTATAATGAAAATTTTGATAATAGTCTTGAGCATCCAATAAAAGATTATGAAGAGATTCTATATAAGATTGTATGTAGTATTGCATTCAGAATGTTTAAAAATTCAATGGAAGAGAGGTATTATATAAGTTCACATGAACTTGATGAAATCATAAATGAATCGGGGGTTGACTCCGTAATTGTAAAATGGGTTCGAAAATGTTGTGTCCTTTGTGCATATTGGAAGAGCAATGGTAAGGCAGGTGCATTAGAATTTTATCACAATAATATTCGGGACTATTTTTTTGGTGAGTATATATATAATAAACTGAGCTTGCTAATGAATGAAAATGATGTTGAGAATCCACAAAATTTTCTCACAACAATGTGTGAAATAATGCAATACGGATATATAGCAGGAACAACATGGGAACAAACATTTTTGTTCATTTATAATAAGTTACAATATGATGATAAGAATTATGAGTGTGATCTTGAGAGTATGGTGATTTTTCTGCAAAGTATATATACAAAAATTATTTTAGCTGATGATACAATTTGGACGTATAATTACAGTGGATACAATTATCAGAAAATCAAGAATACATTATTTAATACATTGTTGTTAATTCGAGTTTATCAAAAAGGAGCGTTAATAGAAAAAAACAGTACGAAAACTACTTTTTGGAGTTCAGATGGTGAATTTATACAAATATTAAATTCAAATATTTTTGCGGATTGGTGTGATATGTTTAAGCAAAAAGTAATTATATCGAATAATAATATAATCTCGATAGGGCAAAACTGTCTACTCGATGGATTGAATTTTGAAAATAGGAGTATGCAGAATGTTGGATTTCAAGATTCAAGCTTAAGAAAAGCAAGCTTTAATAATACAAATTTGAATGGTATTGATTTTGCTTATAGTGATCTTTCAAATGCGTTTTTTTCAGGAGCAATATTAGAAAAAATAAATTTTTCAAATGCTCTTTTGGATGATATTGATTTTAGTAATGCTACTCTTATTAATTGTAATTTTACAGGTGCCAAAATTAGAAGGGGAAAATTTGACTTAACTAAAGTGGTAGATTGTGCATTTAAAGATTTGAAAGTGGAGGATGTAAATTGGGGTACTACGAAAATTCAGAGGTGTCATTTAGAAAATGTAAAGTTTACAAATTCATGTTTAGATAGAATAAAACTTAGAAAGGAAACGATTAATAATTCTGAATTTATAAATTGTAGTTTAAAAAAGGCGGATTTGGAAAGATGTAATGTTCAAGAAAGTATATTTGGAGAATGTGTGTTAGATGAAATTATATTAATTGGTGCAGAACTTTGCAATATAGAAATTACAAAAACATCATGCAGAAACGCAAATTTAAGTAATTCATCTATTGAGGATAGTCAGCTTATAAGTATAGATTTTGAAAACACAAGCTTTACTCAGGCAATTTTAAAGAAAAATAGCTGGGAACATATGAAATTTCGAAATTCAGATTTTAGACATACACAAATTTTTACAGATGATTTCATCAAGTTAAAAAAATATGATGCAGATTTAAGATGGTCAGTGGAGAAGAATGAGGATTTTTAAGATAAGTTAGGTTAGTCCACGCAAGTTTGAAATTTGTCAGCTCTAAAATAATAATTTATTCAAAATTTTTGGTCCTTACTTGACATCAGCAGATGACGGCCCGCATCCGGTCTATACGAAAATACTTTTGGACGGCCTGGCAGAGCGAGGCGCAAAAGCCAGTTTTTTTGTTACAGGGGAGAATGCAGAAAAATATCCGGAGCTGATTTTGCGTATGCAGAAGGAGGGACATCTGATCGGCAACCACACCTATAGTCATATTCAGCTGACAAGCAATAACCGGGAAGCCTTTCGACAGGAGCTGATTTCCACGAATGAGGTATTGAAGGAGATAACAGGAGCGGAACCCATTTTTGTCCGTCCGCCCTATGGAAGCTGGGACAAAGGCTTCGAACAGGAGCTGAATATGTTCCCGGTGCTGTGGACGATTGATCCCCTGGACTGGTGCAGTCAAAGCAGCACCAATGTTGAAAAGCGAATCTTGTCCAAAGCGCGGGAAAATGCGATTATCCTGCTGCATGATGAATATGCTTCCAGTATTGAAGCGGCACTTTTTATTGTGGATGAGCTGCAAAGCCAAGGCTATGTCTTTGTGACAGTCGAAGAAATAATGCTGGTATCTTGAAATCCGCAGTTGGATAAAATCCGCAGTTGGATAAAATCCAACAGTTGGATGAAATCCAACATGTACAGCAGGGAAAATAGTTGTTATAATCAAAATTGAAAGCGTTTGCCCTGATTGTGTCTGCGCGCACTTGGCACAAACTCGGCATGGGCAAAAAGCGTGCGCAGAAATGAGTGGAAAGAATGCAATATACCTACACAGAACTGGCAGCGTATCTGCTGCTGTACAGCTTTATCGGATGGGCACTGGAGGTTGCCTTTTTTGCAGTAAAAGAAAGAAGATTTTGTAACCGCGGATTTTTCAGCCTGCCCCTTTGCCCGGAATACGGCATAATGATGGATATTCTGATCCTTTTGCTGCCGGAGCAGGGGACAAAATGGCTGCTGCAGTTTCTGACCACTTGGATGGTCGTGTCCGTTGTGGAATATTTTTCCGGAGGGATCGCAGCCAAAATCTGGAAAAAGCATTTGTGGAATTACGAGGATGTGACACTGTTTGGCGGAAAGAAAAAGAGTGTGCTCCTTTCGCTGATCAAGGCAGCAGTTGTGATGACGGCGGTGCTGCTTTTGCATCCTCCGGTCTTTATCCTGTTTTCAATGATTCCGACAATTGTGCTGCGGATCATAGACATAGCCGGCTTTGGGCTGATGGCTGCCGACCTGGTGTCGATTCTGATTGCAGTCAGGAAAAGCAGGAGCCTGACAGAGCTGAAGGAAACCCAGGGGAGACTTCTGCAGGAACAAAAGGAAGTCAAGCAAAAGCTTGGAGGCAAGATCTATCATGCAGTCTGGAAGCGGTTAAACCGCGCATACCCGGAGATGGAAGCTCTGGAGGAGGCAGATCGGGCAGAACGATATGTCTTTGCAAGAGGCGTCTGTGTGGATAAGCTGATCTGGGTATTTATGATCTGTGCATTTCTCGGAGATCTGATCGAAACGCTGTTCTGCAGGGTGACGGGAGGCGTATGGATGAGCCGGTCCAGCGTAATTTACGGCACCTTCAGTATTGTCTGGGGCTTCGGTGCGGTCATTCTGACAGTTGTATTGCAGCGGCTTGCCGGAAAAGAGGATCGTTATATTTTCCTGGCGGGCAGTGTGCTGGGCGGCGTATATGAATATCTGTGCAGCGTATTTACAGAGATTTTTCTCGGGACTACATTCTGGGATTACAGTGACATGCCATTTAATATCGGCGGGAGAACCAACCTGCTGTATTGCATTTTCTGGGGACTGTTATCCGTTGTCTGGGTAAAAATTTGTTATCCGACGATCAGCGGATGGATCGAAAAGCTGCCGCCCCTTGGAGCAAAAATTGCGACCTGGGCAGTTATCGTGCTGATGAGCTGCGATGCGGTGATTTCAGCAGGCGCCATGGTACGCTATGTGGAACGGCAGGACAGCGCGGCGGTGCAGGAGAGCAGTGCGGACGCAAGGAATGCCGCGGGCGTAGAAAACGCCGCGAAGGAGGAAAGCGTCGCGGACGCAGGGACTGTCGTAGGCACGGAAAGTACCACAGGAACCGTGCGGGCGGAAAAGAAGAGCGTGATCGACACATTCTTTGACATCAATTACCCTGACGAGCGGATTGAGAAGGTGTGGCCGAACATGAAAGTGGAGGTACAATAAGGGGACATGGATCTTTTCGATTATATGAGACAGACCAATCAGGAAAAGGAAGCGCCGCTGGCGGCAAGGCTGCGGCCCCGGACGCTGGATGAGGTAGTCGGGCAGCAGCACATTATCGGAAAGGACAAGCTTTTGTACCGTGCGATTCAGGCGGACAAGCTTTCCTCCATCATTTTTTACGGACCGCCCGGAACGGGCAAAACGACCCTTGCGAGGGTGATCGCGAATACGACCAGTGCGGAGTTTATGCAGATCAATGCGACTGTGGCAGGCAAAAAGGATATGGAAGAGGTTGTGGCTAAGGCAAAGGACAACCGTGGAATGTTTGGCAAAAAAACGATACTGTTTATTGATGAAATCCATCGGTTCAACAAGAGTCAGCAGGACTATCTGCTTCCCTTTGTTGAGGATGGAACCCTGATCCTGATCGGTGCGACGACGGAAAATCCGTATTTTGAGGTAAACGGAGCGCTGCTGTCCCGTTCGGTTATTTTTGAACTCAAGCCGCTTTCAAAGGAAGATATCGAAGAACTGATCCGCCGGGCGGTCTACGATCAGAGAGGAATGGGTGCCTATCAGGCACAGATAGAGCCGGATGCGCTGGAGTTTCTGGCGGATATTGCAGGCGGAGATGCACGTGCGGCATTGAATGCAGTAGAGCTTGGCGTAATGACGACACAGCGCTCAGAGGATGGAAAAATCCATCTGACCCTGGAGGTTGCCCAGGAATGTATTCAAAAACGTGCAGTAAAATACGACAAAACAGGTGATAATCATTACGATACGATTTCGGCATTTATCAAGAGTATGCGGGGCTCCGATCCGGATGCGGCGGTTTATTATCTGGCGCGGATGCTGTATGCTGGGGAAAGCGTGACATTTATCGCCCGCAGGATGATGATCTGTGCGTCGGAGGATGTTGGCAATGCAGATCCGACAGCGCTGCAGGTAGCGGTTTCTGCATCCCTGGCAGCAGAGCGGGTGGGCATGCCGGAGGCGCAGATTATTCTGGCACAGGCGGCGGCCTACATTGCATGCGCGCCGAAAAGCAACGCAGCGGTCAACGCCATTGCGTCTGCAATGAAGACGGTGGAAGAAACCGGAAATCTGGCGATTCCGGTGCATTTGCAGGATGCCCATTATAAAGGAGCAGCAAAATTGGGACACGGAAAAGATTATAAATATGCACACGATTATCCAAACCACTATGTCAGACAGCAGTATTTACCTTATGAGCTGTCCGGAAGAGAGTTTTATCAGCCAGGTGGGATGGGATATGAAGTAAAAATCAAAGAGCACATGCAGCGGATACGCAGGGAAGCGGCTAAGACAGAGCAAAAGCCGCAGGATGGAGAAGAGCAATGAAACAGATACCAAAGCGGGTCATGATCGTGTCCTTTGATGCGGTCGGAGCAAAGGACCTGGAATATTTACAGACCCTGCCGAATTTTCAGCGTTTTTTTGAACAGGCGGCGCTGTGCAGCCATGTAAACAGTGTGTGTCCGTCCCTGACATATCCGGCCCATACATCCATTGTGACAGGGCGGATGCCGAAAAATCACGGGATTGTGAACAACACAAAAATCCAGCCCAACCGGAAGGATCCGGACTGGCTTTATCATCGCAAATGGATCCGCAGCACGACGCTTTATGACGAAGCGAAGAAAAAGGGAATGACGACGGCCGGGCTTTTGTGGCCTGTTGCGGCAGGCAGCAGGATGGACTACTATGTGCCGGAGATTATGGTGACACGCAAATGGCAAAATCAGATCCTGATGAATGCGACGAACGGTCCGTTGTTTTATCAGTTGGATCTGAACAAACGCTTCGGACAGTTGCGAAACGGGATCGCACAGCCTCAGCTGGACAATTTTATTCAGGCATGCGCGCTGGATACGATCTACAAATACAATCCGCAGCTGTTTTTGCTGCATCTGACGGATGTGGATGCGAACAGACATCTCTATGGCGTGGAGAGTAAGGAGGCAAAAGAAGCTCTTAAGCGCCACGATAAGCGTCTGGGCGAGATTGTAAGGGCACTGGAGGAAACCGGAGAGATGGAGAGCACGACGGTCGTGCTTCTGGGGGATCATTATCAGAAGGATGTGGACAAGGTTGCCTTCGTCAATCATGCACTGTGGAAAGCCGGCTTGCTGACGGTCCGCAACGGCAGGATCAAAAGCTGGAAGGCCTATGCAAAAAACTGTGACGGAAGCTGCTATATCTATCTGCATCCGTCTGTAGAAAACAATGCAGAAGTGCAAAAGCGTACAAGAAAAGTGCTGGAGACGCTGAAAGGACGGGAGGATTTTGGAATCGAAAGGATTCTGACCCGGGAAGAGGCAGCAAATATGGGCGCAGACGAAAACTGCTTTCTGATGCTGGAAGCAAAGGAAGGATGGTTTTTTCTGGACGAATGGGAACAGCTGACGGCAGCAGAAAAAGACTGCGCACATGGTATGAAGGGGACCCACGGGTATCTGCCGGGTGAGGCAGACTATCAGACCTTTTTTGCAATGTCGGGATGCAGTGTAAGAGCTGGTGCCAGGGTAGAAAAAAATATCGCGCTCTGGGATGAGGGCGCGACATTGGCAGCACTTTTGGAGATAGACCTCGGAAAAACAGATGGCAGTGTGATCCGGGAGATGCTGCAATAACATACTTTAAAACAGGGCGGTTGTCAGATACTGATAAATCTCCCTGTTATTTTTTTGCCAGTTTTCGCAAATGGAAATTGCGAGCTCTTCTGTAGGAACCGTAAGGCGGATGGTCACCAGGTTGACGTCCTTATCCACTGCAGTCAGCTCTGTTTCGAATTCCCCGTTGACAGCCTTGTAGTAGTTGCTCTGGATCGAAGATTCGTTGCGCATTTCCAGTTCATTTTTTTTGAGATATTCGCCGATGTCTGCCTTGATCGCGTCACTGATGCGGTTCTCAAAATAGGAAAGGGTATTGCGGCCCTCCTCTGTGATCTGCAGATGGGTTCGGTTGACCAGTGTTTTGGCAGTGATCAGCCCGGCCTGCGCCAGCTCATTGATAACCTGCTGCAGTGTCAGATAGCTGGTATATTCTTTTTCCAGAATGAGATCGCTGACCTGCGCCATTGTGAGTGGGAAGGATACCTTGTTGAGCAGATAAAGAACGATCAGTTTATAGAGTGTAAGAGGTTCCTGGTTCATAATTATCCCCTTGTCTGAGATTTCGTTGTTTCATAAGGGCATGCAGCCCGTTTAAGACGTTTCGTTTCGAAAGACTCCACTGGGGCGCGATCAGAAGCTTGCGGGGACCGTCTCCGGTGACCCGGTGGAGGCAGATATCCGGAGAAAGTGCAGCGATACAGCTTGTCAGCAGATCGAGATATTCTTCCTGTGTCAGTACAGGAAGCTTTCCGGCTTCATAAAGCAGGGCAAGATCTGTTCCCTTTAAAATATGGAGAAGCTGCAGCTTGACCCCAAAGGGATGCACCTGATTGACGGCACGGATGCTTTCCAGCAGGTCAAGCCGGGTTTCCCCGGGGAGTCCGAGGATCAGATGGACGATAAAGGGAAGCCTTCTGGCATGGAGCTTTGCTGCAGCATCATAAAATACGGAGGTCGGATATCCCCGGCGGATCCTTGCTGCAGTGTGGTCATGAATGGACTGCAGACCAAGCTCGATCCAGATAAACCGGTCAGGATACAGTAACTGGAGGCGGTCAAGTCCCTCCAGAATGATATCGGAAAGACAATCCGGGCGCGTCGCAATGGAAATGCCTGCGACCTCCGGGGAGGAAAGTGCTTCTTCATAACAGGAAAGCAGTCTGTCCGGATCACCATAAGTGTTGGTATATGCCTGAAAATAGGCGATCAGAGACGGCTTGCCGGGTTCCGGTGTCCATTTGGAGGACAGAAGTGCCTTGGCCTGATTTAACTGATCTGTTACAGAAAGCTGCCGGGAAGCAGCAAAATCGCCGCTTCCGCCTGCAGAGCAGAAAATGCAGCCTCTTGTATCGAGGGTGCCATCCCGGTTGGGACAGGTACAGCCGATATCCAGTGCAGCCTTGTAAAGTTTCCGTCCGTATGTATTTTTACACCAGGCGTCCAGCGAATAGTAGGGCTTCTGGTGCCAGAGATCAACGGATGTTTTTCTTGACTGCATCTGCAACAACATCCGCAACTCTGGGATCGAATGCTTCTGGCATGATATTGTTTTCGTTTAATTCTTCGTCAGAAACGAGGGCTGCGATGGCATTAGCGGCAGCCAGCTTCATTTTATCGGTGATTTGTTTTGCATGTCCTTCCAGAGCACCGCGGAAGATGCCGGGGAATGCGACAACGTTGTTGACCTGGTTCGGGAAATCGCTGCGTCCGGTGCCGACAACGCGTGCCCCTGCTTTTTTTGCGAGATCAGGCATGATCTCAGGAACGGGGTTAGCCATTGCAAACAGAATAGCATCGGAATTCATGGAAGCAACCATCTCTTCCGTCACAATACCTGGAGCGGAAACGCCGACGAAAATATCAGCACCCTTTAAAGCATCTGCAAGGGAACCGGTTTCGTGAGCCAGATTGGTGCGTTTTACCATCTTTTCCTGCATCCAGTTTAAGCCCTCTGCGCCATCGCAGAGAATGCCGGATTTATCGCACATAATGATATTAGAAAAGCCGTAGGTCAGCAGCAGGCGGGTGATGGCAACTCCTGCGCTTCCTGCGCCGTTTACAACAACGCGGCAGTCTTCCTTTTTCTTACCGACTACCTTTAAGGCATTGATGATGCCGGCGAGTACAACAATAGCAGTTCCGTGCTGGTCATCGTGGAAAACAGGGATATCCAGAGTCTCTTTTAAGCGCTCTTCGATTTCAAAGCAGCGGGGTGCACTGATATCTTCCAGATTGATGCCGCCAAAAGCGGGAGCAAGCCAGGTAACAGCTTTGATGATCTCTTCCGTGTCCTGAGTATCCAGGCAGATGGGAACTGCGTTGACACCGCCGAATTCTTTAAATAAGACAGCCTTGCCTTCCATAACGGGCATAGCGGCCTTCGGACCGATATTGCCGAGTCCCAGTACGGCGGAACCGTCGGAAACAACAGCTACAGTGTTTGCTTTCATCGTATAGGTGTAAGCGGCAGCCGGGTCTTTTGCAATGACCTTACAAGGCTCCGCAACGCCGGGAGTATAGACAAGTGCAAGGTCTTCACGGGTGCGGACGGGTGTTTTGGAAACGGTTTCAAGCTTTCCCTGCAGCTTCGCATGCAGTTCCAGCGCTTTTTCCTGATTTGTCATTTGATTTGCCTGCTTTCTTTTTTATTTAATAAGGAATGATGATGTCGGGGCATACGCGCCATTCGTAGCTCTCTGTATATCATCATATCTGATTTATTTGAGTGAATCAAGGAAAAAATCTTCCTATTCTGTTTTGAGTGTGGTACAATGAGCGAAACAGAAGGAGACGTTTGACTTGCGTCTCCGATGTGTAATAAAATTCACTAAAATGACAGGCACTTTTGATTTCTGACAAAAGACCGCTGTTTCCCGGATCGGGATGTTCTGGCGCATTTCAAAAAGATCGTTTCATGTAGAATTCCGTATGAAAATCAGGGACGAATCACGATGGCAGTAAAAGGAGTAAAGATTGAAAAATAAAAATTTTCAATCGCGAGATTTGTGTCTGCGCGCACTTGACACAAACTCGACATGCGCAAAAAGCGTGCGCAGAAATGAGAGGAAAAAATGATAAGAGAAAAATATGAATCTCTGGCAGTGCATGATCTGAAGGAGATTGCAAAAGCAAGGGGGATAAAAGGACTTTCTACAATGAAAAAGGCGGAAGTCATTGATGCGATGCTGAGGTTGGATGCCCAGGAGAATGCAGAAATCAAAACAGAACGCAGCGTCCCGGAGAGCCGCCCGGCAGAGCGCAAGGATGCCCCGGAGAAGGACGCGGCAGAGCGCAAGGATGCTCTAAAGAGGGACGCAGCAGAGCGGGAGGATGCTCCGAAGAAGGGCGCAGCAGAGCGGGAAGATGCTCCGAAGAGAGGCGCAGCAGAAAAGCAGGATCCTCATGACAGTGGGACGGAACCGGAGAGCAGAGCAGGGGATCGGGAAGAAAGACGGCAGCAGAGAACAGGAAAGCGCTTCATCAGCAATGGTTCTTATCATAATGGACGGACAGGAAGCCGCGACAACAATGGTGCGCGGGAAAATACTGCAGCTGCAGTGCCCCGTACTGCTGCGCCTGTGGCAGAAGAGGCACAGAACCGTGTGAGCGCGCCTGCACCTCGTTATAATGAGCGCTACAACAGTCCGTATAATCGCGGAACTGCACCGATCCAGAGTCCAGAGGACGACAAGTTCCCGACAGAGCTGGACAGCGGCATTACGGTAAAGGGTATTCTGGAGGTCATGGCTGAGGGCTATGGCTTTATCCGCTCGGATAATTATATGCCGGGAGATAATGATATTTACGTGGCACCCAGCCAGATTCGTCGGTTCAATTTGCGGACAGGCGATATTTTAGAGGGAAATACCAGAGTGCGGACACAGAATGAAAAATTCTCCGCCCTGCTTTATGTCAAGACGATCAATGGTTATACCACAGAGGAAGCATCCAGACGAAGCAACTTTGAAGATATGACGCCGATCTTTCCGAACAGCAGACTGAAAATGGAACGCTTCGGCTGCCCGGTGGCGATGCGGGTCATGGATTTGTTAAGCCCCATCGGTAAAGGACAGAGAGGTATGATTGTGTCCCCGCCGAAGGCTGGTAAGACAACCCTATTAAAAGAAGTGGCCATGTCGGTAAAGAAAAATTATCCGAACCTGCATCTGATCATTCTCCTGATCGATGAACGTCCGGAGGAGGTAACGGACATGAAGGAGACGGTGGCAGGGCCGAATGTTGAAGTGATCTATTCCACGTTTGATGAATTACCGGAACATCATAAACGAGTTTCCGAAATGGTTATTGAGCGTGCAAAGCGTCTGGTCGAGCATAAACAAGACGTTATGATCCTGTTAGACAGTATTACCCGCCTGACCCGTGCCTACAACCTGGTGGTTCCGCCCAGCGGACGTACCCTGTCCGGTGGTATTGACCCGGCGGCATTGCATATGCCGAAGCGCTTTTTTGGTGCAGCCCGCAATATGCGCGAGGGCGGAAGCCTGACGATTCTGGCCACTGCACTGGTGGACACCGGATCCAGGATGGACGATGTCATTTACGAGGAATTTAAAGGAACCGGTAATATGGAGCTTGTGCTGGATCGTAAGCTGTCTGAACGCAGAATTTTCCCTGCCATCGACATCCCCAAAACCAGCACGAGAAGAGAAGATCTGCTGCTGAGTGCAGAAGAGATGGAAGCAATCAACGTGGTGCGCCGCGCGCTGAATGGTATGAAATCCGATGAAGCTGTGGATAAGGTGCTGGATCTGTTTGCAAAGACGAAAACCAATGTAGAGTTTGTGCAGACGGTGAGAAAGATGAGATACCTGTAAAAATACAGCCCATGCAACAAAATGGGAAAGATGGAGGGCGTGTGAAAAAATGAGAAATCATTTTTTACACGCTCTTTTAGACTAAAAAATTATAAACGAAGTAGTCTCGTCATTTTTTATAATACCAAAAGTACCTTCTGCCTGGATGGAACGGTTCATTCTAAGCAGCGCACCCTGGATACTCTCAAGGTTTTGAATCACTTCCTGATGCATCTTTGTTAGTTCCTGATTGACACGCACGGTACGGTTTCCTTCTCCCTTTTTACATTTTTCCGCATAAGGACATCCACTGCAGTCTTCGCACTGATAGATTTCCTCTTCCCGTCCATACGCGTTTCCTTTTATTGCCTTACGGTACTGCAAATGAAATCCCTTTCCGTTAGGGCACCGCATTTTTCCATCTCCGTCGATCTTGAAATTAACTGCCCGGAATGGGTCTTCATGATAGTTTTTGTCAGTGGTTTCTTTCTTAAACATTGGGAATTTCATATATTTTTCCAGCCCATTCTGTTCACAGAAAATATAGTTATTATACGAGCCGTAACCGGCATCCGCTACCGGATATTTGGGGTAGAATCCATAAATATCATGGAACTTATTCATGAGGGGGATGAAACAGTCCATATCTGAACGGTATTGGTTCACATCAACAACCGCTATATACTCATCCGCCACACCGACCTGGACATTATACGCCGGGAGCAGCTGGTCATTTCCCATATAGTCCTTTTTGATTCGCATGAAAGTAGCGGAATGATCAGTCTTGGAATAGCTATTGCGTCCATCTCCACAGATTTGGATCTTTTCTACATATTCATTCAGCTTTGACAGATATTCCTTAAGTTTTTCATAATGGCGCTGCTGGACGGACTTTCGATGTCCTTTACCAGCGACAAACGTTGCTTCATCCAACTGCCAGATTTCTACGTATTTCGATGCGGCTTCCTTTAAGTATTCTGGCGAGTATTCCGTATTAATACGGAACTTTATCCCCGTGTATTGAAGCTCAAGATTAATTTCCTGAAACAGGGAAGTGATCTTCTCAAACAGGCGGTATCTGGATTTTTCAGTCGCCTTCTTCCATACCCAGGAATACTTGTTTGCGTTGGCTTCAAACTTAGAACCGTCAATATATAAATGTTGCAGGTCCGTATGTTCTTCCTCAAAAATTTTTTGATTGATATCACAGAATAGTTTCTCAATAGAATCGCTGAGTATCTCATTGATAAAATATCCAAAAGTCCGATAGGATGGGACTTCATGATCCATCAGATACATGAACCTTAGATTCACTTTGCAGCTGTCTTCCAGCTCACGAAGAGAGACATATCCATTTGTCATAAATCCGAACAGGATTGTTTTCAGCATACTGACCGGGTTATACCGAAGTCTTCCCATCTCATGTTTCGGGATTTCCTTCAGGTATTTCTCCAAATCGATTTCTCTCATAAATCGATCAAATGTCAGCACCGGATCACAGATGTCCAGATAATCTTGAATAAATAGTGGCAAAACTGCCTGTTTTGGATTAGAATAAGTATTAGTTAGATTTTTCATCGCAAGTTAATTCTAACACAAAAAGAGGACCTTGGGGTTTTTTATGAACCCTTGGTCCTTCTTTTTTATAGGCTATGTTTTTTCACAGCCCCGTTTTTCATCTTATGATGTGCCTTGGGGAGAGCCATTTTTCTCCGTCCCCAATGGTTTACATTGCCTCAAGGATAGCTGCCAGGTAATCATTGATTGCGCTCATAGCATCAATAGTTGACTCTGCGTCTTCCTCAGCAAGGCTTGCCTGATCAACCTCTCCAAGAGATTCGATCAGCTCCTTGGCCTGATTCAGGTTTGCTTCTACTTCGTCACTCTGCTCAATCTCATCGGACATATAGGCATCGGATACCGCATTGTATGCCTCTACTAACAACTGGTAGTTGCTCTGCAGCACTGCGAAGGTCTCATCAGAACAAGGGGTAGACTCTGTTACCTCTCCCATCATAGCCTCGTCTGCTGCGTAAAGAGCATCTGCAAGGGTTTCCATAGCATTCAACAGAACCAGTGCATCATCCTCAGAAATGTTTTCCTGAGTCAGTTCACCCATCTGGTTGATTGCGTCAGCACTCTGGTTCAATGCATCCTCCAGATCTGCATCAGCTGCAATCTGATCTTCTGAATAAAGGTCAACAGTCTGATTGTGAAGATCTGTCAACAATCCGAACACTTCCTGCAAAGAAGCGAAAGTTTCATCAGAACACATCTCCTTAGCGCCTGTTTCCTCTGCCTCTGCATCCTCTACAGTGTCTGCCTCTGCCTGAACACTTACATCATTCTGAGCAGCGGGAGTCTCCTTGGATCCTCCACATGCAGTCATGGATAATACCATTGTTCCACATACAATCAGTGCAAGTAATTTTTTCATAGTAATCTCCTACCTTTCCGTAATCTGCATCCTATTAGGTGACAATCCACAGGGATCGCTCGCGCCTTCATGCAGGTACATTGTTTACTAACTGAGATCAGTATAATTCCAAATAAATCCCTGGAAACATCTCTGTTGTGAAATGTCGATTTTTTGTCCCGAAATGTAACACAAATTAGGGAAAATACGATATAATGGGAGAAATACAAAGGATGGTTTATTCAAATTATGATACTCCAAATTGTTCGATATATCGTCGCACTCGTCTTCGGAGTCGTAGCAACTGCAGCTTTTGCAGGAATCCGAAATACCAGGAAAAACATCTTTGGCCTAAGTATCGTCTCCTTGGGCATTCTGCTGTTGCAGCTGGTATTTCTCATATTAATGGGATTGGACCAGACCCTGGCCCTGTACCCCATCCATACACATCTGATTTTAATTGTTTTCCTGATTTTTCACTTTGAGTGCACCTGTCTGGATGCCGTTATCTACACCCTTCTGGCTTACATGTGCTGCCAGATACCTGCCTGGTTTTCCAAGCTGGCAATCTATACTCCATTCAATAGTGGCGGTCTGGAACTTACCATCTATATTGTCACAGTGTGCGCCACCTTATATTTGATCTGCCGGTTTGCAGCAAAGCCCGTGCACGAATTGGTGCAAAGCTCCACACGGTCAGCCATTGCCTTCTCCCTGGTTCCTGTCACTTATTACCTGTTCGATTACGTCACTACAGTGTGGACCCAGCTTCTCTATACCGGCAATTACCATATCACCCAGTTTATGCCACTGATTGTCTGCGTCTCCTATTTAATCTTCGCCGTCATCTATAACAAAGAGCAGAAAAAGCGGGTACAGTCCAACGAAGAGCGAACCATGCTGGAAAATGAATTATACAATGTGGAAAATGAAATCGAAAGCTTAAGTGAGTTGGAACATAAGACTCGGGTTTACAGACATGACATGCGCCATCACCTGTCATTGCTTTTAATGTATCTGGAGGAGGATCAGATCAAGGAAGCCAAGACCTACATTCAGGAAAACTTAAAAACCATTGACTCCTTCACTCCAAAAAGATATTGTGATATGCAGATTCTGAATCTGTTATTGTCCCATTTTGCAGGCAGAGCGGAGGAGATTGGAGCAAGCTACCATCCGGATATCAAACTGCCGGATCATCTGCCTTTAAGTAATATGGAAATCTGTACCCTTGTGTCCAATGCTTTGGAAAATGCTTTTGACGCCACAGAAAATGTGCCTGTAGGACGTAGAATGGTAGAGGTAAGAATACAGGAATTTCAGGAGCAGCTTGTGATCTCCATTGATAATTCCTGCAACAATGATATTGTCATTATAGATAATCTGCCCCAGGCCTCCCGAACCGGTCACGGTTACGGAACCAAGAGCATTCAATCCATCGCCAAAGTGCATGGAGGAATGGCCCTTTTCCAGGTAAAGGAGGAAATTTTCTCCCTGATGGTAACCATTCCACTGCACAATATTACTGTCTGATAGCGGAGTGCAGATAGTTTACATACTGTGTATGCACCTCCGTCAGCAAATTTCTGGAGATGGGAATTTCCTTGCCGGTCATAGTTTCGAAACTATTTTTATTCAGACTCTTCATATGATCCATGTTAATCACATAAGAGCGATGGATCTTTAGGAAATTCGGCTGGGAAAGCAAATTTTCCTCATAATCCGAAAGTTTGCCCCGAAGAGCCTTGGTCTCTCCATCAATCAGGTGAAACAACAAGGTTCGGTTATTGATTTCCACATATTCCAGCTGGGACAGGGAAATCACATGCAACTCCTTGGCGTTCTGAATCGTCAGCATATGGCTGACCAATTCCTTCTTTATTGCAAAAATCCGATTTAACCCCTTAAACAACTCCGCTTCGTCCACCGGTTTCATCAAATAGTCAAATGCATGAACCCGGTAACTGTCCACGGCAAATTCCGGACTGGACGTCAGAAACAGAATCGGAATATCCTCATTGATCTGACGAATATCTCTGGCTGCCTCAATGCCGTTAAGGCCCGGCATCAGAATATCCATCAGCAATGCATCATATCTGCCAGAGGAAAGGTTTGACACAAGATCCAAGGCATTTCCATAGAGATCGTAGCGAACCTTTTCCCCTTCCGGCGTCACATAACGTTCCAGCATCTGTGCAATACTATGCAGTTGATTTTTGTTGTCATCACAGATAGCAAGTTTCATTTTACAGTCCTAACAATTGTTTTTTCTTCGCATCAAACTCTTCCTGGGTGATGGCGCCCATATCTAAAAGTTCCTTGAACTTCTTCAGTTCATCCGCTGTACTGACAGGCTGTGCAGGAGCTGCCTCCTGTGCCAGGGAATGATTGTCATTCTCATAAATCACCTTACAGTTGGGATAGCAGGTATCCCGGAAAACCTGAATCAACTCCGTCAACTCAGAAACTTTCTGATTGTAATCTGCCATATAATCATATACGGAAGGATGGGTTCTGTCAAAGGTAGGCGCCCCCTCGTGCTCCTTCACAGAATCCCACCAGGGATGATTCAGCACCAGCTCAATGTGAAATTTCTCAAAAGGCAACACAGGGCGGAAGGAAGGGCTGGAGTAGGAAGAGGAGGAGTAATCCTGTTTCTCATTACTGCCTGCTCTCAGTTCCTCCACACGTTTTCTCTGCTCTTCCATACGCTTTCTCTGCTCTTCCAGGAACTCATAACGCTCATACTCCCGATTAAAAGCATCGATTTCCATCTGCAGTGCATTCACCTCATCCGGCACCGGAGATGTGTAAAACCGAAGGCTCTGAGGTGTCAGCTCCATGAACACTCGGTCATCTTCAGAAATTGTCATACGCTCCACACAATTTCCGGGGAACACAATGGCATTGTTCAAATTTGTGATTTTGAACAGCTGATGCACAGAATCACAGATAAAAAAGGTGTTGCTGAAAAAACGGCTGCTTCTGGAATAAGTCTCCTGGAACATTTCCCTAAGCTTGGCATTTTCCCCATCATAAAATTCCAAATACTTCTGAAATTCAGCCATCGTAAGGTTGTTGGCTCTGCCCTGGGGAAGATTGATCTTGTCCGCACAGACAGAACAAATAGGCTCGCCCTCAATCTTGGTAGGCAACAATCTGGGAGTGGGGCTTCCGCAGATTGGACAAAGTTTTTTCTTATTAGTAAATAGGCCCATAAAAATACCTCCTCGCACGAAACATATTTGATGTTTCTATTCTACAAAAAAATCTTTGCCGTGGGCTATAATCACGCGAAATGTAAGATTTTTGTTGTAAAATGCGAGGAGGAATCATCCATTGTCAAAAAAGCCTTTTTGCCCTTTCCCGTTAGCTATTCCCAATGCCTACAAAACACCGTCTGTCCAGCCAATGTCTTCGCCGTCACCTGAGCCGGCATCGGGCTGCTGAACAGGTTCCGAAGGGGTGGGTTCTGCAGGAGTCGGTTCTGCCGGGGTTGGATTGGATGGCGTTGGATTGCTGGGTGTCGCAGGAGTAGGATTGGATGCCCCTGCACTGCCGCCTGCAGGAGTCTGTGTTCCTGCCTGTCCGGTTTCCTGACCAGTCTGCGTATTTTCTACAGCCTGGCTATTATTGTTTCCTTTGTTCTTCTTGTTATTTGCGTTACCATTTGCACTCTTATCCGCACCGGCACCTTTTTTGTCCACCGTAATTTGCTGGGTCGCATCCGCAAGTCCATTCTCCCTCTTCAAAGAAGCCACAGAAAATCCACCGTTTTCCTCATCCGTTCCGTTTGTCTCCGCCTCCTGGTGCTGTCTTACAATTTCTTCCATCTTCTGTCTGCCTGCAGACACCGGATCAGATTGTTCAAACTCCTGAATGGTGCAAATATCTATCCACTGACCCTGACTGTCTTGCTGCTGTACCATATCATCCAACAATCTGACGGTGGTATCGCCGGATTCTTGGTCCGCTGTGGCCAGATCAGAGGCATTCTCTTCCTTTTGGCCCATTACTTCCTGCCAGGCTTCTCTCTTTTCTGCCTTTAATTCCTTTAACTCACCTAGGGTGCTGTTTAACTTCACCATCAGAATGAGACTTAAAATTGCAAATACAATGGCTGCAATGGCGGTAACAATCAGCCAGTCCTTCCTCTTCTCCATGTGTTTCTCCTCCATACAAATCAACTAGCTTTGTTTTTCCTATGAAATTGGCAGCTTTACTGTGTCTCTACACTGTCAACTATATTTTTCAAAAATTGATATCCACTGGTTCCCGGCTGAAAATCTCCTTTTTTCAATCCCGTTTCATTGAAAAATCTGCACCGGATCTTCTTCCTTTTCAAGGAAATCAAAAAAATACTTGCGTAAGGCAAAAGTTTATGCTATATATAGTTGTATAAAATATACAACGAAAGGAAAGCGAACGATGAAGCTGCAGGAAACCCTGGAACATCTGAATTTTTCAAGGCTGGAAGCACAGATTTATATGGCATTGATCGGTTCTGAGCCCATGTCTGCCTATCAGCTGGCAAAAAAAATCGCAATTGCACGCCCTTCTATTTACAATGCGCTGGAGCACATGCTGGATAAGGGGATGGTGGAGCTGGTGCCGGATCAGACAGCACTGTATACCGCCCAGGAGCCGGATGTGCTTTTGGGGCGGATGCAGGCGGAAATGACAGCAAACCTTTCTCTCGCCAGGCAACAGCTGGAAGAATATGAGACGGCGAAGCAGCCGGAGGTGCATTTCGTATTCCGGGGCTTTGAAACGGCGATGGCAAGGGCAGGGAAGCTTCTGGAGGATGCCCGGGAGGAGGTTTATCTGAATGCGGATTTTGATCTTTCCCGTTTTGCAGAGACCTTCCATCGGCTAAAGAAAAAAGGCGTGCGGATCGTTGCGTTTTCCTTTTATGATCTTGGGCTGAACCGGGAGGATGTGGAGTTTTATACCCACGGAGGAATGCTGACAGCACATCAGCCCTCCCGTCTGATGCTTGTGACAGACAGGCAGATGACGCTGACAGCGGACTGCGGTGCATTTGCCAACTGGAGCGGTACGGTCAGCAACAATGGGCTGATGGTGAAAATTTTGTCGGAGCATATTCAACATGACATCACCTTACTGCAGCTGCAGAAAAAGTATGGTCTGGAAATGTATTGAAATGAGATCGGCTGCAGTTCGAAAGGATGCAGCTTGGAAAAAGGAGGTCTGAACATGATTCATTTAGAAGCGGTTTATCATAGAGCGTCACAGCAGTTTTGCTATGCATTGAATGAGGAAATTTTGATGGTAGGGCTGCAGACCGGAGAAGAAGTGGAACAGGTTTGGATTCATTATGGTGACCCGTTTTCTACCGGTATTCTGGGCGGAAACGAGGCTTGGGAAGGCAGCCGGGAGGAGATCGTGACAAAAATGCGCCTGCCCCAGCACCTCTGGTGGGAAATTCCCGTGCAGCCTCCCTATAAACGGTGCCGGTATTTCTTCGAGCTGCAGGCAGGAGCAGAACGGGTCTTTTATTTTGAAGATGGCTTTCATTCGCCAGAGGATGTGAAAAACGGACAGCTGGGACAGTGCTTTACGTTCCCGTGGATGAACTCGGTGGATATCAACGTGACGCCGAAGTGGGTGCGGGAGACGGTCTGGTATCAGATTTTTCCGGAGCGCTTTTGCAACGGCAACAAAGAAAATGATCCGGACTGGGTAAAGCCCTGGGGATACCATACCGTAAGTAATCTCGATTTTTACGGCGGCGATCTGGATGGAATTCGTCAAAAGCTTCCTTATTTACAGGAGCTTGGTATTACCGGACTGTATCTGACGCCGGTGTTTGAATCTCCCTCAAGTCATAAATATGATACGACAGATTACCGGAAGATCGATCCGGGCTTCGGAGATGAAAAGACTATGAAGCTGCTCGTTAAGGAGGCCCATGACAGAGGCATCCGCGTGATGTTGGACGGTGTATTCAACCATTGCGGCAGTAACTTTTTACCGTGGCGGGATGTGATGGAAAAGGGGCCCAAGTCCCCCTATTACGACTGGTTTATGATCAATCGCTGGCCCTGTCGGGAGCAGGAGGGCAGCACCCGGGATGGACGCTATTATTCCTTTGCCTTTGCGGAGCGGATGCCAAAGCTCAATACGAGTGAAAAAAAGGTGCGGGACTATTTTTTGGATACCGTTCGTTATTGGATTGAGACATTTGACATTGATGGACTTCGGTTAGATGTTGCAAACGAAATTTCCCATCTGTTCTGCCGTGAGCTGCGGCAGATGACAAAGCAGTTAAAACCGGATTTTTATCTGCTGGGGGAAATCTGGCATGACGCAATGCCGTGGCTTGGCGGGGACGAATTCGACGCCGTTATGAACTATCCCTTTGCTGCAGCCATCCGGGAGTTTTGGTATCAGCCGGAAAAGACAAAATCGGATTTGGAAGAGGCGATCCATGAAAATCTGGTGCGTTATATGCGTCAGACGACAGAGGTTTTGTTTAACCTTATGGATTCCCATGATACAGATCGGCTGATCCATCAGACAGGTGGAAATCAGGATCTCTTTTTCCAACAGCTTGCAATGCTCTTTACAATGCCTGGAAGTCCCTGTATCTATTATGGGACGGAAATCGCGATAGAGGGCGGCGCTGACCCGGATTGCAGACGCTGTATGCCCTGGGATCAGATCGAACAGGGAAACTATGCAGAGATTACGGAGCAGGTAAAGCAGCTGATAGCCCTTCGAAAAGAGCCTGCGGCCCGCAGCATGGAAATCACATTTGAAAATAATAACAGCTCTGACCGGGTGGTGGAATATGTCAAAACCGGGGCAGAGGGCAGCAGGCTCCGGGTTGTGTTGAACGCATCCGGAAAAGAGACCGATGTGGAGACAGAGGGCAGCGTGCTGTTTGCAAGAGGTTATGAGAATGGGGTGCTGCGCGCAGGCGGCGCATTGGTGGAACGGCTGTAAAACAAGGATTTCTGGTCAAACCGCAGCGAAAGAGGACAAAAATTTCACCAAAACTTTACCGGCATGTATATTGACAGAAGACTTTGCATATGATAACCTTACTGCTAAACAAAATTCCCTGTGAGGGAGTAGCGAGCGCAGCAAGTGCAGCTGCCGGAATAAAACAGAGCCGGCGGATCGCCTTTGCATCAGCGTAACAAGTCAACAACCCCGATCCTATGCCGATCTGGCTTGTTTTAAATTGCGAGACTCAGATACTGTTTTCTTTTTGAAAAGCAGTATTTGGGTCTTTTGTGATTTAAGACAATAGAGCGATCACGAAGTGAGAGATCTATTGTACGAAAAACACCATCGGGAGGAAAAAGAATGAAGTATTATTGTGAAGACTCACAACAGGTACTGCAGGAGCTGAACAGCCAAAAAAGCGGCCTGACGGAAAAAGAAGCGGCAGAGCGGCTTTTGCAGAACGGGGCAAATGAGTTAAAAGCGGCGAAGGGAAAATCCCTGCTGCGCCGGTTTGCGGAACAGGTGGCAGATCCGATGATCGTGATCCTGCTGGCGGCAGCGGCCATCAGCGGTGTGCTTGCAGTCCTGGAAAATGACAGCTTTGCGGATGTCATCATTATCCTGGCAGTGGTCCTGATCAATGCCGTGCTGGGTGTGTATCAGGAAAGCAAGGCGGAAAAGGCGATCGAAGCGCTGCAGGACATGGCAGCGGCCACCTCAAAGGTTGTGCGGGACGGGAAAATGTCCTCGATTTTGAGCAAAGACCTTGTGGTGGGGGATATCATCTGTCTGGAAGCAGGGGATGCGGTTCCGGCGGATGCAAGGATTCTGGAAAGCGCAAGCCTGAAAGCAGAGGAAGCTGCACTGACAGGAGAATCCGTGCCGGTCACGAAGCTGATCGATCAGATCTTTTTGGCAGACGGGGAACGGGATGTGCCTCTGGGCGACCGTAAAAATATGGTCTATATGGGAAGCACGATCGTATATGGACGTGCTGTGGCAGTCGTAACGGCCACTGGTATGGATACGGAAATGGGAAAAATTGCGGATGCTCTGTCTCAGGCTCAGGAAGGACAGACACCGCTGCAGAGAAAACTGACACAGCTTTCGAAGGTGTTGACAAAGCTGGTGATCGGAATCTGCGTACTGGTTTTTGCGATTCAGATGATCCGGGCAGGCAGCCTGAATTTTGAGGTTGCGCTGAACTCCTTTATGATTGCGGTTTCCCTTGCAGTGGCGGCGATCCCGGAAGGACTTGCGGCAGTTGTGACAGTGGTACTTTCCATCGGTGTAACGAACATGTCAAAACGAAACGCGATTATCCGCCGGCTGACTGCAGTGGAAACCCTTGGCTGTGCCCAGGTGATCTGCTCGGATAAGACCGGAACGCTGACGCAGAACCAGATGACAGTTGTAGATTCCTTCGGAGCAGAAGAGAAGGAGCTTTCGGCAGCAATGGCACTGTGCAGTGACGCAGAGCTGGATGCAGACGGTAACGTGACAGGAGAACCGACGGAGGCTGCCCTGGTTGTCTGGGCGAACCGGATCGGGCAGGATAAGAATCTTTTAAAACAGAGTATGCCCCGTGTGATGGAGGCTCCCTTTGATTCCGGACGGAAAATGATGTCCACAGTCCATAAACGCAAGGATGATTACATTCAGTTTACAAAAGGGGCGCCGGATGTGGTTCTCACCCGTTGTGCATTTTATCTGGAGGATGGACAGCTTCTGCCCATGACAGAAGAATATCGGAAAAAGGTTTTACAGGCAAATAAGTCCATGGCAGATCGGGCACTGCGTGTGCTGGCATGCGGACAGAGAGTCTGGACGAAAAAACCGGAAAGCGAGGATGCGGATCTGCTGGAGCAGGAGCTTTGCTTTTTGGGACTGTGCGGCATGATTGATCCGGTGCGTCCGGAGGTAAAGGCAGCAATTGACGAATGTCGGGAAGCGGGTATCCGACCGGTTATGATCACGGGCGACCATGTGGATACGGCAGCAGCGATTGCAAAAGAGCTTGGTATTTTGCAGGATGGCAGCCTGGCAGTGACCGGAGCAGAGCTGGAAAAAATGGACGATGCAGAATTTGCAGAGAAGTTCCGGAACATCAGCGTTTATGCCCGCGTACAGCCAGAGCACAAGACCCGTATCGTAAACGCCTGGAGAAATGCCGGCTATGTGACGGCAATGACCGGTGACGGCGTTAACGACGCGCCCTCCATCAAGGCTGCGGACATCGGCATCGGAATGGGCATCACAGGAACGGACGTTACCAAAAATGTGGCAGATATGGTGCTGGCGGACGATAATTTTGCAACGATTGTCGGCGCGGTGGAAGAGGGCCGCAGAATCTATGACAACATCCGGAAGGCAATCCAGTTTCTGTTAGGCTCCAATATGAGTGAAGTGCTGAGTATTTTCTTTGCGACACTTCTGGGCTTTACGATTCTGCAGCCGGTGCATCTTCTGTGGATCAATCTTGTAACGGACTGCTTCCCGGCGCTGGCACTTGGTACGGAAAAGGCAGAGCCGAACATTATGAAGCGCAAACCCAGAGATGCGAAGGCCGGGATTTTTGCAGATGGAATGGGCTTTGATATTGCTTATCAGGGACTTTTGGTAACAGCACTTGTCATGGTTTCCTATTTTATCGGACATTTCATGGAAACCGGAGAATGGACCATCACAAACAGCGCCCATGGCACTACGATGGCGTTTGTCACAATGTCAATGGCGGAAATTTTCCACAGCATGAATATGCGTTCCCAGAGAGGAAGTATTTTCAAGCTTGGCTCGAAAAATTGGCTTCTGCTTGGAGCGGCAGTGGTTTCGCTGCTTGCAACTACTGCAGTGTGTGAGATCCCGCTGCTTGCCGGGGCATTTGGCTTTACGAGTGTGGAACCTGCAGAGTATCTCGTTGCACTACTTTTGAGTGTGCTGGTAGTTCCCATCGTGGAGCTTGTAAAGTGGATCCAGCGGCGCAGTGCGAAACACGAGGACTGATCGGCGCAGGTTGAACCACAGAACTGTAACCTGTTTAGAGTCAACAGATGCGAATATACGCAACTGTTGACTCTGTGCTTTTTACGGGATATAATTGGAAAGAGCTGCAGCTGTTGAAACCAACAGACTGCAGGTTTATCAGGATGCGGCAGGCTGCAGACAGCACTGTAGTATCCCAAGAGAAGCGAGAGGGACAGGCATATGAGCAAAAAGAATATTTTAACGGGGGATCGCCCCACAGGACGTCTTCATGTGGGCCATTATGTAGGCTCTTTGAAGGAGCGTGTAAGACTGCAGAATTCCGGTCAGTTTGACGAGATTTATATTATGATTGCGGATGCACAGGCGTTGACAGACAATGCAGAGCATCCGGAAAAGGTACGTCAGAACATTTTACAGGTAGCGCTGGATTATCTGGCATGCGGCCTTGATCCGGAAAAGGCAACGATTTTCATTCAGTCGATGGTTCCGGAGCTGACAGAGCTGACCTTTTACTATATGAATCTGGTAACGGTTTCCAGAGTACAGAGAAACCCTACCGTTAAAGCAGAGATCCAGATGCGTAATTTCGAAGCAAGCATTCCGGTTGGATTTTTCTGCTATCCCATCAGCCAGGCTGCGGACATTACTGCATTCCGTGCAACTGCCGTTCCGGTTGGCGAAGACCAGCTGCCGATGCTGGAACAGTGTAAGGAAATCGTACATAAGTTCAACAGCGTTTATGGGGACACCCTGACAGAGCCTGAGATCATCCTGCCCTCCAATAAGGCATGTTTAAGACTGCCCGGCATCGACGGCAAGGCGAAGATGAGCAAATCCCTTGGCAACTGTATCTATCTGTCCGACACAGAAGCAGATGTGAAGAAAAAGGTTATGAGCATGTTCACAGATCCGAATCATTTGCGTGTGGAGGATCCCGGCAATGTAGACGGAAACCCTGTATTTATCTATCTGGATGCGTTCTGCAGACCGGAGCATTTTGCAGAGTTTTTACCGGATTACCAGAATCTGGACGAATTGAAAGCACATTATCAGCGGGGCGGTCTGGGCGACGTCAAAGTGAAGAAGTTCTTAAACAACGTTATGCAGTCTGAGCTTGCGCCGATCCGTGAGAGAAGAAAATACTGGGAAGAGCATCTGACGGATGTTTACGACATTCTGAAAAAGGGCAGTGAGGTTGCAGAAGCAAAGGCTGCGGAAACCTTAAAGGATGTCAAGGCAGCGATGAAGATCAATTATTTCGAGGACAGCAGCCTGTTAAAGGGCGAATGAAAATTATCTGCGTGTTTCGCGGAAAAATAAAGGCTTATCGGAAATAATCAGGGCGTGTGAAGGATGAGAAATCATTTTTTGCACGCCCTGATAATGTAAGAGGCGGCAGCACTTTTTGCTGTCGCCCCTTAGCGGCCTAAAAGCAAAGACAGGCGGGGCTGTCAATAGCGGACGTAGCCCGTTCATTTTACTGTGGACTAATATGTGTTGCATTTTTTTGCTTTCTTAATTCTGTTCCCACTAACACAATAGATAGCACAAACGCTGAAAAATCAGCAACAGGCCCCGCTAGCAATACTCCCATAATTCCGAAACGAAGCGGGAGCAGCAGGGTAAGCGGAATCAAGAAAAAGGTCTGCCTTGTTAATGCCAACAGAGCACCTTTTAACGCTTTTCCTATTGCGGTAAAAAAGTCGGAAGAAAGCAACTGCACACCATTTACCAACACCATGAAAATATAGGTACGCATGAACAAAACAGCAAATTCAAAATACAGCTCGTCCCCGTCTCCGAATAGTGAAATGATAGATCGCGGGAAAAATTGAAATGCGATAAAAGCAATAGTGGAAACAACAAGGTTCCATTTTACTGCAAGCAGGTAAGCCTCCCGTACCCGATGATATTGCCTTGCTCCATAGTTGAAACCGATAATCGGCTGCATCCCTTGCGAGATTCCTGTAACAATCGCAAGGATTATGGCATTTGTTTTCATAACAATTCCGCAAGCTGCCAAGGGAATATCCGTTCCATATTTTGTTAATGCGCCGTAATAAGTCAACGAATTGTACTGAATGATTTGAATCACGGTAATTGCAATCTGATTTGAGCAGCTGCTTATCCCCATGCTGCAAATTTTCAGGCTTTCTTTAATGTCAAATAAAAACGACTTTTTTTCAAAATGGATTGTTTGGAAACGCCATAGATAACGGAGTGCGAGTGTGAAAGAAAAAATTTGCCCAATAACCGTTGCCCAAGCTCCGCCGGCAATTCCCCAATCGCAAACAAAAATAAAAATGGGGTCAAGAATGGTATTGATAATAGCTCCCACAACCATGCAGGCCATTGAATACTTTGGTTTTCCATCTGCTCGAATCAAATTGCTCATACCATTCGTTACAATGAGAAACGGCATTCCAATCAATGTTATGCTGGCATACTGCTTTGCATATGGAAATACAGCTGTCGTTGCCCCAAATGCCTTTAGGAGCAAAGGCAGAAAAGTTTCTCCAACCAGCAAATAAATAATTCCGAAAATTCCCATCAGAACAATACCATTTCCCGCTGCTTTGGCGGCAGCTTTCGGCTCTTTGCATCCAAGACAGAGGGAAACACGGGAAGAACTGCCAATTCCGACCAGTAGTGCAATGGCAAGGCAGATGGTAGAAAACGGGTAGGCAACATTGGTTGCTGCATTTCCCAAATAACCGACCCCTTGACCAATAAAAATCTGATCCACAATATTGTAGATTGAGCCGACAAGAGACGCCACAATACTGGGAACAGCAAAATTTTTCAACAGCTTTGGTATTTTTTCATAGCCCAGAGGATTTTCAGTCATTGAACTCCTCCCCCTTTCTCTCTATATGGAGTTCCGATGTGATATTTCTGCCCGCCTGTATTAAGAAATCCATAAAAAGGTTCTGCTCGGATTCGCTCATACCCTGCAATAAAAGAGCTTCTGTCTTTTCGCATATCATCTGTATCTCGTCAATAATAGACAATGCTCTTTCTGTAGGATACAATTTACATGTCCGCTTGTCATTATCATTGGGAGAACGTGTAATCATTCCCTGCTTTTCCAATGTCGCAACCGTCCGTACAATATTGCTTGGATGAACATAGAACATATTCAACAAAGAATCTTGTAGAATACCGGGCGAACGACAGATTTTGATTAAGAACATATATTGACTGTTGTTGATTCCATAGGGGGCAAGTTGCTTGTCCAAATAGATTTTGTAAAATCGGTCTGTTACGGAAAGCCATTTTAATAGTTGCATAGATATATACCTCCAAACAGAACGTATTGTACATCAATATGCGTGCGCACGCAAGTATTTTTTCTGCCAACAAATATTTCCACAATGCTTGTCTTTTGGTCTTTGTTTTCTTTGGTTCGGAATAGTGTGGTGCTGGCGGTCTATCTCTTGTTTTCGGTTGCTTGCTTCTTTACCGTACATGAGCATTACTGTAAGGCGTATAAAAAATGCGGCGCAAACGGCGTTGTTATCGCAGAGCCGCTGGCAGGAGTGCTTTCTCCTGCGATGGAAGATTCGCTTGCATCCATCGGTGCGATGGGATATCATTTTGGAAATGCAGTCAATATGGAAGACGCGCTGGAGAAGATGCCGGCAGACAGACTGGTCATGGGAAATGTAGATCCTGCTGGGCAGTTTAGAAACGGTACGACAGAATCTATCCGGAAGGCGACGCTGGAAGTGATGGAAAAATGCTGCACGCATGATAATTTTATCATTTCCTCCGGATGTGATATTCCTCCGATGTCCAAATGGGAGAATATCGACGCGTTCTTTACGGCTGTATCGGAATATTATGAAGCAAAGGACAAATAGGAGACCGGATTGTTGGCTGGCAGGCAGAAAACAGACGGTTCGGAGCCTGTTTGACAGGACAGAATAAAAAATGACAGATAACTGCGAAAAAATCCGTTTTTGGATCAATGAAGAGGCTTTTTTTACAGAGCCCGGAACAACAGTCAGCAGTCTGCTGAAAAAATCACACGGAGTGGAAATGCCCTGTGGCGGACGGCATGCCTGTGGAAAATGTATGGTGTATGCGGAGGGAGGTTTTGCGGCGCCGTCTGAGACGGAAAAAAAACTTCTTGGAGCCGAGCGTCTTGCGCAGGGAATCCGGCTTGCCTGTTTTCTGAAAGCAGTGCCGGACGGGAAAATCGATGCGCTGCGGCAGGAAGCAGACGGGGAGGAGACCATTTGTGTAAGCACGCCGTCTGCACCGTCAGTTGCCTGCGCCGCCGGCATGTCGCCTGCTCCGCCGTCAGAGCGCGCCAGTGCAGCGCAGCCGTCAGAGCACACCAGCGCTGCGCCGTCTGCAGAAGCTGCGCCCGGCGCGCGGCTCTACCGTCATCTCGGCGCGGCAGTGGATATCGGTACAACGACAATTGCAGCCGTCCTCTATCGGGAAGGCAGGGCTGTCGGAACGATGGGTGCATGGAATCCGCAGTCCGTGTTCGGAGCGGATGTCATCAGCCGGATGGAAGCTTCTCTGGAGGGAAAAGCAGGTAAACTTGCGGCAATCGTCCGGGAGGCAGTGTCGTGCCTGCTTACAGAGCTGGCAGAACACGCAGGAGAAAGTGCAGAGGCCATTGAGACAGTTATCATTACCGGAAATACGTCGATGCTGTATTTCCTGACGCAGAAGGATCCCAGATGCCTGTCAAGGGCGCCGTTTGAAGCGGACGAGCTGTTTGGCTGGTGGACGATAGGAGAAGCACTGGATTTGAGCTGCCGGAAAGCAGACGTATATCTTCCGCGCTGCATGTCTGCGTTTGTCGGTGCGGATATTACGACAGCGATTCTTGGATCGGGTCTTACAGAAACGAACCGCATACCCGGAGCGGACGGCAGCCGCAAAGAAGCTGCGGCAGCAATTGACACGAATGTCAGCTGCGGAGAATTGAATGGCGTCTCAGCCGCGCGCAGCGGCAGATCCCGGCTGATGGTGGATGTGGGGACGAACGGAGAGATTGTCCTGTTTCATAAGGAACGCCTGATTTGCTGCGCGACAGCGGCGGGACCGGCTTTTGAGGGCGCTGGGCTTTCCTGCGGCATGCGAGGTGTGGCAGGTGCCATTGACCATGTAAACTGGGAAAACGGCAGCTGGAAGGTACATGTGATTGGCGACAGGGAGGCTTCTACAGCAGAAGGCATCTGCGGCAGCGGCGTGATCGACGGTGTGGCAGGATTGCTGGAAAGCGGATTGCTGGAGGATACAGGTTATCTGGAAGAGGATGTATGCTTTGCTGGAAACGTCGGTCTGACTGCAGAGGATATTCGTGAGGTTCAGCTTGCCAAGGGAGCGATCCGGGCAGGAATGGAGACACTTTTGGCGGAGGAAAAAATAGATGCTGCCGGGTTGGAAGGCCTGTATGTGGCAGGTGGCTTTGGCTCCTATATGTCGTCCAAAAGCGCAGAAAGAATCGGACTTTTTCCCAAAATTGACCTGTCCCGTATTAAAATCTGCGGAAACGCGGCACTGGCGGGTGCGGTAAGGATTCTGCATGACCGCAGGCTGGAAAAAGAAGCAACAGCGCTGGCAGAGCGGGCAAAGACCATCAATCTTGGATCGAGTGCGAAATTTCAGGAATTTTATATGAAATATATGATGTTTGATGAATAGAAAGGAAGAAAGCGTTCGGTCTTGGATTCGGAGCGATGTGCTCGATTCCCTATCTGTTTATCGGGGGAATCCATACTGCAGTTATGTGAGGAACGATTCTATGGAACGATTTGTCTTAAAAAATTGCTGGCTTGGAAGAATTCTCCCTACCGCAAGCCTTTAATCTTGAAGGGTGTACGTCAGGTGGGTAAGACTTGGATTCTGAAAGAGTTCGGCGGACGCTGTTATGAAAATACAGCTTACTTTAACTTTGATGAAATGAAGAATATAAGAAATTTTTTGAAGTCATGCCCCGTTATTGGAGTCAGAACAACCCGCCTTACGAAGTTGATTTCCTCATTCAGCGGGAGAACGACATCTTCCCAGTGGAGGTCAAATCCGAAGCTGGACGATGATGTGCTGAACATTCCGCTATTCATGGCAGATCAGGCGGATCGATTGATTGGGTTGGCATTGGAACCGGGTAACGCACAGTAATAGAAGTACAGAGCGGCAGTTTTCCAAATTGGATAATTTCATAAAATGCTTTTCTGATTTGCAGGATTTTCCGGAAAGGAAATCCTGCATTTTTTATATGCAGAACTTTTACAAACGATTTACGCATTCCTGATGGTGACAAATAGAAAAGAGACATAAGATGTTAACAGTTCTTTTGATGATGTGCACACAAAACTTAGAACTGCAGGAAAGGGAATAGAAAACACAACAAGAAGGAGAATGTATGAAAAAAAGGACTCGGTTGATTGCCGGAGTAATGGCAATGATGCTTACGCTTGGTGGCTGCGGCTCTGCTGCAAATACCGCAAATAAGAAAGAGGCGACTCAGACGACTGCTGAGCAGACTGCGTCTTCACAGGAGGATACAGCAGAAGCTGCAGCAAAAGAAACAGAATTGGATGTTTTGAAAATTGGTCTTGCTGCTTTGCCGACACAGTTAGATCCGGACAGATCCATCGGTATTGCCAGCATTAAGCTTTTTTATAATATTTTTGATACCCTGCTTTTCACGGATAAAGAAGGAAATATCACCGGACAGCTGGCAGATAGCTGGGAATGGCAGGATGATACAACATTAAATGTAAAAATCCGGGAAAATGTTACCTTCCAGAACGGCGAGGTATGTGATGCAGAGGATGTGAAATTTACATTTGATCGAATTTTAAGCGGCTATGGAGATGGAACCATTGCAGTATTATATGAAACACTGGATTCCGTCGAAAAGATAGATGATCTTACGGTACAGTTCAAGCTGAAAAAACCGGATGCTGCGTTTGAACAGAGACTGGGCTCTATCTGGGGAGCAAGCATTGTACCGAAGGATTATATTGAAGAAATCGGAGATGAAGCCTTTCAGACTGCTCCCATCGGTACCGGCCCGTATAAGCTGACACAGTACTCTCCTGAAAAATATGTGTTGGAGCGTTACGACGGCTTCTGGGGAGATAAGCCTGCTGCAAAGAGTATAGAATTTATTTCTTATCCGGAAGCATCTGCCCGTATGACCGCTTTGATCACAGGGGAAGTAGATATTATCAATGATGTGCCTTCTGATGCGGTAGATACGATCAATGGAACCTCCGGTGTGAGCGTGGTGGGAACCTCCATTAAAAATATCCATATATACACATTTAATACCAGAAATGAAGACAGCATTATGTCAAATCAGAAATTCAGACAGGCATTGACGATGGCAATAGACCGCCAGACACTGGTAGATACCCTTTGGTCCGGATATGCAAAGGTTCCGAATGGGCATCAGTTTGAAAGCTATGGAGATTTATATATTGAGGACTATCCCGGTGTACAGTATGATCCGGAAAAAGCTCGTGAATTAGTAAAAGAATCCGGATATGACGGGGAAGAGGTTATTTCCATCGAAATGGCGGACGGTTATTATACAAACGGCAATCAGGCAGGTGAGGCCATTGTCAGCATGCTTGCGGATATCGGCGTAAAAGCAGAAGTCGTATTTACAGACAAATTCTCCTTCAGTGCAGACATCCGGGCATGGTCCTCTGCTTCCCGGTTTGATAATCCCCTTGGTGCATTATGGCTCCTGTTTGGAACAGGATCCGGACCGGCAAACCCGGAAACAGGAAGCTGGACACCTACAGAGGAATTTGTGGCAGCAGGAAATACACTGATCGACAGCAAGGATCTGGAAGAACAGCGGCAGGCAGCAAGAACCCTGATGGAAGTATTCGATACCTACTGCCCAGGCACTTATTTGTATCAGGCAGAAGATTTGTATGGTATCAGAGATGGTCTGGAATGGGATATGACATATTGTGAAAACCAGATCATGCCGTTCCGTGCAGGGGATCTGAAAGTTGCAGAATAATGACAGGACTGCTTCCCGGCAGATATCTGCCGGGAAGCAGATTTTGAAAGGAAGTATAGTTATTTGGAAGCTATTCTGAAAATAAAAGGGTTAAAAAGCTATTACTACTCGGGACAAAACGTAATTCCGGCAGTGGATGGAGTGGATCTTGATATTTATCCTGGTGAAATTGTCGGAATCGTAGGAGAATCCGGATGTGGAAAAAGCACGGTTGTGCGCAGCTTGATGGGATTGCTGGATCCTGTTTCCTCCAAAAGGGAGGGCGGACAGGCCATTTATCTGGGGAAGGATCTGTTTCAGATGAAGGAAAAAGAGCTTTGCCGGATAAGAGGAAAAGAAATTTCCATGATCTTTCAGAATCCCCTCTCCGCATTGGATCCGGTGTACACGATAGGAGATCAGATCGTAGAGATCATACGCATACATGAAAAAATCTCTAAAAAAGAAGCCTATGAAAAGGCTGTTTTTTTGTTAAAGCAGGTAAAAATCCCTTCACCGGAGGTGAGGATCCAACAATATCCTCACGAATTGTCCGGAGGTATGCAGCAAAGAGTTATGATCGCCATTGCATTGGCATGTAACCCGAAGGTACTGATCGCAGACGAACCGACAACGGCGTTGGATGTGACGATCCAGGCCCAGATCCTTTCCCTGCTGAAGGAGCTGCGGGATCAGCTGGGAATAGCAGTCATACTGATAACCCATAATATGGGAGTAGTGGCCGCTGTCTGTGACCGTATGCTGGTAATGTATGGCGGTGCAGTAGTAGAAGAAGGAAAATGTACAGAACTGTTCGAAAATCCATGCCACCCTTACACCAGAGGGCTTCTGGCAGCAATTCCCAGCATAAAAGAGAGAAAAGAAAAGCTGTATACAATCCCTGGTCAGGTTCCAAAGATGAAAGTACCGGTACAGTACTGTCGGTTTTGCAGCCGCTGCAGCTATGCACAGGAGGTATGCCATGAGAAAGAGCCGGGTATGCAGGGGGAAAACGGACATTTATACAAATGCTTCTATACTCCGCAGCAGCAGGAAAAAGAAAAATGCGGGCCTGGAGGGGTTGCCTTGTGAAAGAGAAAATATTAGAAGTCGTTGATCTATGTAAAGAATATCCGGTAAAAAGAGGAGCACTGCTTCCAAAAGAAATTGGAATGGTACATGCCGTGAATCATGTTTCCTTTACCCTGTATCAGGGCGAAACACTGGGGATCATCGGGGAATCAGGGTGTGGAAAAACAACCCTGATCCGCATGCTGATGGGGTTGGAGGAAGCGACTGGCGGTTATGTGCAGTTCGGGGACAAAAAAATACACAGACATATGCCTCCTTTGGTTAGAAAAAATATACAGATGGTATTTCAGGATCCCTATGCATCTCTGGATCCCCGCATGAGCATTCAGCGAATTCTGGAAGAGCCGTTACGGATCCATGAGCGGATGAGTGCAGAGGAAAAGAAATCGAGAATCCTCCCTTTGTTGGAGCAGGTGGGATTATCCAGAGACTCTCTGAAAAAATATCCCCATGAATTTTCAGGAGGACAGAGACAGAGGATTGCCATTGCCAGAGCTTTGGTGACGGATCCGCAGCTTTTATTGTGTGACGAACCAGTTTCTGCGTTGGATGTTTCTATTCAGGCGCAGATATTAAACCTTTTGAAGGATCTGCAGGAGAAAAAGAAGCTGACCTATGTTTTCGTTTCACATGACATGAGCGTTATAAGCCATATCAGTGACAGAGTGCTTGTAATGTATCTCGGGCAGGCAGTAGAACTGGCGGAGAAAGAAGATCTGTTTGAGCATCCGCTTCATCCCTACACCCAGGCCCTTATGCAGGCAGTACCGATACCGGATCCCAGAGAACAGGATCAATGCAAAGTACTGGAGGGAGAGATCCCCAGTCCCATGGATTTGCCCTCTGGATGTCCGTTCTGCGCGCGTTGTAAAAAGGCACTTGCTATTTGTAAAGAGATCAGACCGCAGATGGCAGAAACGGCAGATGGACATCAGGTTGCCTGTCATTTATACACGGATGGAGGAAAGCAATGAAACGTTATATTATATTGCGTGTAGGAAAGGCGGTACTGACGATATGGGCAGTTTACACTCTGGTTTTTTTCCTTACCAGAGTAACGGGAGATCCGATTGAATGGCTGACATTGGCCGGAGCCAGTGATTCTGCAAAAGAAATCCTGCGGACAAATCTGGGACTGGATATGCCGCTGTGGCAGCAGTACATAAAATCATTTGTCGGGCTCTTTACGGGGGATACCGGAATGAGCTATTACTATGCACGTTCTGTTTCCGATCTCTTCGCAGAGCGTATGATTCCGACAATTTCATTGGGAAGCATTGTATTGGGACTTACCATTGTGATCGGAATCCCCTTGGGAGTTCTGGCAGCGGTGAAGCACAATACCCTGTTAGACCGGATCACCATGAGCAGTGCGGTGGTAGGCAGTACTCTGCCTAATTTTATATTGGGAATCCTGTTGATCTTTATTTTTTCTCTGAAACTCAGAATTTTGCCAAGCGGCGGTATCGGAACTCCACAGCACTTTCTCATGCCGGTAATCGCGTTGTCAGTAGGTCCCATTGCCAATGTTGCAAGACTTACCCGCAGCTCGCTTCTGGATGTGATCGGACAGGAGCATTTGGATTGTGCCAGAGCAAAGGGCATGCGGGAATGGAAGGTGGTTTTAAAGCATGGCCTCAGGAATGCGCTGATCCCGGTCATTACGATTTTGGGAGCACAGTTAAGTGCTATGATCGGAGGATCTGTTGTTGTGGAAACGGTATTCGCGTGGCCCGGGATCGGAACCTTAATTGTTTCCAGTGCACAGCAGCGAGATTTTCCTGTGGTAGTATTTGGCGTTCTGGTGATATCGGCTTCCGTAACATTTGTGAATCTTTTGGTAGACCTTTCTTATGGTTTGCTGGATCCGCGAATACGCGATCATTAAAGGATTTCAGATAAAATACAGAAATGAGGATAAGTATGCGGAACAGAAAGCTCGGTAGAAAAAGATGGATCATTCCACCGATGATAATTTTTTTAATGGTGACACTGGCAGTAATCGTTATAACGGCGCTGCTTGCACCGGTGATTGCACCGATCGATCTGGGGGCAAGTGATCTTACACAAAGATTAAAAATGCCAAAATTTAAGGATCCCACATCCCCCTATTTATTTGGAACGGATAATCTGGGCAGAGATGTTGCGATCAGATTGCTTTATGCCACAAGATCCACCATCATGATTTCCTTTACCGGCATGATCATTGCGACGGTAACTGGAACTGCATTGGGGATTCTTTCCGGACTGGGCGGAAAATGGATAGACGCGGTATTGTCTTTCTTTACAGATGTACGTTTATCTATACCAACCACATTTATCGGTATTATTTTTGCTTGTATTCTGGGGGCAAAGCCGGTTACGACAATTCTCGTTATGGCAATCACAGGATGGTCTTCCTATTGCCGTCTGGTAAGAAGCCAGATTTTTCAGCTGAAAAATGCGAAGTTTATCGAAGCGAGCCGTTCTATGGGGGCAAGCGGAGTAAAAATTGTGTTTGAGCATATTCTGGTAAATATTGCATCGCCCCTGATCGTGCAGACTACCATGGAGCTGGGGGGATTTATTTTGCTCGAAAGCACCTTGTCTTTTTTGGGACTTGGAATAGAGCCTCCCGGCACATCTCTTGGCGTGATGGTCAGTCTGGGCAGAGATTATATGCTGACGCATTGGTGGCTGGCGGTACTGCCCAGTATTATCATAGTGGTACTGATCTTAGATATTTCCCTGATCGGAGACTGGCTGAGAGATAGATTGGATCCTAAATTAAAAAATGCTTCCTGAAAAAAGAAAGGAAATGGATAAAATGTCAAAAAGAAAATTTTGCTCACACAGAGGATTTAATGCCGTTGCGCCGGAAAATACACTGCCGGCATTTGCGGCTGCGGTGGCATTAGGAGCGGATGAGATAGAATTTGATTTATGGCCGACGGCGGATGGACAGCTGGCAGTGTGTCATGATCCGTCGGTAGACAGGACGACAGACGGCAAAGGCACAATCTGTGATATGACATGGGAACAGATGAAAAACCTGGATGCAGGAAAGAAATTTCATTCGGAATATGAAGGAGTACGTATTCCTTTATTTGAAGAGGTGCTGCGGCAGTTTGCCGGTAAGGTAGTTATGAATATTCATATCAAATCCATTGGCGCTTCGGTTCTTAAAAATCGGATCATGGAGGGAAGAGGACAGGAGCTGATGGAAATATATACAGAAAATAAGCCGCTGCCGATGCCTCTTAGGGAGCCGGAGCCGATGGTGCTGAAGGATCTGGAAGACAGAGAAATTCCGGCTTATGATGAGAATACCTTTCAAAAAATCCTGCAGCTGCTGGATAAATACCAATGCAGAGACATGGTTTATATTACCGGGGAGAAGGATGTTTTGGAAACGGCATTAAAAATGGCGCCGGATATCAAAAGATGCTGTCTGGAGGGACATATGAATTACAGCATTGTGGAAAATGCCATTCGGTATCAGTGCAGCCGGGTACAATTCTGCAAATTATTTCTGACCCGGAGCATGATCGACAAGGCTCATGCAAAGGGGATGATCTGTAATTTATTTTGGTCGGATGATGCAGAAGAAGCAAAAGCCTTCTTTGATATGGGGATCGATGTCATATTAACGAATCATTTTTTAAAAACATCAGGGATTGATTGATTCTATTGGAAAAGTGCAGGATTCTGATATTGAGCAGTCCGGAGGAAAATGGTAAAATAGACAGGTCAGCAAACATACTGGCAGGAAAGAGGAATTTACTATGTGGGCATATGAAAGTGTATTTTATCAGATTTATCCCCTTGGTTTTGTCGGAGCACCGTTTGAAAATGACGGGGTGGAGACACATCGGATTTTGAAGGTGCTGGACTGGACAGATCATATCAAAAAGCTGGGGGCAAATGCGATTTATTTTTCACCGGTCTTTGAATCGGATACCCATGGGTACAATACAAGGGACTATCGTAAAATCGATTGCCGCCTCGGTTCGAATGAAGACTTTAAGCAGGTTTGCGATAAGCTTCACAGCGAAGGCATCCGGGTTGTGCTGGATGGCGTGTTCAATCATGCAGGACGCGGCTTCTGGGCATTTCAGGATGTTTTGAAAAACAGGGAAAATTCCCCCTATTTAAACTGGTTTCATATCAATCTTGGCGGCAACTCCAATTACAATGACGGTCTGTGGTACGAGGGCTGGGAAGGCAATTACGATCTTGTCAAGTTGAATTTACAGAACGAGGAGGTTGTCCAGTATCTTCTGGAAAGCGTAAGAGGCTGGGTTGACGAGTTTGACATTGACGGTCTGCGGCTGGATGTCGCTTATTGTCTGGACGAAAATTTCGTCCGCCGTCTGAGAAGCTTCTGCGACAGCTTAAAGCCGGATTTCTTTCTCGTCGGAGAAATGCTGCATGGGGATTACAACCGGTTGATGAATGATTCCATGCTGCATTCTGCCACCAACTATGAATGCTATAAGGGACTGTATTCCAGCTTCAACAGTATGAATATGTTTGAAATTGTCCACTCTCTGCTGCGCCAGTTCGGCCCGGAAAACTGGACCCTTTATAAAGGAAAGCATCTGCTTAGCTTTGTGGACAACCATGATGTGACGCGAGTGGCAAGCATCCTTACCAATGAAAAACATCTGCCGCTTATTTATGCGCTGATGTTTGGTATGCCCGGAATCCCCTGCGTTTATTATGGAAGTGAATGGGGCGCAAAGGGAGAGAAAAGCCAGGGAGATCCTGCACTGCGTGCATGCTTCGATGGGCCTCAGACAAACGGGCTGACAGAGTGGATCGCAAAGCTTGCAGAAGCTAAAAAACACTCCAATGCCCTCAATTATGGCGCATTCCGCAGTGTTGTGCTGACGAACCGCCAGTGCATTTTTGAACGCGCCGTAGATGGAGAACGGGTTTTGGTTGCGATCAATGCAGAGGAGCATCCCTATACAGCCCACTTCGATGCAGGCTGTGGTCGTGCGGTGGATCTGATCACCGGACAGGAGCATGATTTTGGCGGCGGAAGTGAGCTGCCGGGATATAGTGCTTACTTCTGGAAATGTGAGAGATAATAGTCGAAAAGAAAAGACGTTCCCGAAACAAATCTGTTCGGGAACGTCTTTTTTTCATGACAATAGAATGCTCACAGAGCGTGCATTCTATTGTTATCGGATAGGAAACTTCGTTTTCATACGATAATAAATGCTTTACGAGGATGCGCACACGGCGCAAGGGTAGATGATTGCCGAAGCAGCCGCGCCTCGGCGCGAGAATGTGCCAAGGCACATTCTTTTTCAAATCAGTGATCGGCATTGCGCTGTGCCGCATGTCGGCATCTCCCTTACACAGCAGCTCGCATTCTTGCGCATTTACGCTTCTTCATCTGCCGCGCGGTCGAGCATCGTGCGCACAGCTGCGACAGCTTCCGGATCAGTCTGCCAGATCTCATATTCGCTCATACCGGGAATTCCCATAAAAACCTCCGGGTTGCGGTAGACCATCTCACTGTTTTTAATGGTCTTGCCGGACATATGGAATTGGGTCAGGGACGTTTTTTCAAGGAGAGCAGGAACCGTTTTGGCAGAGACGCCTGCACCTGCAAGGAGATGGATTCTGCCGTCAGCTGCCTGATGGAGTTTATTGAGCAGATCGACGCCGTGCAGACAGTCGGGAGCCTGACCGGAGGTCAGAATGGTCTGAATATCCAAGGAAATCGCTTCCTCAAGGGCTGCAAAGGGATCGCGGCACATATCAAAGGCACGATGCAGTGTGACGGACATATCCCGGGCATGTTCGCGGAAACGTTTCATCTGTTCGGTACACAGGGAACCGTCCGGAGAAAGACTTCCGATTACAACGCCGTCGGCTCCGGCTGCCCGAAACGCATCGATTTCTTTACAGATGAGGGCTGTCTCATCCTCCGAGTACAGGAAATCGCCGAAGCGGGGGCGGATCAGAACATGGATGCGGATGCCGGTCTGTTTTCTGATCTGTTCATAAAGGGCGAGGGTGGGCGTCGTACCGCCGATGACAAGATTAGAGCAAAGCTCGAGGCGGTCTGCACCTCCTTTTTTGGCCATACGGGCAGAATATGCGGAATCGACGCAGCATTCTAACAGGTAATTGGATGATTTCATGAATTGCTTCTCCATTTTGCAGGATTTCCCGGGAAGGAAATGCTGCATTTCTTTGTGCGGTTGTTAATGATCCTATCCAGCCTGATAGTCGCATATCGTGGGATTAGCATCCCACTTTTATGCTCCTATCTTGACGGGTCAAGAAGTCAAAACGCCTTCTGTAAGCAAGCTTGCGTCGGCTTTTTTGACTTTTTGACCCTAGCATCCTATATGATACAGGATTTTTTCGGATTTACAAATGCAAAATCGGCGTAAAAAGGAAGAAAAAGTCGAAATATGTACAAATTGTGAACAAAACCTTATAAAATTCATAAAATGTTTTAAAATTAGAAAAAAACTATTTACAAACAAAAGGAAAGGTGGTATCCTCACATTCGTATTAAGGAAACGGCATTTTTTAAATGCCTGGTTTTGATTTAGGAGGAGACATTATTATGAAAAAGAATTTAGTAGCAGTTTTAGCAGCAGTAGTTATGACAGCATCCATGGTAGCTTGCGGCAGCGCAGCAGCTACAGAGACAACTGTTGAGACCACAACCGTTGCAGAAGAGAGCACAGTAGCAGTTGAGTCTACTGTAGAAGAGACCACTGTAGAAGCTACAACTGAGGAAGCTACCACAGAAGAAGCTACAACTGAAGAAGCTACCACAGAAGCAGCTACAGAAGAAGCTGCAACTGAGACAGCTACCGAGACTGTTGCTGAGTAATTATACCCAGACAGTTTTGGCAGGATGTGTTTTTTCAGGCATTTGATCAGTCCTCATGTGGAAAACACATCGGATAAAGGAAATGAAAGAGACACCCTTTTGTATGGAAACATGCAGAAGGGTGTTTTTTAATATGGAAATGAATTGTATAAAGGAAATGAGTAAGTTATAATATAGATATGGTCTGATGCCTTTTGGGGGATGACTGAAGAAATTTATGAAACATCCATCCAAGGGAGGGATACCGGTGAATGCAGAATTAAAAAATGCAATAAAAGCAACAGATTCTAAAGCAGAATATGATACGAGTGCGAAGCGCTTGTTAGGACAAAAGAGTATATTGGCACATATACTGGTGAAGACTGTTGATGAATTTAAGGGTATGGACCCTAAGAAAGTGGTGGACAGTATTGAGGGAACACCTCATATTGGTACTGTGCCGGTGGAACCTGGTCTTACAAATGCAGTCAGTGAGAAAAATGGAGAACGGCTGGTTGGGTTTAACACGGAAAATGGAGAAGTTAATGAAGGACTGATAAGATTTGATATTGTCTTTTATGTACGTATGAAAGATGGTTTATCACAGATTATTATAAATGTGGAGGCACAAAAAGATGAACCGAATGGATATGAAATTTTAAACAGAGCAATCTTTTATGTGAGCAGACTGATTTCTTCGCAAAAAGAACGCGATTTTGAAAATTCTAGCTATGATGATATTAAACGGGTGTATTCCATTTGGATATGCATGAATATGAAGGAAAACACCATGAGCTATGTACATCTCACAAAAGAAGATTTAATAGGTTCCTATGAATGGAAAGGAAATCTTGATCTGCTGAATATTATTATGATTGGATTAGCAAAGAAACTGCCTGAGCATGATGAAACATATGAGTTGCACAGACTATTGGGAGCATTGTTGTCACAGGATCTTACAGTGGATGAAAAATTAAATATCATAGGAAATGAATATGATATCCCTATTGAGGAAAATTTCAGAAAGGATGTGAGCGTTATGTGTAACTTGAGTCAGGGAATTGAAGAAAAAGGAATTGCAATTGGAGAGGCTGGACTTATTGTCAAAATGTATAAAAACGGTTTTACTGCAGAACAGATAGCGGCAGCTACAGATAAAGATCTAGAAGCAGTGAAAAAAATTATTGCCGACAAGGAGCCTATGCCAGCATAGGAAAATGTTATTGGGAATAAGAAGCCTTTGAGTGTAATGACTTGAAGGCTTCTTCTGGATAATTGGGAAAATGATATTGTGTTGAATAAAGAACTTTTGGCGAAGCGGTTCAAAAAATAGAAGAAGAAATTTATTATATGAAAAAATGGAGGATTTTATGAAGCTTTTGATTGTAGTAGACATGCAGAACGATTTTGTTACAGGGAGCCTTGGAACAAAGGAGGCTCAGGCGATTGTGGAAAACGTCGTCTGCAAAATCAAAGAAACCCCGGCAGAACAGATCTACGTGACACAGGACACGCATCCGGAACAGTATCTGCAGACAAAAGAAGGACTGCATCTTCCGGTTGCACATTGCATCGAGGGAACGAATGGACATTGCCTGTGCCCGGCAGTAGAGCAGGCGTTGAAAGAAAAACAGGTGGATGCAGCGAGAAAAATTCAAAAGCCCACCTTTGGCTCCATGGAGTTGATTGAGAAACTGCGCTCGGACGAGAAAATCGTTGCGGATTCGAACCTGCAGATCGAGCTGGTCGGACTTTGCACCGGAATCTGTGTGCTCTCCAACGCGATTTTGTGTAAGGCTGCATTTCCTGAGGCAGATGTGATCGTTGATGCGGCAGCGTGTGCCTGCGTGACGCCTGCTTCTCATGATACTGCGCTGGCGGCAATGAAGCTGTGCCAGATTGAAGTAGAGAAGGAAGGGAAAGAACCCTGGAGAAATTAAACATAGGATCCTAACATTTTTGTTGACAGAATCGAAAAGAGTGCTATAATGAAATCAAACATATGAATAATTGTTCATATGAAAGAAAAAGCAATGGGGAACAGAAGCACCCATAGATGCTGCAAGACAGGAAAAGAGAGGATTTTATCATGAAAAAAACTTACAAAATCGACGTTGACTGCGCAAACTGTGCAAACAAAATGGAAGACGCTGCAAAGAAGACTGCAGGCGTTAAGGACGCAACGGTAAACTTCATGACCCTGAAAATGTCCGTGGAATTTGAAGAGGGTGCAGATGTAAAGGCCGTTATGCAGGATGTATACAAAAACTGCAAAAAGGTAGAGGATGACTGCGAGATCTTCCTGTAAAAGAAGACAAATCTGCAGGCTGTAGCCGTCATGGACAGTCTGCAGATTTAATGTTTTTACTGAAAGGGGAAAGGCATGAATAAGAAACAGAAAAAAGTATTGACCAGGATTATCGTGGCAGCAGTGCTGATGGTTGTGCTGAGCCTGCTTCCGGTAGATGGCTGGCTGAAATTTGTGCTGTTTATGATTCCGTATCTGGTGATCGGCCATGATATTTTGTTAAAGGCCTGGAAAGGTATTTTAAACAGACAGGTTTTTGATGAGAACTTTCTGATGGCGGTTGCGACCATTGGCGCGATCCTTCTGGGGGATTATAAAGAGGGCGTTGCGGTTATGCTCTTTTACCAGATCGGTGAGCTGTTCCAGAGCTATGCGGTGGGTAAGAGCCGCAGAAACATCAGTGAGCTGATGGATATCCGTCCGGATTATGCGAATATCGAAAAAGAAGACGGAACACTGGAGCAGGTTGATCCGGATGAGGTTGAAATCGGCAGCGTGATCGTTGTACAGCCCGGAGAAAAGGTGCCGATTGACGGCGTGATCGAAGAGGGACGCACAAGCTTAAACACCAGCGCCCTGACCGGTGAGAGCCTTCCGAGGGAAGCCGGCGTTGGGGACGAAGTCATCAGCGGCTGTATCAACATGTCCGGCGTGCTGAAAATCCGGACGACAAAGGAGTTTGGCGAATCGACGGTATCGAAGATCCTAGATATGGTAGAAAATGCAAGCTCCAAAAAATCCAGATCCGAGAATTTTATTTCCAAATTTGCAAAATACTATACGCCTGCGGTCTGCTACGGAGCTCTGGCGTTGGCAATTTTACCTCCCCTTGTGCGGCTGCTGTTTCTTGGAATGACACCGGAATGGGGCGACTGGGTTATGAGGGCGCTGACCTTCCTGGTAATCAGCTGTCCGTGCGCGCTGGTCATCAGTATTCCTCTGAGCTTCTTTGCCGGAATCGGCGGTGCGAGCAACGCAGGTGTTCTGGTAAAAGGCTCCAACTATCTGGAAACACTTTCCGAAACCAAATATGTTGTATTTGATAAGACAGGAACCATGACGCAGGGCGTGTTCGAAGTAAGCGGTGTGCATCATTCTTCCATGGATACAGAGAAGCTGTTGGAATACGCAGCGCTGGCGGAATGCCATTCCTCCCATCCGATCAGCAAGAGCCTTAAGAAGGCATACGGCAAGCCCCTGGATCCGAGCCGTGTAACGGATGTCGAAGAGATCAGCGGCAACGGTGTGACTGCAAAGGTGGATGGCGTGAGAGTTGCTGCAGGCAACAGCAAGCTGATGGAAAAGCTCGGTGTGGATTGTATGGAATGTCACAGCGTCGGAACCGTTGTTCACATGGCGGTGAATGGCAAATATGCCGGACATATCCTGATTTCGGATCAGATCAAGCCTCATGCAAAGGAAGCCATCGCGGCATTGAAAAAATGCGGCGTGAAAAAGACGATCATGTTGACCGGAGACCGCCGGGAGGCAGCACGTCAGGTTGCGGAAGAGCTCGGTATTGATGAGGTACACAGCGAGCTTCTGCCCGGCGACAAGGTAGCGCAGGTAGAAAAGCTTCTGGATGAAAAAGGGGAAAAGGAAAAGCTTGCCTTTGTGGGAGACGGCATCAACGATGCACCGGTGCTTTCCCGGGCGGATATCGGCATCGCAATGGGAGCACTGGGCTCGGATGCAGCGATCGAGGCGGCGGATATTGTTCTGATGGATGATGATCCGTTAAAGATTTCCAAGGCCATCAGAATTTCCAGAAAGTGCCTGAGAATCGTTTATGAAAATATTTATTTTGCAATCGGTGTTAAAGTGGTCTGCCTGATCCTCGGCGCACTCGGCATTGCGAATATGTGGGCGGCGATCTTCGCAGATGTGGGCGTTATGATTATCGCCGTGCTCAATGCGATCCGCGCCCTGAATGTGAAAAAGCTGTAAAGAAAATGGAGAGAACCATGCAGGAAAAAGAAGAACTGGAAATGGATCACTGTGAAGAAACGGAGGTTCATGAAGAACTGCTCAGGATCGTACAGGAAAAGCTTCCAAAAGAAGAAGAGCTTTATGATCTGGCGGAGCTTTATAAGGTATTTGGAGATTCTACCCGTATCCGGATTCTGTTTGTTTTGTTTGAAGCGGAGGTCTGTGTCTGCGACCTTGCAGCAGCCCTGCAGATGACGCAGTCGGCGATTTCCCATCAGCTGCGCATTTTAAAACAGAATAAACTGGTTAAAAGCAGAAGAGAAGGCAAATCCATCTTTTATTCCCTGGCGGACGGACATGTCCGCACGATCATCAATCAGGGACTGGAGCATATCGAGGAGGATTGAACCGATCCTGTTGTCAGAAAGAAAGCACCTCAACCGATCTGAGAAAGGTTGAGGTGCTTTTGCTTTTTTGGAGGAGGATCCCCCTTAAGTTCAAAGATTATTTTTCTGTAAAAAACGCCACTGCGATAGCTCCGGGACCGACATGGGTTCCGATGGCGCCTCCAATGGTTCCGATGGGCAGATGATCGACATGCTCTTTCCAGATCTCTGCGCTGTCGGAAATGTATTTCTGCAGCAGCGCGTCGCTTAACCCGGTGTAGCCCAAGAAAAACGGCCGGGAAAAATCAATGCCGTCCTTCTGAATCTGCTGGATCAGGAAGTTGTTGCCCTGGCGGGAGCCCCGTGCCTTACCCAGCAGTGCAACCTCACCATCCACAACGGAGACCACCGGCTTGATGGAAAGCAGGCTTCCGGCGATGGCAACGGTTTTGGAAATTCTGCCGCCTTTTTGCAGATATTCCAGGGTATCCAAAAGAGCGATCACTCGCAGATTTTCTTTTTCATGATTCAGGGTCTCTACGATGGTGTGGATATCTGTGCCGGCATCCTTCATGCGCAATGCATATTCCACGATGGCCTTTTCCCCGACGGCAACGTTTAAGCTGTCTACGATATAAACCTCTCCGCCGGTTTCGGCTGCGGCGATGTTGGCACTCTGCCAGGTTCCGGAGAGCTTGGAGGAGATCGTAATGATCAGTGCAATGTCGCCCTGTTCATGGATTTTTCTGATTGCAGCCTCGAAGGCATAGGGGGAAGGCTGGCTGGTGGTCGGCAGCACCTGTGTTTCGATCATCTTTTCATAAAACTGTCTGTGGGTTAAGTTGACGCCGTCCAAATATTCTTCATCGCCAAAACGGATGGTCATCGGAAGGACGGTCAGGTCTGTGCGGGAGCAATCGACGATATCCGATCCCGCGTCTGTAATAATCTGTATCTGATTCATGTGATTCGTTACCTCCATTTCGCAGGCCCATTGGGCTGCGTGGCCGATCGATTTCCCAAGTCGGCCTGGAAAGCATAACATATATTTGTTGATGTGTCAACAAAGATGGAAAAGCTACAGCACAATCGCCCTTGTGGATTTGCGAACCTCCAGAAGAGGCGACATCACACGGCGTGTCACCTGCGGATCACGGGTTTCGATCTGATGTTTCAGAATCGTGCCGGCTTCTTTTCCCATCAGATATTCGGACTGACTAATGTGGGTAAAGAAATCGGGACGCTGGGATTCTACCAGCGGTTTATCAAAGGACATCAGGGAGATATCCTCAGGAACCCGGAGGTTCATTGTGGCAAACAGGCTGTAGAGATAGGCGCAGGTAGTGGATTCTGCTGCAATAAAGGCAGTGATGCGCTCCTCCCGGATCAGCTTCATCATTTGCTTCTGATAGTGAACGTAGGGCTGATGCTTGTTGAAGAAATCCAAGATCGTAATGGAGGATTCCGGAATATTGCGTGCCTTCGCTTCTTGCAAAATGCCGTCGATACGGGAGCGAACCGTGAAGGTATTCCGCCGGGCAGAAGAGACGAAGCAGATGCGCTGATGTCCGAGGGCGTGGAGATGACGCAGACAGAGTGCACCGCCGGTTTTATTGTCCCCAATGACATAGCTGGTATCCAGACGCGGAAGATTCCGGTCGATGAGGACCAGGGGATATTTCTGCAGCAGCAGATAAAGCAGTTGCTCGCTGAAAAATGGCTGATCCTGAGGAAACAGAACGATTCCGCTGATGCCGGTGTCGATACATTTTTGCAGCAGCCGGTTTTCCAGAGAAGGATTGAAGCTCTGGAAAAGGTGACAGATATAGGAATCTATGGGAAATGCAGAAAGTATGCCATTTACCATGGATAACGAAAACTGATCGGAGAAGGACGGCAGGATGCAGGCAATCTCGGTAAAAGCAGTATCGGAGGTACTGCCTTCCGGGACAGCAGGAAGCTGCGCGGAGGCAGAAGCCGGCAGCAGGACACTGGGAGCTTCCAGCGGGACCTGAGCCGCAGCAGCAAGGGGAGAAGCACTTTCTGTGCAGGGTGTTTGCAGGCGATTTCGATGCGGTAATTCTGGATGAACCGACAGCATTTTTAGACCCGCTGACAGAAGCGGATATTTTGCAGGAAGTGCTGGAAGCGACAAAGGGAAAGCTGTTGATTTTCGTGACGCATCGGTTATCCTTTGCACGGCAGGCAGATCAGATTTTATATCTGAAAAAAGGAATGATTGCAGAGCATGGAACGCACGAAGAACTGATGGAAAAGGGCGGCGACTACTGCAGGATGTTTACGACGCAGCGACGGCAGTATTTTGCACAGGAGGGGGAAAACGATGCGGTTTAACGGGTTGAAAAGTCATCTGCGGCTGCAGAAGCTCCGCTTTCTGGATGCACCGGGGCTGTTTTTACTGGAAATTGTGCTGACGGGCGCATATGACCTGGCGGATGTGTTGGCGAATGTCCTTGTTTTGAAATGGATGATCGGCGCGCTGATGGGGCGTGATCTGATACGGGCAGCGTGGGTGCTGGGAGGATTTCTGGTGTACCAGCTGTCGGTGAGCTTTTTGTGGCACTGGTACTTTGAACGCATTTATCCTCAGTGGAAGGAACGGCTGGAATACAAACTAAATTGCAGGCTGTACCGGATCATGCTGGACGCAGATTGCAGAAAATATAACGAAGAATCATACTTTCACGGATACCGCAGGGCGTTGCAGTTTGCACAGACGAAAATGGAGGAAACGCTGGAATTTTACCGGCAGCTGTTCGGCAGTTTTCTGGCTGGTGCGGTAGCGGTCGTCATTTATATCCGCATGGATCAGATGATCGTTGTGTTCGTTTTGCTGGCGTTTGTGGCAAGCCGTTTCTGTGTCAAAAGTCTGGTGGAAAAAACGAACGCAAAGCGGGATGAACAGAACAAAAAAGATGCATTGCACCAGAACTATTTACGGATTTTTCTGCGAAAGGAATATGCAGCAGAGGGGCGGATTCTGGGCTGCCTGCCATTTTTCGTAAAACGGGATCAGGACAGCTTTTCGCAAAAGGCGGAGCAGACGAAACAGTGGAATCGACGTATTTTTCCAATTGCGTTCGGGCGGGAGATCGGGAGCGATTTTCTGTTTATCGACTGTTTGATGATCGCGTATCTGGGATATTGTTTTTTCTGGAAAAAGACGATCGGACTGGACGATTTTGCGGCGCTTTTGAACGGGACGCACATCATCCTGTATGCGCTGTCCGTGCTGTTTGAGCAGATGGCGGGAAGAGCCGGGGAGTATGCCGGATACATCGACGGATTTATTGATTTTTGCGAACAAAACGGAGAAGTGTCGAATGACAAAAACCAGGAATCCATGGCAGCGGACAGTAGGATGATTTCAGAGATTTCGATGGAGCATGTCGATTTCGGATACGGGGAGAAGAAAGTCTTACTGGACATCTGTTTTCAGATGAAAAAGGGGGAAAAGATCGCATTGGTCGGAGACAGCGGCGCCGGAAAAACGACGTTCATCAAGGTTTTGCTCGGACTTGGAAAAACGGACAGTGGGACGATTTTTGCGGATGGAGCAGCCGTTTCGACGAAGGCAGAATGGGAGGAATGTCGGAAGCATTTCACGGTGCTGTTTGCTGGAAATCTGCTGTATGCGGCGTCTCTGGCGGAGAACGTGGCGCTTTCCGAAAACGCAGATAAGAGCCGGGCTGCGGACGCGTTGTGCGAGAGCGGTTTGTATCGAAAGGGGACCTCTGTTCCGGTCGAAAAACAGGTGTTGCGGGAATTTTGCGAGGACGGTTTCCTGTTTTCAGAGGGACAGAAACAGAAGATTGCGCTGGCGCGCGCCTGCTATTATAACACGGAGTTTCTGATTGCGGATGAAGCGGCGGCTTCACTTGATCCGTTTGCAGAGGATGCGTTTAACAAAACGCTGCTGCAGGGACATCCCGATCAGGGCGTGCTCGTGATTTCGCACCGGCTTTCCGTGACGGCGCTGACGGATCGAATCTATGTCATGGAGCATGGACGGATTACGGAGTGCGGCAGCCATCAGGAACTTTTGGCGCAAAAGGGACGCTACTGGAAAATGTGGGAGAAGCAGAGGCGGGGATATGCGTGAAACGGGGTCAGATCCCCAATCAAAACGCAGCATATTGGATAGCGGTTGCTGTTGATTTTTTTCGAAGTATCGTTTACATTAAATCTATGATGTCGAGGGCAAAAACCCCCGACCTTGATGCTTGTGGATTGTTCCGTGCTGTGCACTCCCACAATCCTGCCCTATAGTCGCATATCGTGGGATTATCATCCCACTTTTATGCTCCTATCGGGGCGGGTCAAGAGGTCTTTCACCCACCTATGAGCAAGCTCATGTGGGCTTAGACCTTTTGACCCTGGCATCAAATATATTCTATTATGGCAGGCGGCTTTTGCAGAGGGAGAGCCGCCCCTGCCGTAGAATCTAAAATCTTTTTTTCAAGGTCGGATCGACCAGAGATTTCTATCAGACAAAAATTGAATAAGGAACAGATGGAGATACCGGGAAGACCTTGCAGGAAAGAGCCTTCCTGGTATATGATGAATGTATCAGAAAGGCAAAAGATGGAGACAATCAATACACCTTATGATGACACTTTCCGCACGCTGCTGCAGGACTGCCCAGAGCTGGTGGTTCCGCTGATTAACGAGCTGTTCGGCACGAATTATACCGGGCGGGAAGTAGTGGTATCGAATGAAAACGAGATTTTTTTTAGGAACCCGGAGGGGAAAAAGGAGAAGCGGGTTACGGATTCCAACCTGACATTGATTTCTTTAAAGGGAATTTCCAAACGGTATCATCTGGAATGTCAGAGCACACCGGATGGGACAATGGAAATTCGGATGTGGGAATATGATGCGCAGATTGCTTTGAGGAATAAGGAATACCGGAACGGCGTGCTGTATGTGAAATTTCCGGATTCTGCAGTGATCTATCTGAGGAGCAATTCGAATACACCGGATGAGTTGAAGATTTGTATTTGCGTTGGGAAAAAGGAAATATTTTACGAAATTCCGATCCTGAAAGTAAAGAACTATACGTTGAAAGAAATTTTTGAAAAAGAGTTATGGATGTTGATCCCATTCTATATTTTTCGATATGAAAAGGAATTTCGAATAATTAATGGAGATGAAAAGCGGCTTCGCAGTTTGAGGATGGAATATGAGAACGTAGCTGCACGGCTGGATCAGGAGTGCCAAAGCGGGCGTATGAAGCCAATTACCGGCGGCGCGTTGTGTGAACTGGCGAATACTGTAGTGGAAAAACTGGCGTCGAAATATGACAATGTGGAGAAGGAGGTTACGGAAGTTATGGGAGGAAAAGTGTTGAATTATCGGTCGAAGGAGATTTTTCGGGAAGCCATGGAGAAGGGGCTGGAAGAGGGACGCTTAGAGGGACGCCTGGAAGGATCTAATCAAAAAACGGTCGAGTTGGTAACTAAAAAGTATCAAAAAGGCGATTCTGTATCCAAAATAGCGGAAGACCTCCTGATGAGTGTAGAGGAAGTAGAAGAAATCCTGGGGAAAATGACAGTAAGTCAGTAATAAACAGGCTTCCAATATTTAGAAGAGTGCGTATGCCGTTCTATCATCTAAGCAGATGGCAGGGCGGCATGTTTTCTGATATTGGGGCGGCAAGGGCTACGGGAGAGAATCAAGATTGAAAAAAGAACACTGGATTTGCGGCGGCGCAGGCTGTGAAGCGCCGCTGTTTCGAAGAAGCTTCTGGCTGGATAGGACAGAGCGCTTTCAAAGCGCCCGTCTGGAAATCTGCGGACTGGGGTATTTTCTATTCTATATCAATGGAAAAAGGATCAGCGATCAGGAGCTGATGCCGGCGATGACAGACTACGCGTCGGTGCTCGGCTGTGAAACAACGTATCCGGTATGGGAGGAGCGCAGCGCACATCGCTGCCGGTATTTGAGCTTTGACTTACTTCCGTATTTAAAGGCAGGAGAGAATGTACTTGCAGTACGACTGGGCAATGGCTGGTATCATCAGACAGAACGGATTGCCGAAGGAAAATTTATTTTCGGGCTGCCGAAGCTTTGGTTTGAGCTGACGTTGACAGATGCAGACGGAAGACAGGAATGGATTGAAAGCGACCGGCAGACATTGTGGCATCCGGGTGGATTGCTGAAAAACAACCTCTTTTTGGGAGAGGTCGGGATTTGCGGAAAGAGCTGGAAGGCTGGCAGTATCCGGGCGCTGATTTATCCGGTTGGAAGCCAGCACAGCCGGTCCATGCACCGGAAACCCTTTTAGAAGAGCAGACCTGTCCACCGGATCGTGTGATCCGAAAGCTTTATCCGATCCTGATTGGGGAGCACGATGGCAGAAAAATGGTTCCGCTCGCATGGGCAAAAATTTATGGGGACGACAGCCTGCTTGTGCAGGGCTATGACGCGATCCTGCGCTGGTTCGATTATATGGATGCCCACAGTGAAAAGGGACTTGTGGTCCGCGAAGAGGAGGGCGGCTGGTGTCTGGGCGACTGGTGCTTTCCGGCATCAGAGGAAAAGGAGCAGCTGCCGGAGGCATTTATCAATACGTTCTACTACTTGCATGGATTGCAGGAAATGATGCAAATTTCAGAAAAAATGAATAATAAACTGCCAATTCGATTTGCGGAGCGGGAAAAGAATGTCAAAAATGCTTTTCTTGACGCTTATTTCGATCCGGAAACCGGAGATTTCTGCGAAGGAAGGGCAGCAGGCAACGCCTATGGACTGGCACTTGGGCTTGGGGATGAGCGGACGAAAAAGCATCTGGTCGAAAAATATGAAGCGCTCGGACGTTTTGATACCGGAATTTTCGGCACGTCGATGCTTTTGGAACAACTGTTTTCCATCGGTGCAGGGGATCTGGCTGTAAGGCTTCTGACCAATGACAGCGAAGCAGCGTCCTTTGCACATATGAAACGAAATGGTGCGACGACGCTCTGGGAGCGCTGGGATGGCAGAGAATCCCATAACCATCCGATGTTTGGCGCCTGTGTGCGGCTGCTGTTTACACAGATCCTTGGGATCCGGATGATACCAGCGCCGCAGCCGCCCGTTGTCAACTCTACGCAGCCGGACGTTACTGCACCGCCAGCACAGGCATTGAAGCCGCTCAACGGCGAACTGCAGCCGCCAGCCGTGCCCGGGTTCGCACAGCATTTTTCTTACGAAATCCGTCTCAGCAGCCAGCGGCAGCTGACCTGGGCAAAGGGCAGTATCCAGACGCCGGATGGAATCCTTTCGGTGAGCTGGGAGCTTCTGGAAAACGGGGAAAAGCAGGTGGAGTGGAGCCTTGCGCCCGCAGGCGAGGACAAGGTGCCTACAATGTAATATGGCAGCTCGGCGTGTCGCACTACATTAAAGAAAAGGAAAAATAACATGATAGAAACAATTCTGGAGGAAATCCGTGTGCTGAATCTTCCGCTGTTCTGGCTGACGGAGTCGGAGCATGGAAAGCGCACGACATGGAGTTTTGTGCCGGACAATCCGTGCAATGACATCTATTCCGTTACGAAGGTGTTTACCGTGACGGCGCTTGGCTTTTTATACGATCAGGGACTTTGGAAGCCAGACGATAAGATCTGCGATCTGTTTCGGAAAAAGCTGCCGGAGCGCTATGATCCGCAATGGGAAGAAGTGACGCTGGATCATGTGATCCGGCACCGAATCGGCGTGACGGAGGATTTTCTGGATATCGATAATTATGATATGACGCAGTTTGGTTCGGAGGATTTTTTAAAGCTCGCGTTTGAACGTCCGGTTCCGGCGCGGCCGGGCGTGGACTATCAGTACAGCGACGGTGCATATTATCTGCTGTCCCGCGTTGTGACGGAGCTTTCCGAAGAAAAGCTGGACGACTTTCTGCGCCCGCGCCTGCTGATGCCGCTGCATGTAAGGGAGGCGGCTTTTTCAAAGTGTCCGATGGGGTATCCGATTGGAGCGACCGGCATGTATGTGCGCACAGAGGACATGGCAAAGCTTGGCGAGGTCTATCAAAACGGTGGCACATTTGAAGGAAAGCATCTGCTTTCGAAAGAGTGGGTCGAGCTTGTTTTTGAGCGGGAATATGAGCTTGCAAAGATGGAAAACGGAGGGCACTGCAAGGGCGGTATGAACGGACAGATGCTGTATCTGTCGCCTCATGGCCGCGTGATCGCGTGGCAGAGCTATGACCCGGAGGGAAAAGGGAACACGTTGATGGAATTGATTCTGAAAAATGAGTGAGAAGTGCGCATGGTGCGCTTTGAGTAACAAAATCCCCGCTGTCACAGCGATTCAGGCTGTGGCGGCGGGGATTTTTGCCGTGAGCAGCGTTCTGGCAGCTTACGCGGAATTTTTACATGTCGTATGCAGCAGCGAGTGTTACGGCTCAAGCATAAACTCTAAAAATTTCTTCGCATTTTCCGGGTGCTGGCAGTTGGCAGGGATGGTAAACCATGCATTTGCCCGATCTGTCAGCAGATATTTGGATCTGCTGACGCTGATGCCGATGGGGATTTCCCCGTCGGTATTGTCATCAGGAAGATCCTTGTATATAACCTGATCGCCGTACTGTGCCAGCTCCTCGTCGGTAAAATACTGGTGCAGGTCGCAGAATAGACCGGCTTCGAGATTGTGATCCATATAGGTATCATCTGTGATGAGGGCATCTAAGGTCTTGCCGGATATCATCGCGATGATTTTCTGCATATTTGCATAGGAATACTGGTCAGTATTTTCATAATCAACATTCATATCCCGGTTGATTGCGGCACAGTCGCTGGAGGTATCGATGTCAGCATACTGCTCAAAATCGGCGATCATCGTGTCGGAGTCGACCTCGGTATTCATGTAGCAGTTGACAAAGGCTGCTTCCATGACGGTATCCTTGCGCGTCGCAAAGGTGTAAATCAGGTTTCCCGCAAAGGCGAGAACCGCGATCACCACGATCGTTTGGATTTTATAATATTCCCAGAAATAAGCCCATTTTTCCTTGAAGGGTTTCCCTTTTAATTTTTGCTGCTGTTCCTTAACTTCGTCATGGACGGAATTGCCTGTTGCCATTGAGTGCCTCCCTGTAGTTCGGTGTTGAATCCTGTATTTTGCGGCATGCGGCAAAATCTGGTGCCGGTATCCTGTGTTCGATCGTTTCGATAGTATGGAAAGATTCATGCGCTGATATTTATCATAGTCGTTTGATTTTGGGAAGTCAATGAAAGCATTGTGATAGAAAAGTGAAAATTTTCTAAACTACCGGATAAGTCCCTGGGATACCTTGAAAAAAAGCGAATTCTGTACTATGATAGCTTTATCGGTTTGAAAAAGGGAGCACTGTCAAAAGGGCAGACCTTTCAAAACCCTGAGCTTCCCGGGATGGGGAATAAATACGAAGGTGGTAAAGCAATATGAATGAAAGCTATGTAGAATGTCTGGTGGCGAAAAAACCGTCCAGTGCGATGAAAGCACTGCAGGTTTTTCTGATTGTCCTGGCGGTGATTTTTTTCCTGCTTAGCATGCTGAATGCCCTGATGTGGCTCGGAGTGGCAGCAGCCGGAATCGGAGCGTATTTTACTTCGCTCAATGCCAGCGTGGAGTTTGAATATCTGTACGTGGATAAGGAGATTTCCGTCGACAAGATTTTAAACAAAACCAAACGGAAAAAAGTCGAGAAGTTTGAAACAGAGAGTATGGAGATTTTTGCACCGATCAACTCCTGGCATCTGGACAACATGAAGAATCGTCAGCTTAAGGTGACGGACTATTCCAGCGGCGTTGCCGGACAGCCGGACAGACGCTATGTGATGATCTACAGCGGAGACCGCAAGATCATTTTTGAGCCCAGCGAGGCTATGGTAAAAGCACTTCAGTCTGTTGCGCCCAGAAAAGTATTTTTCGATTGACACAGAGTTTTAATTCTGTTACACTTGCCTCAAACGAACTGTCAGTAGTGTATTTACTGGCAGTTTTCATTGAATTGACAGTTAAAATACGCAGGAGGAGAGAAGATGGGTCAGATTATTGGCGAAGGCATTACCTTTGACGATGTGCTGTTGGTGCCGGCATACTCTCAGGTAATTCCCAATCAGGTCGACGTGACTACCTGGTTGACAAAAAAGATCAAGCTGAACATTCCGCTGATGAGTGCGGGAATGGATACCGTTACAGAACATAGAATGGCGATCGCAATGGCCAGACAGGGCGGTATCGGTATTATCCATAAGAATATGTCCATTGAGGCGCAGGCCGATGAGGTGGACAAGGTAAAACGTTCTGAGAACGGCGTCATTACAGATCCTTTTTCGTTATCCCCGGAGCATACCCTTGCAGATGCCAATGAGCTGATGGCAAAATTCCGTATTTCCGGTGTCCCGATCACAGAGGGCAAAAAGCTGGTCGGCATCATTACCAACCGCGACCTGAAATTCGAGACAGATTTTACCAAGAAGATTAAAGAATCCATGACCAGTGAAGGTCTGGTTACGGCTCCCGAAGGTATCACACTGGAAGAAGCAAAGAAGATTCTGGCAAAGGCAAGAAAAGAGAAGCTGCCGATCGTTGATAAGGACTTCAATCTGAAGGGCCTGATCACGATCAAGGATATTGAGAAGACGATCAAATATCCTCTTGCAGCAAAGGATGCACAGGGACGTCTGCTCTGCGGTGCAGGTGTTGGTATTACTGCCAATGTTCTGGATCGTGTGGCAGCTCTGGCAGAAGCCAAGGTTGACGTTATTGTTCTGGATTCCGCACATGGTCATTCTGAAAACGTACTGCGCTGCCTGCGCATGATCAAGGAAGCATATCCGGATCTGCAGGTAATTGCGGGCAACGTTGCAACCGGAGAAGCGACCAGAGCACTGATCGAAGCAGGTGCAGATGCCGTTAAGGTTGGTATCGGACCCGGTTCTATCTGTACAACCCGTGTGGTTGCAGGTATCGGTGTTCCTCAGATCACAGCTATCATGGACTGCTACGCAGTTGCAAGAGAATATGGTATCCCGATCATCGCAGACGGCGGTATCAAGTATTCTGGTGAAATCACCAAAGCAATCGCGGCAGGCGGAAGCGTCTGCATGATGGGTTCCATGTTTGCAGGCTGTGATGAGAGCCCCGGACAGTTCGAGCTGTATCAGGGACGTAAATACAAGGTTTACCGCGGCATGGGTTCCATCGCTGCGATGGAAAACGGCAGCAAGGATCGCTACTTCCAGACCGACGCCAAGAAGCTCGTTCCGGAAGGCGTAGAAGGTCGTGTTGCATACAAGGGTCTGGTAGAAGATACGGTATTCCAGCTGATGGGCGGTCTTCGCTCCGGTATGGGTTACTGCGGAACAAAAAACATCGAAGAGCTGAAGGAAAACGGCAAATTCGTCAAGATTTCTGCAGCAGCTCTGCGTGAGAGTCATCCTCATGATATTCATATCACGAAGGAAGCTCCCAACTACAGCTCTGCGGACTGATTTTAACCGATTGGCCGCATAGCATAGAATAGGATGTTCCGTTAGCGGGTATCCTGTTTTAACACAATCAAACACAAAACGTGTGACTGGCGGATTAGTGGAGATCACCACGGGGAGCACGTTTGAAGAAACCGACCGCCTGGGTACTGACAGCAGAAGATGATGTGAGTATTCAGGCGGTTTTTTATCGTATTCATTTCAAAATGGAGGACAACATGGAGCTTTTAAATCTTTCGGAAGAACTGAAAAACAACGCCTATCCGGGACGAGGTATCGTCATCGGCAAAACCCCTGACGGAAAACAGGCGGTAACAGCGTATTTTATTATGGGCAGAAGCAGCAATTCCCGCAACCGTGTGTTCGTAGAGGAGGGCGAGGGCATCCGCACACAGGCGTTTGATCCGTCCAAGCTGGAGGATCCGAGCCTGATCATCTATGCACCGGTTCGCGTGCTGGGTAACAAGACGATCGTTACAAACGGCGACCAGACAGACACGATCTATGAGGGCATGGACAAGCAGCTGACCTTCGAGCAGAGCCTGCGCAGCCGGGAATTTGAGCCGGACGGTCCGAACTACACCCCTCGTATTTCCGGAATCCTGCATATTGAAAACGGCGGTTACAACTTCGCAATGTCCATTTTAAAGAGCGACGACGGCGATCCGTCCTCCTGCCTGCGTTACACCTTTGCTTACGAAAATCCGAAAGCGGGCGAGGGCAGATTTATCCACACCTATATGCATGACGGCAATCCGCTGCCGAGCTTTTCCGGCGAGCCGAAGAAGGTTGCGATTTCCGGAGATATCGACAGCTTTACTCAGCTGGTTTGGGAAAGTCTGAATGAAGAAAATAAGGTTTCCCTGTTTGTGCGCTACATCGACATCGAAACCGGCAAATACGAGACAAGAATTGTGAACAAAAACCACTGAAAATGGAATGGAGGAAAAAATGAACGAAATTCAGTTAAAGTACGGATGCAACCCGAATCAGAAGCCTTCCAGAATTTTCATGGAGGATGGCAGCGACCTGCCTGTTACCGTATTAAACGGCAAGCCAGGATATATCAATTTCCTGGATGCATTAAACGGCTGGCAGCTTGTTTCCGAGTTAAAAAAAGCGACCGGACTTCCGGCAGCAACCTCTTTTAAGCACGTTTCCCCGGCTGGTGCGGCCGTGGGACTTCCGCTGACGGATACGCTGGCAAAAATTTACTGGGTAGACGACCTTGGAGAGCTTTCTCCGTTGGCATGTGCCTACGCAAGAGCGAGAGGTGCAGACAGAATGTCTTCCTTTGGTGACTTTATTGCACTGTCTGATGTCTGTGACGCAGACACGGCAAAGCTGATCAAGCGCGAGGTTTCCGATGGAGTGATCGCTCCCGGCTATACCGACGAAGCGCTGGAGATTTTAAGAGCAAAGAAAAAGGGCGGATACAATGTTATCCAGATCGATCCCTCTTATCGCCCTGCGGAAATCGAGAGAAAACAGGTGTTCGGCGTGACCTTTGAACAGGGACGCAACGAGTTAAACATTGATGAAGAGCTGCTGTCAAACTTTGTAACAAAGAACAAAGAAGTGCCCGAAGAGGCGCTGATCGATATGAAGATCGCGCTGATCACCCTGAAATATACCCAGTCCAATTCTGTTTGCTATGTAAAAGGCGGACAGGCGATCGGTATTGGTGCAGGTCAGCAGTCCCGTATCCACTGCACGAGACTGGCAGGACAGAAAGCGGATAACTGGTGGCTGCGTCAGTCTCCCCAGGTGCTTGGACTGCAGTTTGTAGACGGCCTTGGACGCGCAGACAGAGACAATGCCATCGATGTTTACATGGGTGATGAATACGAAGATGTGCTGGCCGAGGGCGTATGGCAGACCCGTTTCAAGGTAAAGCCTGCTGTCTTTACGAGAGAAGAAAAGCGTGCATGGTTAAACCAGCTGACCGATGTAACCCTTGGTTCTGACGCATTCTTCCCGTTTTCCGATAACATCGAACGCGCACATAAGAGCGGCGTAAAATACATTGCACAGCCCGGCGGCTCCGTCCGCGATGATGCGGTCATCGAATGCTGTGATAAGTATGACATGGCGATGGTATTTACCGGAATCAGACTGTTCCATCACTAAGCTACACAAAACGGCGCACCGGCTCGGATGAGCGGTGGCTGAAACTCCGGGGGCAAAGCGGCGACATCGCGAAAAATACAGGATATCGCCTAGTATCGGAAGGCGGTAAAGATTGAAAATAAGAACCAGATGCCAGAAAGGCTTCGCCTCTCGGGTATCTGGTTCTTATTATCGTATAGAAAACTTCGTTTCCATACGATAATAAACGCTTTACGAGGATGCACATTCTTTTTTATAAAAATAAAAAATATCCATCCGCCCAGGTCTTTAGGAAGTACACCTGTACGAATGGATATTTTATAAAAATCATATGGTTACAATAGCTATTTTCCGGAAAATCCTCAGATCACATCATCCGGCTGAGGATCGCATCCATATCCGCCGTCATAAGATTGTTCCGGCTTTAAGCTTAAATAATAACCGGCGTTGGTAATCTCGGTATAAGGAGTTACATACAGGCTTGCAATACCGCAGGTAACACCTGTAAGCAAATACCAGAGGATAAAGGAAAGCTGCAGCACGAAGTATTCCCACAGATGACCGCTCATCAGCTCTTTACTTTCATTGACACACTGACGGATTCCCTTATTGGGATCTTCTGCCAGAATGTAGAAGGCCTGGGAATAACGCAGTGCAGCGATGATGCCGGGGATGTAGCACAGGCAGCTCCACAGCATGATGAACAGACCCATCCAGAGGGAAAGACCGAAAATCTTGAGCAGCATGGGAAAGTATGCAAGCAGCTCGGAAATGCCGGCTTCTTCATGCTTGAAAACCTTCAGGCTGTATGCATAATAGCCAAACTGAACGGTACCGATCAGTAGGCCGATAACGATCGCAACAACCAGGTAGATCAGGAAAGCGCCGATGCTGGGGGCATAGTTTAAAAATGCACTGTCTTCATACATGCTGGAGCTGATGGCTGCAGCAAAGTAGGTAGTAAAGCCGCAGATACTGGAAACAATACCAAGAATGATCTGCGCGGCGAGCTGGATCGCCCAGAAAACAAGGGTTGTGAGTACCGGATGCGGATTTGCCGCTTTCATAGCGTCCTTGGCATCCTGTTTGAGTAAGGCACGATTCATAAGGGAGTCCTCCTGCATAAAAAAGTGTAGTTATAACATTTGTACAGCAGGGTATTCCGAAACTGATAAAAATATCCCTGCAAAAGGTATTTTATCATACAACAGGGGGAAAGAACATTATTATTTTCTTAAGAACGATGTTGTATTTTAATGTTTGTTTTGATAAGATAAAACAATAATAAGGAAATGAAAGGATGGGAGATAAGGAAAATGGCTGAATTCTCGAAAGAAAATCCTGCAGCAGAAGAAGCAAAGGAGCCTGTTTCCAGAAACTTCATCGAGCAGATGATTGATAAAGATCTGGAGGAAGGCGTTTACGAAACAGTACATACCAGATTTCCGCCGGAACCCAACGGATATCTGCATATCGGACATGCCAAGAGCATTCTGTTAAATTATGGACTTGCAAAGCAGTACGGCGGTAAATTCAATCTCCGTTTTGACGATACCAACCCGACGAAGGAAAAGATCGAATTTGTAGAATCGATCAAGGCGGACGTAAAATGGCTGGGCGCAGACTGGGAGGACAGACTGTTCTTTGCATCCAACTATTTCGACCAGATGTATGAGGGCGCTGTAAAGCTGATCAAAAAAGGCAAAGCTTACGTTTCTGATCTTTCCGCGGATCAGATCCGTGAATACCGCGGTACGCTGACCGAGCCCGGCAAGATGGATCCCGGTGCAGAGAGAAGCGTAGAAGAAAACCTCGCTCTGTTTGAAGAGATGAAAGCGGGCAAATATGCCGACGGCGAAAAGGTTCTGCGCGCCAGAATCGATATGGCAAGCCCGAATATGAACATGAGAGATCCGGTTATTTATCGTGTGGCGCACATGACACATCACAATACCGGAGATAAATGGTGTATCTATCCGATGTACGATTTTGCACATCCCATCGAGGATGCCATCGAGGGCATTACCCATTCCATCTGTACGCTGGAATTTGAAGATCACCGTCCGCTGTACGACTGGGTTGTGCGGGAGCTGGAATACAAACCCTATCCGCCCCGTCAGATCGAGTTTGCAAAGCTGTATCTGACCAATGTTGTTACCGGCAAACGTTATATTAAGAAGCTGGTAGAGCAGGGCATCGTAGACGGCTGGGACGATCCCCGTCTGGTTTCCATCGCAGCGCTTCGCCGCAGAGGCTTTACACCGGAATCCATCAAAATGTTCGTAGACCTGTGCGGTATTTCCAAGAGCAATTCTTCCGTAGATTATGCGATGCTGGAATATTGCATCCGGGAAGATCTGAAATTAAAACGCGCCAGAGTGATGGCAGTCGTTGACCCGGTGAAGCTTGTGATCGACAACTATCCGGAAGACCAGATCGAATATCTGGACGCTCCGAACAACCTGGAAAACGAAGCACTGGGCAGCCGTAAGGTTCCGTTTGGCAGAGAGCTCTACATCGAACGCGAAGACTTTATGGAGGAGCCTCCGAAGAAATACTTCCGTATGTTTCCCGGCAACGAGGTGCGCCTGATGAACGCGTACTTTGTAACCTGCACAGGCTGTGAAAAGGATGAAAACGGCAATGTAACCGTAATCCATGGAACCTACGATCCTGCAACCAAGTCCGGAAGCGGTTTTGAAGGACGTAAGGTAAAGGGCACCATTCACTGGGTAGCGTGCCAGACTGCAGTCAAAGCAACCGTTCGTCTGTATGAGAACATCATTGATGAAGAAAAGGGCGTTTACAATGAAGACGGCTCCCTGAACTTAAATCCCAACTCCCTGACTGTAAAGGAAGCATGGATTGAGCCTTCCTTAAAGGAAGCAAAGCCCTACGAAAGCTTCCAGTTCGTCAGACAGGGATACTTCTGCGTAGATTATAAGGATTCCAAGCCGGGCGAGCCGGTATTTAACCGGATTGTATCCTTAAAGAGCTCCTTTAAGCTTCCGAAAAAGGACTGAGCCTATGCAGGATCTGGTAATTGAGTGGAAAGAGGATGGGACCCATCTTTACGAACAGATTTATCAATATATCAGAGACGAAATCAGAAGGGGGAAGCTTCTCTGTCAGGAGAAGCTTCCCTCGACGCGTTCTCTGGCGGAATATTTGCAGGTGTCCCGCAGTACGGTAGAGCTGGCGTATGACCAGCTCGTGGCGGAGGGATATCTGGAGGCGGTACCCTATAAAGGATATTTTGTCGCACGGGTGGAGGAACTGTACCAGATGGAGACCGCGCCGGACGCAGGAATAACGTCTCGCGAACAAGCTGGCAGCTTTTCACGTGCAGATGCAGGCGGCGATTGCCTTTTCCTTTCAGAGGCCGCTTGCGCATCCAAAGCTGCATTGGACGACTCGTCTGCGGTGCCGCCCGTTCAGATCGATTTTTCTCCAAATGCGATCGATATGCGTAATTTCCCGTTTGATTTATGGCGAAAAGTCAACAGAAACGTTCTGAATCTAAACAACCAAGACCTGTTTTTGCCGGGAGATCCGATGGGCGATCTTTCGCTGCGCCGCACGATTTCCCGATATCTGCATGCATCCCGTGGCGTGACCTGCAGACCGGAGCAGATCGTGGTTGGAGCGGGAAACGATTATCTGCTGATGCTGCTCCGTTATGTTTTCGAGGAAACAATCACAGCGGCGTTTGAAAATCCGACCTATCCGCGTGCATGGAAGATTTTTCAGCTCTTTGCGGGGGAAGTGGTTACGGTATCGTCGGATGCCAGCGGAATCTGCATAGAAGAGCTGGAAAAATCGGGAGCGCAGGTGGTCTACGTGATGCCGTCGCACCAGTATCCCACCGGGCGTATGATGCCGATCGGGCGCAGGACAGAGCTTTTAAACTGGGCAGCACGGGAAAAGGAACGCTATATTGTAGAAGATGATTATGACAGTGAATTCCGTTACCGTGGAAAGCCCGTGCCGTCCCTGCAGGCGAGTGATGCGGCGGGAAAGGTGATCTATATGGGAACCTTTTCCAAGTCGATTGCACCTGCAATCCGTGTCGGGTATATGGTGCTGCCGGAGGCTTTGCTGGAGCGCTACCGGCAAAAATGCGCCTGCTTTTCGTGTACGGTTTCGAGAGTCGACCAGGCGGTGCTGGAGCAATTTCTGGACAGCGGTGCGTTTGAACGGCATTTGAACCGGATGCGGAAAAGCTACAGCAGAAAACATGAAGCGCTGCTGGACGGGCTGAAACCCTTTTTGGGGCAATTTGACCTTTCGGGGGAAAATGCGGGACTGCATCTTTTGCTCACGGATCGCGTCGGACGCAGCGAAAAAGAGCTTGTCGACGCGGCACGCCGACAAGGTGTGAAAGTCTATGGTCTGTCGTCAGCGCTTGTGGGGGCAGCTGTCCCGGAGGCTGTGTGTCGCGCAACCGTTTTGATCGGCTTTGGCGGCCTGACGGAGGACGAAATCCGGGATGGTCTGGAGCGGCTTGCAGCGGCGTGGCTGATCGAAAAAAGATTGTGATTTTTTAGGGATAAATATAGGATTATTGGGGTTGACGAACCAGATGGAAAACGTTATAAATGAGGTGGTATTGATTTTTAATACCCGAGAATATAACACAACACGGAGGAATTCAGATGGGGATCATGAGTTCAGAATGGCGTGGCAGACTGCAGCATTGGATGCGCACGCTGAAGGATGATTTTTACAGACCTTTGGGGGAGATTTCCTGGGAAGCGTTCCGCACAATGGATCATTTATCTCAGGAGGAAGCGATGAATGGCCCGTTCGAGCCTGTAGAGCCCGGCTTTACCTGGGGCAAGACCTGGGAATATTGCTGGTTTAGAGGCAAAGTGGTTCTGCCTGCAGAAGCACAGGGCAAGAGAATTGTCATGGATTTAAAACCGGACGGCGAATCCACGCTGTTTGTAAACGGTCAGGAATTCGGTACCTACCGTGCTTCCTGGGTAACCCAGAAGCATCATTTCGTAGAAGATAACGTTCTGACCACTGACGCTGTGGCAGGAACAGAATATGAAATCCTGATGGAAACCTACGCAGGCCATTATTATCCGGAATCTCCGGACGGCGGCTGTGCAACCGGCCCGGTACTTCCCGGCGCATATCAGGACCCGCTGGAAGAGGGTAAGAGACGTATCCTCGGTATCTGCACCTTCGGTATCTGGAATGAAGACGCATATCAGCTGTGGATGGATGCAGACACCTTAAGACAGCTGTTGGACAAGCTCGATCCGAATTCCCTGCGGGCTGCAAAGATCGCAGAGGCGCTGGAGGCCTTTACCCTTGTGGTTGATTTTGAGCAGGATGAGGCTGGCAGAATCGCATCCTACAAGGCAGGCAGAGAAGCACTCCGCCCCGCACTGGAAGCGAAGAACGGTTCCACTATGCCTGTATTCTACGCAATCGGCAATGCCCATATCGATCTGGCATGGCTGTGGCCGATGGCAGAGACACACAGAAAGACAGAGCGTACCTTTGCAGCACAGCTGCGCCTGCTGGAAGAATATCCGGAATACAAATATATCCAGAGTCAGCCTGCCGGCTATGAGATGTGCCGCAAATACTACCCCGAGCTGTTTGAAAGAATCAAACAGGCGGTTAAGGATGGTCAGTGGATCGCAGAGGGCGCGATGTGGGTAGAACCGGATACGAATATGGCTTCCGGTGAAGCACTGATCCGTCAGCTGCTCTACGGCAAACGCTATTATCAGGAAGAGTTCGGCGTAGACAGCAAGATGCTGTGGTTGCCTGATACCTTTGGTTATACCGCTGCACTGCCTCAGATTTTGAAGAGCTGCGGCGTTGAATATCTGGTAACTCAGAAGATTTTCTGGTCTTACAATGAAGGCGAACAGTTCCCTTACCATTATTTCTACTGGGAAGGCATGGACGGCACGAAGATCAGTTCCTTCCTGCCTACCAGCTACACCTACCGCACCGACCCCACCGAGCTGATGAACGTGTGGGAGAACAGAAGCCAGAAGAGAGATCTGGATGCATTCCTCCTGCCCTTTGGTTACGGCGATGGCGGCGGCGGCCCGGCAAGAGACTATCTGGAATATGCGAAGCGTGAGGCTGACCTGGAAGGCTGCCCGAAGGTAAAACTGGAAGGCCCCATCGAGTTCTTCCAGGATATGGAAGCAGAAGGCGGACCGAAGCATACCTATACCGGAGAGCTGTATTTCAGCGCTCACCGCGGAACCTATACTTCTCAGGCAATGGTGAAGAACAACAACAGAAGATGTGAGCTTTCCATGCGTGATCTGGAATTGTGGGGCACGTTGGCAGCCCAGAAGGGACAGACATATCCTGCAGAGGCAATTGAGCGTCTGTGGAAAGAAGTCCTGCTGCATCAGTTCCACGACATCCTGCCCGGCTCTTCCATCGCAAGAGTTTATGAGGACGCGGAAAAAGCATTCCATGCAATTCTGGAAGAAAGCCATGAGCTGACTGCAAAGGCAGTTGCAGGTCTGGTAGAAGCCGGAAATGGCGTGACTGTCGGCAACTCCCTGGGATTTGCATATGACACACTGGTTGAGCTGCCGGAAAGCTTTGCGGCAGGTGCACAGACCAGAGAAGGCAAGGCTGTTCCGACCGAAAAGATCGGTGACAAGGTATATGGTCTTACAGAAGTTCCTGCTTATGGTATGGTTTCCCTGGTTCCTGCAGAAACCCAGACCAAGGCAGCAGACAGTGTTTCCCTGACTCAGGACGGAGATACCTTCATTCTGGAAAACAATCAGGTGAAGGCTGTCGTAGACGGCAAGGGTGAGGTGGTATCCTTTGTTCTGAAGACAAGCGGCAGAGAGTTCGCAGCTGAGCCGATGAACCGTTTCCACTTATATAAAGATGTTCCGCGTCTGTTCGATGCATGGGATATCGATTCCAACTACATCGATCAGGAAATCACCGCTGCAGAGGATGTAACGGTAACCGTTGAAAGCACAGGCAGCCTGCGCAGTGTCCTGAAGGTAACTGGCCGCATCAGCAATTCGTCCTTCGTTCAGTACATCCGTCTGGATGCAGACAGCACAAGACTGGAATTCGAAACTGCCATCGACTGGAAAGAGCTGCATCGCCTGTTAAAGGTTGGCTTCCCTGTCAACGTATTTGCAGAGAACGGGATCAACGAAATGCAGTTCGGTTATGTAGAGCGGCCTACCAGACGCTCCAGAGCATATGAAAAAGATCGTTTTGAGGTTTGCAACCATCGTTACAGCGCTCTGTGCGATCAGGCTCACGGCGCCGCAGTGCTCAATGACTGCAAGTATGGTATCAGCATGAACGGCAATGCACTTGAGCTGACCCTGTTGCGTGCAGCAGCTGCTCCTGAGATGCATGCAGACAACAGAGAACATCACTTTACCTACGGCTTTACTGCATGGGAAGGCAGCTTTGCAGACAGCGACGTAGTTCGTCAGGGCTATGAGATGAACGTAAAGCCTGTTATTACAGCTGGTGTTGTGGATACCTTCAGCGCCTTCGGTGTAGAGAAAGACAACGTTATTCTCGAATCCGTGAAGCTGGCTGAGGACGGCAGCGGCGACCTGATCCTGCGTCTGTATGAAGCGAAGAAGGCAGCAGTCAATACGAAAGTATTCACTGCGCTCAACGTTGCACAGGCATGGACCTGCGATATGCTGGAAAAGAAAGAAGCAGAGGTTGCTGTGGAAGATAACACCGTATCCCTTGATTTCAGGGTATTCGAAATCAAGACCCTGCGCCTGAAACTGGCATAAAATCCTTCATTCCGCAGGCGCTTTGCGCCGAAGGAATCGCGAGGCGAACGTCCAGTTCGGCTCTGCGATCATAGCTACTTTGTGACGCCTGTGGCACAAATAGCTGTGTGAAAAATAAGCGATCACGCTTATTTTTCACACTAAGACTCATCTGAAAACATAACCCCCCGGCAGAAGCCTGATGAAAAGTTTCTGTCGGGGTTTTTGCGCGAAAAAAGGTGTAGCTGCCCAAAATGCTGCAACATGCTGCAACGAGAGCGACAACCGCAGGGAAAACGGGGGATTCCTGCGGTTTTGAATGTCAAAGCGTTTTGGAAGAAATACGGAATGGAGGAGAGAATGAAAGAGAAAAAAGGGAGCTTCAGCGGCTCAATCGGATTTGTGCTCGCTGCGGCGGGGAGTGCGGTAGGCGTCGGAAATATTTGGCGTTTTCCTTATTTATGTGCAAAGGACGGCGGCGGACTGTTTCTGATTATTTATCTGGTGCTGGTGCTGACATTTGGTTTTGTTCTTTTGACAACGGATGTGGCGATCGGGAGGAAAACAAAGAAAAATGCACTGAATGCATTTGCTGCGATTTGTCCGAAGTGGAAATTTCTGGGATATCTGACGTTTCTGGTTCCGGTGCTGATTATGACTTATTATTCGGTCATCGGCGGCTGGATTACGAAATATTTTGTGGAATATCTGGCATCTGGGGACAACGTGCCTGCACAGGACGGATATTTCACTTCGTTTATCACGTCAAAGGCAGCCCCGATCGTGTTTATGCTTCTGTTTCTGGTGCTGACAGCAGCGGTCGTTTACGGCGGTGTGGAAAAGGGAATCGAAAAGGTTTCGAGCTTTATTATGCCTGTGCTGGTTGTTCTGATTGTGGCGATTGCGGTTTTTTCCCTGACGCTGTCGGCAGAAGGGGAGGATGGTGCGGTTCGGACGGGAATGCAGGGACTGGCGATTTATCTGCTGCCGGATTTTCATGGGCTGACGGTGAAACGGTTTCTGGAGATTTTGCTGGATGCGATGAGCCAGCTGTTTTTCTCCCTGAGTGTTTCGATGGGCATCATGGTGACTTATGGTTCCTATGTAAAAGATGACGTGGACTTAAATAAAACGACGAACCAGATCGAAATTTTTGATACAGGAGTTGCATTCCTCGCTGGAATGATGATTCTGCCTGCGGTTTATGTGTTCCTTGGAAAAGAGGGCATGGCGTCCGGTCCCAGCCTGATTTTCATTTCGCTGCCGAAGGTTTTTTCGGCGATGAGAGGCGCAGGAAGAATCGTGGCAATCGCCTTTTTCCTGATGATGGGCTTTGCGGCGCTGACATCGTGTGTATCCGTTATGGAAACGCTGGTTGCAAACTGTATGGAAGTATTTCATCGGACACGCAAAAAGATGTGTGGACTGATCGGTGTTTATTCGCTGGTAACGGCGGTGCTGATCTGCCTTGGCTACAACGTGCTTTACTTTGAACTGCCGCTGCCAAACGGTTCCACCGGACAGCTGCTCGATGTGATGGACTATATCAGCAACAGCTTTTTGATGCCGTTTATTTCATTGCTGACGAGCATTCTGATCGGCTGGGTGATTGGCCCGGACTGGATCGTTGGTGAGGTGGAGAAAAACGGTGAGCGCTTTACAAGGGCGAAGCTGTATCGTTTTATGATCAAATACGTCGTGCCGGTTGTGATGCTGATCCTGTTTTTGACCTCAACGGGACTGTTGAATAGGATTGCGTAAGAAGTTTGTGCTGTAATAGGGGTTCAGGGAGCGCTGCCACTGTTTGTTGGCTGCAGGCAAGCTGCTCGTAGGAAGAAAGGCACTTTTGGTCACAGGGGCAAGGCAGATAGGAAAGACATGGCTTATTAGAAATGAGAACGAGGCTATCCCATCAGTTTATGACTGCAGGATAGCCTCGTTTTTTAGTTGTCAGCCTCCGTTGTAACGAGAACTTCTTCAGCCGGAGGCGCGTTCGTTTCAAATCCCAGTATTCGTTTACAGCTGTTTATTCTGCCGCCGGAGCATCGGATTCGGAAGCGGTTTCCTCAGTCTTTACATCGCCGGAGGTTTCCTCAGCTTTTGGAGCATCGGTCGCCGGAGCAGCGGAAGCTTCCTTTGCAGCCTCTTCCTCTGCAATTGCCTCTGCAGCCTCCTTTGCTTCTGCAGCAGCTTCGGCTACAGTGGTGTGAACCTTGTCTGCTACGTAGCGGGCAGCGTCTTTGGCCAGATCAGCGGCAGCACTTCCGGCCTGCTTTGCAGCGCCGGCAGCAGTGTGAGCGGCTTCCTCGACAGCCTGTACATCTTCGTTGCTGCGAACCTTGTCGACCGTTTCGTTGATCTTGCCGGTTACGGTTTCGTATTCGCTGCTGTTTTTGATTCTGGAAACGGTGTCGCCGACTTTATTGAAAACAGTGTCGCGCAGCTGGACAGCCTTATCCTGAGCAGCCTTTAAGTCCAGGGTCACATAGGTATGCCCGTCCTCTTTCGTTTCGGAAGAAAAGACGGGAGTGTCTTCTTTTGCTTCTTCTTTGGCTTCCTCCGGATGCTCGCTTTCATCGACGAAATCATCGTCCGTGAAATCGGTGTCGTCAAAGTCATCCTCTGGATCTTTTTCGAAATCATCCTCTTCTTCCGGAGCTTCCTGCACTGCGGCTTTTTTATTCTGGAGATAATAATAAGCAGCGGCAGCAGCGGTGCCGGCGGTAACTGCGAGAGTGAAAAGTTTTCCTAATTTTTTAGCCATAATAATGCCCTCCATACATATACCAGAATATGGTTACTTATTTCTCTCATTTTAATACTATTTTATGAAAATGAAAAGGTCAGTATGTATGAAAAATCTATAAACTTAACATTGAAGTGACCCTGCAGGTATGATAGAATGAAACGACTCAGAAAGTCAATGACGCGGGGACAGACACATGAATGATAAATTTTTTGATTTGAAACAGGAAAAGCAGGACCGGATGATCAACGCATCTCTGAAGATTTTTTCCAGGGGCGGCTATCGACACGCCAGCACGGATGAGATCGTAAAGGAGGCGGGGATCAGTAAGGGACTGCTTTTTCATTATTTTGGAAGTAAACTGGGGCTGTACGGATTTCTGTTTGACTACAGCGCGCGCTTTATGTTGTTGGAGCTTTCCAGAGAGGTAAAACGTTCCGAAACGGATTATTTTGCCCTGACAAAGCAGATGGAACAGGCGCGGATGCAGGTGATGAAGCTTTATCCGTATATGCAGCGGTTTCTGGATGTTGCGGTAAAAGAAGAGAATACGGAAGCGGTGGAGCGGATCGCGGAAAAGAAGCTGGATTACGAGGATCGGCTGCGGGCATACAGCATGCAGGCAGATTACAGCATTTTTGCACCATACGGGGATTCTGTGCGTGTGACAAAAATGGTGCGCTATACGATCGACGGGCTGACCGATGAGATGTCGGAGCGCTACGATTTTTCCCCGGAGAAGCTTTTTGCAGAGATCTGCGCTTATCTGGACACGCTGCGGCGGATGACCATAAAAGAGACTTAAAGGCGCAAGTAACTGCGGAAGGGAGGAAGAAGAGTGAAAGAAAAGCTTTATACGATACCGCTGAATGATGCGGTAAATGCGGGCGATGAGTGCCCTTTTTGTTATATCGAGCGGAATGTAGAGCAGGATCTGATGGATTTTGTGCTTGGCTCCTGCGCTTCGTACATGGAGAGCGATGTCCGTGAGGATACAGACCGGGAAGGATTTTGCCGCACGCACATGAAAAAAATGTTCGATTACGGCAACACCCTTGGCAATGGCTGGATTTTAAAAACCTACTATAAAAAACTGCTGTCCGAAATGGATGGCGAATTCAGGCATTTCAGGCCGCAGAAGCAGTCGATGGGGGACAAGCTGCGCAAAATTGCGCCGAAAAACTCCGTGGCAGACTGGGTGCAGAAAAAGGAAAGCACCTGTTATATCTGCGACCGTTTCCAAAAAGAATACGAGCGCTATCTGGACACTTTTTTCTATTTATATGAAAAAGACCCGGATTTCAAAGCACGGATTGCGAAGAGCAAGGGCTTTTGTCTGCATCATTTTGGGGAGCTTTGCAGCAGCGCGGATACCAGACTGTCGGAAAAGGAAAAAGAGACCTTTTTCCCGGAAATTTTCGAGATCATGCAGAAAAATATGGAGCGTATGAGCGCAGATGTGGACTGGCTGATTGAAAAATTCGATTACCAGAACAAGGACGCGGACTGGAAAAATTCCAAAGATGCCATACAGCGCGGAATGCAGAATATCCGGGGCGGTTACCCGGCCGATCCGGTTTATAAAATGAATAAATAGACAGGAGAAATGAGAAAAAAGACATGAGTAATGCAAAAGAAACCAAAGTAGAAGACCACGATTATTCCCTGCAGCCGGTGCCTCAGTTTGCACGGCGCAGGCTGCTGACAATGTTTATGATCATGCTTGGCTTTACGTTTTTTTCAGCCAGCATGTGGACGGGACAGACGCTGGGTGACAGCCTTGATCTGTCCGGCTTTATCGGTTCCCTGATCCTGGGAGGTATCATTCTTGCAATTTATACCGGCTCTCTGGCTTATGTCGGTGCCAAAACCGGACTTTCCCTGGATCTGCTGGCACAGCATTCCTTCGGTGCAAAGGGCTCCTATTTGCCGTCTGTGCTGACCAGCTTTACCCAGATCGGATGGTTTGGCGTAGGCGTTGCGATGTTTGCAATTCCGGTTGCAAAACTGATCGCTCCGGAAAATCCGTGGCTGCCTTATTTGCTCGTTGCGATTGCCGGCATTTGCATGACCGGTTCCGCATTTTTCGGAATTAAGGCGATGACCATCGTCAGCTATATTTCCGTTCCGCTGATCGCAATTCTTGGCATTACGGCGATGGTAATGGCGGTCAAAACCGGTGACGTTCCGCTGGCTGAAAAATTTGCAGAAAGCCAGGGTATGAGCGTCATTGCAGGCGCCGGACTGGTCATCGGTTCGTTTGTCAGCGGCGGTACGGCAACTCCGAACTTTGCAAGATTTTCCAAAACGGCACTGCAGTCCGTTATCGTCACAGTAGTCGCATTCTTTATCGGCAACAGTCTGATGTTCTGCTTCGGCGCGTTCAGCGGCGTTTATGTAGGCGGAAACGATATTTTTGAAGTTATGGTTGCGCTGAACCTGACGGTATTTGCGATTATCGTCCTGGGCTTAAATATCTGGACAACCAATGATAACGCGCTTTATACCGCAGGTCTTGGACTGTCTAATATCACAAAAGTGCGTAAACGTCCGATGGTTGTAATTTCCGGTATTCTGGGAACCGTAACCGCGGTATGGCTGTACAACAATTTTGTCGGCTGGCTGAATATCTTAAACTGCACACTGCCTCCGGTTGGCATGATTGTTGTACTCGGCTATTTCTGCCATAAAGAAGAATACGAAAAATGGGATGTGATTCCCAGACAGGTCAACTGGTTCGCAATCGCAGGCGTCCTCATCGGTGCGGCTGTTGCAAATCTGGTTCCGTGGGGCATCGCTTCTGTCAACGGTATGGTTATTGCAGCGGTATGCTACCTCGTTGGCGAACTGGTAGAACGGAAAAAGAAATAAATTCGAAGAAAATCGAAAAAGAGAAGCGTCAAATTCTGCAAAACAGAGTGGAATTTGGCGCTTATTAACTTTGCTGACTTCTGCAAGCTCCTGATGGAAGGCGGAATCCTTCCGAGAGTATATAAAAGAACAGTTTATTTGTAGAATCAGTGAATGGAAGTATGATATAATGAGCGCAAGTGAGCGGGAACAGGCGAAGCCTGCTCATCGCGAACGGCGAAATTATTGAGTGAGCTATGCTCACGATATAATGAGCACGAAAGAAAAACAAGCGACGCCGAAGGCGGCATTTGTTTTTCTCGTGCCATTAGCGAACGAGCAGCCTGCGTAGCAGGCGGTAAAGCGCGTCAGCGCGGGCTCGTGAGCGAGCGAGAGCACGAAAGAAAAACAAGCGACGCCGAAGGCGGCATTTGTTTTTCTCGTGCCATTAGCGAACGAGCAGCCTGCGCAGCAGGCGGTAAAGCGCGTTAGCGCGGGCTCGTGAGCGAGCGAGAGCGCAAGTGAGTCAGCGTTCTTGCATGACTGACAGTTGAAAGTAAGGCACACGGGAGAAAGATTGTAAAAAGCGTGCGCGGAAATGAGAGAAAACATGACATTACGAGAATTACCAATTGGAAAAACAGCTACAATTAAATCGGTCGGAGGAGAGGGGGCGCTTCGGCATCACTTTCTGGATATGGGACTGATTCCGCAGGGCGACGTGACGATGGTGAAATATGCGCCCATGGGCGATCCGATGGAGCTGCGGATTCACAGCTATGAACTGACGCTGCGTCTGGCAGATGCGGAGAAAATTGAAATAGAGAATGTGCGGGACGTCTGTCCTGAGACTTCCCGGCAGATGGGGAAGCCGATTCCGCATCCGGGTCTGGGAGAAGAGGGAAAATATCACGATAAGGAAAAGGAAGATCCGCTGCCGGATCAGGAGGTACTGACGTTTGCCCTTGCCGGCAACCAGAACTGCGGAAAAACGACACTTTTTAATCAGCTGACCGGCTCAAATCAGCATGTCGGAAACTTTCCGGGTGTTACGGTAGACCGAAAGGACGGTCAGATCCGTGGACAGGAAAATACGCTGGTAACGGATCTGCCGGGTATTTATTCGATGTCCCCCTATTCCAGCGAAGAGGTTGTGACGAGAAACTTTCTGCTGGAGGAGCACCCAAAAGGAATTATCAATATCGTGGATGCGACAAATATCGAACGGAACCTTTATTTGACGATGCAGCTGATGGAGCTGGATATCCCGATGGTGCTGGCGCTTAATATGATGGATGAGGTGCGGGAAAACGGCGGTTCCATTCTGGTTAATCAGATGGAGGCGCTTCTGGGCATTCCGGTTGTTCCGATTTCCGCAGCCAAAAACGAAGGCATTGAAGAACTGATTTCCCATGCGGTTCATGTGGCAAAGTATCAGGAGCGCCCCGGACGGGTGGATTTCTGCGACAGCGAGGAAGATGGCGGTGCCGTGCATCGGTGTCTGCATGCGATCATGCATTTTATTGAAGATCATGCAAAAGAAGCGGAGATTCCGGTGCGGTTTGCAGCTTCCAAGCTTGCAGAGGGAGATGTCCTGATCCGGGACAGCCTGAAGCTGGATGAAAATGAAAAGGAAACCCTGGAACATATCATCTGCCAGATGGAAGCAGAGCGGGGGCTGGACCGTGCCGCTGCGATTGCGCACATGCGGTTTGATTTTATCGAAAAGGTGTGCGACGAAACGGTGATTCGTCCCAAAGAGAGTAAAGAACATATCCGCAGTCAGAAAATCGACCGGATTTTAACGGGAAAATATACGGCGCTTCCGTGCTTTGCAGGCATTATGGCACTGGTGTTTTTCCTGACTTTCAGCGTAATAGGATCAGGCCTGTCAGATCTGCTCGATGCAGGGATTACGGCGCTTGGAAGCTGGGTGGATGCGCACATGACAGCGTGGAACGTAAACGATGTGATTCATTCCCTTGTGATGGACGGTATTTTTAACGGTGTTGGAAGCGTTTTGAGCTTTCTGCCGATCATTGTGACGCTGTTTTTCTTTTTATCGCTGTTGGAGGACAGCGGATATATGGCGCGGGTTGCGTTTGTGATGGACAAGCTGCTGCGCAAAATCGGTCTTTCCGGCAGAAGCATTGTGCCGATGCTGGTTGGGTTCGGATGTACCGTGCCGGGTGTTATGGCGAGTCGGACACTGCCCTCTGCCCGGGACCGGAAAATGACGATTTTGCTGACGCCTTTTATGAGCTGTTCTGCAAAGCTGCCGATTTATGCGTTTTTCACAGCGGCGTTTTTCCCGAAACATGGGGCACTTGTGATGATTGCGCTGTATTTTGGCGGAATTTTGATCGGGATTTTGATGGCACTTTTCATGCGCGGTACGCTGTTTCAGGGAGAAGCGGTTCCTTTTGTCATGGAGTTGCCAAACTATCGGATGCCGGGAGCCAAAAATGTTGGACATCTGCTCTGGGACAAGGCAAAGGATTTTCTGCAGCGGGCCTTTACCGTTATTTTCATGGCAACGCTGGTGATCTGGTTTTTGCAGACCTTTGATCTGCATCTGAACATTGCAGCGGATTCGAAAGACAGCATACTTGCGCTGGCTGCCGGAAGCCTTGCATTTTTGTTTGCACCCATGGGCTTTGGAGACTGGCGGATCTCCACGGCGCTGATCACCGGATTTATGGCAAAGGAAAGTGTGGTTTCGACGCTTTCCGTGCTGTTTGGATCTACAGAAGCGCTGCAGACGGTTCTGACGCCGCTTTCTGCTGCCAGCCTTCTGGTGTTCTGCCTGTTGTATACGCCCTGTGTGGCGGCGATCGCTTCGATTCGTCGGGAGCTTGGCGGAAAATGGGCGGTATTTGTCGTGGTCGGACAGTGCGTGATCGCCTGGATAGCGGCATTTGTGGTCTATCAGGTTGGCCATTTGTTTATTTGATAACATAACGCCGGGGCTGCGGCAACCAAAATAAGACCGGGGTTGCGGCAACTAACATAACTCTGAGTTTACGACAACTAACATAACGCCGGGGCTGCGGCGACTAAAATAGGAAATCAGGAGAGGTACATTATGAAAAACCAAAGCATAACCGAAGCGATGCTTCAATTTATCGAGGAGAGCCCGACGGCATTCCATGCGGCGGCAAACGTAGAAGCGCTGCTTTTGGAAAACGGCTTTGAAAAGCTGGAAAATCTGGCGGAGGGAGCTCTCGTGCCGGGCGGAAGCTATTATACGATGCAGAACGGTTCTGCGGTGCTGGCGGTGAAAATCCCCGAAAATCCTGCCAAGGGTTTCCGGATTGCAGCAAGCCACAGCGATTCTCCGTGCTTTAAAATCAAGGAAGTGCCGGAGATGAAGGTGGAAAACACCTATGTGAAGCTGAATGTGGAAAAATACGGCGGCATGATTTTAAGCCCGTGGCTGGATCGCCCGCTTTCCGTTGCCGGTCGTGTGTTTGTGGCCGGAAAAGATGGAAAGCCGGAAGCAAAGCTCGTCAATCTGAAAAAAGACCTGTTGATAATTCCCAATGTAGCGATTCATTTTAACCGGGAAATCAACAATGGCTTTGCATACAATCCGCAGACAGACATGGCACCACTGATGGGGCTGGATCAGGAGCTTTCGATCAAAAGGCTGTGCGCAGAAGCGGCAGACGTGGCGGAAGAGGAGATTCTTGGCAGCGATCTGTATGTGTATAACCGGGATAAAGGGCGCATCATGGGAGCGGACGATTCCCTGATCGGCTCTCCGCGTCTGGACGATCTGCAATGTGCTTATGCGACGCTGCGCGGATTTCTGGCATCGAAGCCGGAAGAATCTATCAGTGTGTATGCGCTGTTTGACAATGAAGAAGTTGGAAGCGGAACGAAGCAGGGCGCAGATTCCACGTTTTTGGAGGAGTTTCTGGAAATTGTTCTGGAAAATGTCTATCCGGATAAAAACAGGCTCTGGAAGCGCAGCTTTTATCAGAACAGCTTTCTTTTGTCCGCGGACAACGGACATGCGGTGCATCCGAACCATCCGGAGAAGACCGATCCGACCAACCGTCCGTACTTAAACGGTGGTGTTGTGCTCAAATATAACGGCAGTCAGAAATATACGACAGACGGTTATTCTGCAGCAATTGTCCGCCAGATCTGCAATACCTGGGAGATCCCGCTGCAGACCTTTGCAAACCGTTCGGATATCGCAGGCGGCTCCACGCTTGGAAACATTTCTACTGCCCATGTCTCCATTCCCTCTGCGGATGTAGGACTGGCACAGTTGGCCATGCATTCTGCATTCGAGACAGCGGGGGTGAAGGATACCGAAGCACTGGCACAGCTGGCAGAGCATTTGTTTGCGTGAGTTTCCTTTGACACGAGAGGACGAAATCGGAGTGTTGGTACCTGACCCCAGGAAAAATTCGCTTCAAACGAAATTAAGACGAAAAATGTTGGATTTATTTCGCTATATAGGATGTAATTGCGTTAGATCATCGTTTGGAGGTGCGTTATGGACTATTTGTCTTGTGCGGATGTTGTTTCTGACGAGTCAAATGTGAAAAGAATGATTAATTAACAATCGTTTGCCGTGATGCCCATTATATTGACGAATAAACTGGGAAAATATATACTTTATTTAATGAAAAATTTACCAAACCGGAGGGCGTCATGGGAATATTGGTTTCATTTTTAAGAGGAATTGTATCGCTGGTGCTGTTTGCGGCAGCGGTCACTACAGTTGTGATCGATATGGAATTTATCGGGGAAAAACTGGGAAAATATAAACTCCTTCGATACGGACTGATCGCAGGAGTTGTTTTGCTGTTGTTTCTCATAGGATTTAATTCTACCTGTAATGTAGTGATAATTGCTATCGATATATATGGAGTCTGGGCTTTTTTCAGAAGAAAAAAAGAAGACGATCTGGCATGGGAAGAGCGCCAGGCAAACGAAGAAAAAGAGCGAAGAGCCACAGAGTGCTATCAGAAAGCAGAGGATATCAAAAAGACAGATCTGGTGCAGGCGCGCGAGCTTTACCGCGAGGCAGCAGAGCTGGGGCACCGGAAGGCGCAGTACCAATATGGCTGGTATTGCCTGAGAGGCATCGGTGGTGAAAAAGATCCGCAGCAGGCATTTGAGAACCTGACGAAAGCGGATGAGATGCGGAGAAACGAAAAATATGACCTGGAGCTGGAAAGAGACGTCCATTATGCATTGGGCTTGTGTTACAGCCAGGGCGCAGGTACCGAACGGAATGATTCCGAGGCGGTAACCAGGCTGGAATGGGCGGCAGAACATGGCAGCAGTGGGGCAACTGTCGTCGCAGGAAATGTGTATAAACGGAATGGACAGAAATCGGATGCGGAAAGAATGTACAGAACTGCAGCCGGGCAGGGCAGCGTTATGTCCATCTATGAAGTGGCGCAGATTTGTATGGGAAAAGAAGGAAATCTGGATGCGTATCGGGAGGCTCTGGAGCTGTTTGAAGCAGTGAAGCTGGCGGATGCAAGACGGGAAGAAGCGTGTGAAGAAGCGATTCAGACTTTGAAGGGTTATATCGCTGAGGAGCAGCAGAAAGAGGCAAAGGCATATTTTGAAAATGGCGGCAAGGATGCAATTTCTCTGGAAGAGGCAAAGAAGTTATATCAGGATGCCATAGATGAGATGAAACAGACGTTGGAGTATAAAACAGTGACGGACAAGCTGGAAAAGGCAGCGTTTGGAAGCTATGCACCTGCAGAATTTTTGTGTGGGTATTTCTGGATAAAGGGTATGACAAAGACACAAAATCCATTCATTGCAGCGGAATGGATCCGGCGTGCAGTCAATCAGGATTATATCGAAGACAATCTGTTGGAGTACGACTGGATCCTGGCACAGGATGAGGCGCTGGCAGCCCGCATTTTAGAACTGGGCAAGCTGCGTGGCAGTGCATTTGCATTGTATCGTCAGGGAGCGGACGCCATGCAGAAAGGAAATATAGAAGAAGCGATTGCTGCATATCAAAAAGCAGCGGATGTAGGAAATGCGGAAGCCTGCTATCGGCTTGCAATATGGACAGCGCAGCAGGCAAACGGGAACCTGTCCGAGGAAGAATTCAAACAGGTATTGAGCTGGCTGAAACAGGCAGCTCAGCAGGAGCATCCGGAAGCCTGCTATTGTATGGGAGCGCTGATGGAAAAGAACCATCCGGAGGTTGCCTGCAAATATTATGAAATTGCGGCAAATCGGCAATATATTCCTGCAATGCTAAAACTGGCATTATTGTATGATAAAGAGGATACGCTGTTTGAGCAGCTGTTCTGGATGGATCGGCTGGTATGGAATGGAGAACACAGTCCGCTGAAGGATTTGCCTCGGATCCATATGCTGTATGCAGAAAAGCTGAAAAAAGAAGCGATCAGTGATCTTCAATCAGAACAGCAGCCGGAAACGTATAAATCCCGCATCGAGGCATGCAGAGAGGCTATTTTGGAAACAGGAAAGGCAATTTTCTGGCAAAAATGTATTTCCAGACAGCCGGAGAAAAATGATAAAGAAGTAAATCAGATGTATGAAGTGCAGAAGAAGCTTTATGTATATCTGGATTCCCTGGAGGATCTGAAACATTACGCGGAAAAGAAAAAGCGGATCGATGCGGAAATAGAAAAGGCAGAAGAAGAGCACGCAAGGGAAGCTGCTTTGTACGTGCAGCAAAAGAAGGAAGACGCTCTGCGGAATGCAGAGATGATGGGAGTCATTTTTGGAGCAGAGATGGAGGCATATTTGCTGGCAAGAGACTTTGCAGAAGAAATCAAAGAGGATCCCTGGCTGTATTGTGCCCTTACAGATGTCGATCCGTGGCTTGTGAATATACTGTAGGACTGCAAATCTGCGCCAGGCTGCACCGGACTTTACAGGAGAAGGAGGAATGTCAATGCCCTACGATTTTCGGGATAATCGAACGAATTACGAAAAAGAAAAAGAAGTGCGGGAAAAGCGTCTGTCCGCTTATTCGGAAGACATTCAGAAAAGGACGTTGGAGCAGTCCTGTGAGCTGATCCGGCATCTGGTGGAAGAGAGACGGCAGCAGGGGATGACCCAGCAGGATGTGGCGGACATCACAGGAATTTTGCCTTCGAATCTGGCGCGTCTGGAGAGTGGAAAAAGAGTTCCGACACTGGTTGTTTTGCAGAAATATGCCTCCGCATTGGGAAAACATATCGAGTTAAAGCTTTGCGACGGGGCGGAGGAATAAAATGGGGGAAGAGACTCAACCAATCACCGGTCTGCATAGGGATATTGAGGAACTTCCGCACGCGGAGCTATTGACTGTCCTCCACGAAAACCACGACGAGCAGCATCTCTGGGACTGCATTGTTGCATTTGAGGGATATCCGTTTCAGACGATTTCCGGACTGCCGTTTTCCTATCAACTGAAAACCGGACGAAACGGCGAGCTGACAAAGGAGCTCTGGATTGACCGGCGGGAAAAGAGCAAGAGCCTGGCGTGGAGCTCAGTGAGGATGGCATTTGAAAAGACGGAAGGAAAGCCGATTGTGACACGGCCGAAAGCACTGGGAGATATCCGCGGCATATCTTATATTTACGGGATTTTTCTGAAATTTGGGCTGATCGAGGCAGCACAGAAAGATACGAAAAAAGAAGAGACCTGAAAGTCGATTACTGTTCACTCGCGCCATTCGCAAACGGTACGAGTGAACTGCAATGGAAATTTTTTAAAATCCGCAAAAAGTCTTGCATTGCGCACACTCCTATGGTATTATGAATAAGCTGTCCGTAGAATATTACAGGCAGTGGCCGAAAGGCCTCGCGGATGAGAACAAGTACAGATAACCAATCAATATAAGACGAGGTGAAAGGAAATGAAAGCAGGAATCCATCCTAACTACTACCAGGCAACTGTAACCTGTAACTGTGGCAACACATTCGTAACCGGCTCTACCAAGCCCGAACTTCACGTTGAAGTTTGCTCTAAGTGCCATTCTTTCTACACTGGCCAGCAGAAGGCAGCACAGGCTCGCGGACGTATCGATAAGTTCAACCGCAAGTATGGTGTGGCAAGCAAATAAGAAATTGGGTAAGGTTGAGGTTTTTATAAATCTCAACCTTAATTTAATTGTGACAATAGAATGCGCGCTTTGCGAGCATTCTATTCCTTTTTAACGTGCAGAATTCTTTTTAATAAGGACTACAATTATGGGAAAAAAGAGAAAAAAAAGATGCTATTGCGGAATCGGCGGACAGGCGGTTCTGGAAGGTGTCATGATGAAAAATAAGGACAGCTATGCGGTTGCAGTGCGCAGACCGGATGGCGAAATTGAGCTGAAAAAAGAAGATTATAAAGGAATCTGGGGCGATAAGAAGATCACGAAGATTCCTTTTTTACGCGGTGTATTTAATTTTATAGACTCGCTGGTGCTTGGCATGAGCACACTGACCTGGTCGGCGCAGTTTTTTGAAGAAGACGAGCCGGAGAAGAATATAGCCGACCAGAAGAAAAAGGCCAAAAAGCCGGAGCAGAAGGAAATGGTTTCGGATGCAGTCACAGAAAACGTGGATGAGAAAGCGGATGCGACGGATACGAAAGAGAAAAAATCCGGCGCGGCAGAAAGTATTGCAGTCGGCGGAACGGTTGCGCTGTCGATTCTGATGGCAGTTGCAATTTTTATCGTGCTACCGTATTTTCTGAGCATGCTGTTTTCCCACTATGTGCTGAATGAGTCGCTGCTGGCGATTGTGGAAGGCGTGCTGCGTATCGTGATTTTCGTTGCATATGTAGCAGGAATTTCTGCGATGAAGGATATCCGGCGCGTATATATGTATCACGGCGCGGAGCATAAATGTATCAACTGCATCGAGCGCGGCAGAGAGCTGACGGTGAAAAATGTCCGCAAAAGCTCCAGACTGCACAAGCGCTGCGGAACGAGCTTTTTGTTGTTTGTCATGCTGGTGAGCATCGTGCTGTTTTTGTTTATCCGGGTACAGAACCCGCTGTTGAGACTTGGATTGCGGATTCTTTTGATTCCTGTGATCGCCGGAATTTCCTATGAGCTGATTCGTCTGGCTGGACGCAGCGACAATTTCCTCGTTCGGATCATTTCTGCGCCTGGCATGTGGCTGCAGAGGCTGACAACCAAGGAGCCGGACGATTCGATGATCGAGGTTGCGATCGCCTCTGTGGAAGCGGTATTTGACTGGAAGGCGTATCTGAAAGAGACGTTCGGATACGACGTGGAGGACTGGGAAAAGCAGGATGCGGCGGCAAAAGCGCAGGAAACAGAGGACGCAGAAGCGGCTGACGGTATGGAGGCAGGTAAAGCAGCTGCGGAAGAAAGTAGGGAGCAGTGATGGAGTACCGTAGCCTTTATGCTCTTGGAAAAGAAAAGCTGGCGGCAGCAGGCATCCCGGAAGCCGATCTCGATGCGCGGCTGTTGCTGGAATATGTCTGCCATACGAGCCGTAACGATCTGCTGGTGCACGGCGACCGCGAGGTTGCAGAGACAGAGCAGCAGGCGTATGAGCAGTTGCTTGCAAAACGCGCAGAGCATATCCCGCTGCAGCAGCTGACTGGAGAGCAGGAGTTTATGGGACTGACTTTTTCAGTCAATGAACATGTATTGATTCCTCGTCAGGATACGGAAGTTCTGGTGGAAGAAGTGATGAAAAACCTTCATGACGGATTTCGGATTCTGGATCTTTGTACGGGTTCCGGCTGTATTTTACTGAGCCTTTTACACTATTCCAACGATTGCAGCGGCGTCGGCGCCGACCTGTCGGAGGAAGCGTTGGAAGTGGCGCGAAAAAATGCAGAGCAGCTGGGGGAAAGCGGTGCGTTGTTTGTGCAGGGCGATCTGTTTGCGCCGGTCGAGGGAAAGTTTGAGATTATTGTATCCAATCCGCCTTATATCTGCTCCGATGTGATTCCGACGCTGATGGAAGAGGTGCGGGAGCATGAGCCGATGCAGGCGCTGGATGGCGGTGCAGACGGACTGGATTTTTACCGGAAAATCATACAGGGCGCAAAGGAGCATCTCTGCGGCGGCGGGCAGTTGTTTTTCGAGATCGGTTACGATCAGGGAGAAGCTGTGCAGCGGCTGATGGAGCAGGCAGGCTACCGGGAAGTGGAGTGCGTGCAGGATTTTGCCGGACTGGACAGAGTCGTATTTGGAACGTTGTGGTAAGTTACAGTTCACTCGTGGCTTCGCGTTCACAGCTTCCATGCTTGCATGAGAATCTGTGAACACGAAGCTATGAATGACACGGGGAACTGTAACCGTTTTGACAGATAGAATGGAGAAAATCAGATGTTTGATAAACTGGAGGATTTGCTGATTCGGTTTGAAGAGATTATGGGCGAATTAAATGAGCCTGATGTCACAGCCAATCAGGAACGCTTCCGTGCCCTGATGAAGGAGCAGAGTGATCTGACTCCGATCGTCGAGGCGTATCGGGAATATAAGAAGTGCAATCAGGATATCGAAGACAGCCTGATGATGCTGGACGAGGAAAATGATCCGGATATGCGCGAAATGTTAAAAGAGGAGTTAAACAGCGCAAAGACCCGCGTTTCGGAGCTGGAGGAGGAGCTGAAAATCCTGCTGCTTCCCAAGGACCCCAACGATGAGAAAAACGTTATCGTGGAAATCCGTGCGGGTGCGGGCGGCGACGAGGCGGCGCTGTTTGCAGCGGAAATTTATCGGATGTATGTACGCTATGCAGAGCGTCAGCGTTGGCGGGTGGAGACGATGGACGTGGAAGAAATCGGCATCGGCGGCATGAAATATGTCAGCTTCATGATTTCCGGTCAGGGTGCGTATTCGAGGCTCAAATACGAGAGCGGTGTGCATCGCGTGCAGCGTGTTCCGGAGACGGAGAGCGGCGGCAGAATCCACACCTCGACGATCACGGTTGCGATTATGCCGGAGGTAGAGGATTTCGACGTGCAGATCGATATGAACGACTGTAAATTTGATGTATTCCGTGCATCCGGAAACGGCGGTCAGTGCGTCAACACGACGGACTCTGCGGTACGTCTGACCCACATTCCGACCGGAATCGTGATTTCCTGCCAGGATGAAAAGAGCCAGCTGAAAAATAAAGACAAGGCGTTGAAGGTGCTGCGTGCAAAGCTGTATGATTTGGAACAGCAGAAGCGCCACGACGAGGAAGCTGAGCTGCGCCGCAGTCAGGTAGGAACCGGCGACCGTTCTGAGAAAATCCGTACCTACAACTTCCCTCAGGGACGTGTGACGGATCACAGAATCAAGCTGACACTGTACAAAATTGATGCGATCATGGACGGCGACATCCAGGAGCTGATCGATAACCTGACTGCAGCTGATCAGGCAGCAAAACTTGCAAAGATGAATCAGAACGTGATTGCCTGATCAGCATGCGATCCAGGCAGCAAAACTTGCAAAGATGAATCAAAATGCGATTGCCTGATCGGCAGGGTATTTAAATAGAGAATAAAAAAATCGCTCCTGCACCTCCGGACGATAAATTCCGGGTGCGGGAGCGGTTTTTTTATTCATGACAATAGAATGCTCGCAGAGCGTGCATTCTATTGTTTTATACAGTCTTAACAGTCTTTAACAGCTCGCGGATCTGTTCTACGGACAGCCATTCCGTATTATTGTCGGAGCTGTAGGAGAAGCCTTCGGCTACCTTGTGACCGCTCATGTCAGGCTGCTGCTTGTTGTTCCAAGTCATCTGGGGATATACGATGAAGTGCTTTTCGTATTCGTAGGTCGTAAAAGAATCCTCAGTTGTTACCATGATTTCATGCAGCTTTTCGCCGGGGCGGATACCGATTTCCTTGATTCCGCAGCCGGGAAGCATCGCTTCTGCGAGGTCGGTAATTTTAAAGGAAGGGATTTTGCTGATAAAGGTTTCGCCGCCTTTTGCTTCTTCGAGGGCTTTGATCACCAGTTGCACACCCTGCTCCAGGCTGATCCAGAAACGGGTCATGCGCAGGTCGGTGATCGGAAGCTCTGTCTGCCCGTCTGCGATGAGCTTGCGGAAAAACGGGATAATCGAACCGCGGCTTCCTGCAACGTTGCCGTAGCGAACGATCGAGAAGTTGATGTCCTTATTGCCGACATAGGCGTTTGCTGCGATAAACAGCTTGTCGCTGACGAGCTTTGTGCCGCCGTAAAGGTTGACCGGGTTTACCGCTTTGTCGGTGGAAAGCGCAACGACCTTTTTTACATTGGTGTCCAGGGCTGCCTCGATGATGTTCATCGCGCCGTGAATGTTGGTCTTGATCGCTTCGTTCGGGTTATATTCACAGGCGGGAACCTGCTTTAAGGCTGCTGCATGGATGACATAATCAACACCTTCAAATGCGCGGCGCAGACGCTCCTGATCTCTGACGTCGCCGATGAAGAAGCGAAGCTTGTCTGCATATTCCTTGAATTCATTTTCCATCATCCACTGTTTAAATTCGTCTCTGGAATAAATGATCACCTTTTTGGGGTTGGAGTGCTCCATGACATAACGGGTAAAGCATTTGCCGAAAGAGCCGGTACCACCTGTGATCAGAATTGTTTTACCATCTAATAACATATATACATTCCTCCGCTGAATTGGCAGGATAAGCCAATCATTCAATCCTTATTATCATAACATAAAGTGAGCGCAATTGCATCATCTTTTTTATTACAGCGTCTGCAAAAATCCCATGAATCGCGTCCTCGACGCTCTCCGCTGCTTCGCAGCTCATTGTTGCTCATAAAGTGAACCGTAACGTTATCATAGCCTTTTTAGAAAAGATATGCAACGCCAATTTCCAAACCGCCGGAAAGTATGGTATACTTGGTTGTAGTTCACTCGTGCTTTTCCAGGGGCAGATTTTGTGAATGACGCGTGTGAACCGTAACTATTTGAGAGCGAAGCCAACAATCCCAGTCTAACGATGAGAGGAAAAAACGATGTCTCTGCAGTTTATCACCGGTGCGTCCGGCTCCGGAAAAAGTACCTATATCGATCAGCAGATTATCGCCCGTTCCGAAAGAGAACCGGAGGGGCGTTTTTTTATCCTTGTGCCCGACCAGTTTACGATGCAGACACAGAAGGATCTGGTCAGTCTGCATGACCGGAAAGGGATTATGAATATCGACGTCCTGAGCTTCGGACGTCTGACGCACCGCATTTTTGAGGAAATGGGCGCAAATCGGCTTCCGATGCTGGACGATACGGGAAAAAGCCTGATTATCCGGCGTGTGGCGGCGGGACAGAGGATGGAGCTTCCGGTGTTGGGCGGCAGGCTTGGACAGACGGGATATATCCATGAGGTGAAGTCTGCGATTTCGGAGTTTATGCAGTACGGAATCGGTCTGCAGGAGCTGGATCAGCTGACAGAATTTTCAAAAAAACGAGGACAATTATACTATAAATTAAAAGATCTGCGGACAATTTACGAGGGCTTTCAGCAGTTCATCCGGGAAAAATATCTGACGACGGAGGAATCGCTGGAGGTGCTGGCGTCGTATGTGCCGCAGTCGAAGCTGTTGAAGGACAGCGTGATTGTATTCGACGGGTTTACGGGCTTTACGCCGGTACAGAACCGGGTCATCGCAGAGCTGATGAAGCAGGCAAAAGAAGTGATCGTCACAGTTACCCTCGGAAGTGGGGAAAATCCATGGGAGGAAATCCGGGAGCAGGAGCTTTTTTCCATGAGCAAAAAGACGATACAGACGCTTGCAAAGCTTGCACGGGATGTAGAAATTCCCATCGCGGACGTCGTTGAAATTGCACCGAAATGTTCGCCGCGATTTTCGGAAAAAGGAATGCTGCAGCATCTGGAAAAATACCTGTTCCGCTATCCGGTGTGCGTGTGGAAGCCTGCGCCTGCAGAAGTGAGCACGCAAAGCGCTTCGGCTGGAATGGCGGCGCAGGAATGTGCAGAGACTGGCGGGCAGGAACGGTCCGCGGCGCAGAGCGCTGCGATTGGCCTGCCGCGCGTGCAGCTTCGTCTTCTGGAAGCCTCCACACTGCGGGAGGAGGTGCGTCAGATCTGTATCGCAATCCGGCGGCTCGTGACGCAGCAGAATTACTGTTATCGGGATATCGCGGTCATCTGCGGGGATTACACCTCATATGCAAGCTGCATCGAGCAGGAGTTTGCGGCATTCGGCATTCCGGTCTATCTGGATCAGACACGGGGCGTCACCCTGAATCCGTTTATTGAGTATATAAAAAGCGCACTGCAGGTACGGGTAAAGAACTATAGCTATGAATCTGTTTTCCACTATCTGCGCAGTGGTCTGGCGGATTTCGCGCCGGAGGAAACGGATCGGCTGGAGGTTTATGTACGGGCGTTGGGTATCCGTGGACGGAAAAAATGGGAGACGCTGTTTGTGTATCCGACGGAAAATATGCTGGACGCAAAGGCTGAGCTGGCGCAGCTGAATGCGCTGCGGGAGCGGCTGGTTTTGGGGCTTGCGCCGTTGTATGGAAAATACAAAACGACGAAGGAGTACGCACAGGGGTTGTATGAGTTTATCGCGCAGAGTAAAATCCAGCAGAAGCTAAAAAGCTTCGAGCAGCGCTTTGCAGAGGCGGGCGATCCGGTGCGGGAGCGGGAGTATGCGCAGATTTACCGGCTGGTGATGGATTTGCTCGATCAGATCGTGAGTCTGGTCGGGGAAGAGGAGACGACGGCAGAGGAATTTGCAAAGCTTCTGGAAGCCGGATTTGAAGAGCTGCAGGTTGGCACGATTCCCCAGAATGTGGACCGCGTGGTGGCGGGGGATATGGAGCGGACGCGTTTAAAACAGGTGAAGGCGCTTTTTTTTGCAGGCGTAAATGACGGCAATATTCCGGGCAACGCGGGAAACGGAGGGATTATTTCCGACCTCGACCGGGAATTTTTAACCGGCTCCGGGCAGGAGCTTGCGCCGTCGCCGCGGCAGCAGATGTACATTCAGCGGTTTTATTTGTATTTGAATATGACAAAGCCATCCGAGCTTTTGGTGCTTTCCTGGGCGCGGATGAATCTGGAAGGAAGGGCGCTGCGAAAGAGCTTTCTGGTGGGGCAGGTGCAGCGGCTGTTTCCGACGATTCCGACAGAAAAGCCGGAGCTGGAGCCCATGCTTTTACAGGTGCAGTCTTTTTCGGATGGACGGGAATATCTTGCGAATGGACTTAGAAGCTATGCGGATGGGCTGTTGGATGAGGCAGCGGAGCGTGAGTTTCTGACGCTGTACCGGGTTTACCAGCGGCAGGATGTGTACCGGCTGTGGAGCGGACAGCTGACGGATACGGCATTTTTTTCCTATCAGGAGCCGTCCCTTGGAAAAGCGGTGGCAGCAGCGCTTTACGGGCAGACGATTTCCGGAAGTGTCAGCCGTCTGGAGCAGTTTGCAGCGTGCGCTTATGCCCATTTTCTGCGCTATGGCATGAAGTTAAAGGAGCAGGAAGAGTTCGCGTTTGAAGCGGTGGACATGGGAAATCTCTACCACGGCGTGCTGGAAATTTTTGCGGAAAAACTAAAGGAGATCGGCAAAAACTGGTTTGATTTTACTGAGGAAGAGGGCGAGCGGCTGGTGGACGAGGCGGTGGATGCGTATGCTGTGACGTATCATCACACGGTGCTGTTTGACAGCGCGAGAAACGCCTATATCGTGCAGCGGATCAAGCGGATTTTAAAACGGACGGTAAGCGCCATGCAGTATCAGCTCAAAAAAGGCAGCTTTGTGCCGGAGAAGTTCGAGGTTTCGTTTTCGGTGCTGGAGGAGTTGGATGCGGTCAATATCGCGCTTTCTGAGCAGGAAAAAATGCGGCTGCGCGGCAGGATCGACCGTGTGGATATGAAAGAAGACCGGGAGCATGTTTATGTCAAGGTCGTGGATTATAAGTCCGGCAGCAGGGAGTTTTCGCTGGCAGCGCTGTATTACGGGCTGCAGCTGCAGCTTGTTGTATACATGAATGCTGCGATGGAAATTGCCGGAAAAAAGCATCCGGAGAAGAAAATAGTCCCGGCGGCGATGCTGTATTACCGGGTGCAGGATCCGATGATTGAGATGCCGGAGGGCGAGCCTTCGGCGGAGGAGGTCAATGCGCAGGTGCTGCGCGCCCTGCGGACAACCGGCATTGTGAATGCCAGGGAGGACGTTGTCGAGGGGCTGGATCAGGGCTTTTTAGGGCGTTCGGATGTGGTGCCGCTGGAACGGAAAAAGGACGGCAGCTTTTCGGCGCGTTCGAGTGTTTTGGAAGAGACGGATTTTCAGGCGGTATCGGCATTTGTGGAGCAGAAAATCCGGCAGGCGGGACGACAGATTTTGGATGGAAAAATCGCATTGGACCCGTATGAGCAGGGCAACAGAAACGCCTGCGAATACTGCGCGTACCAGAAAGTGTGCGGATTTGACAAAAAGATCGACGGGTTTGTAATGCGCGAGCTGGAAAACCTGAAAGAAGACGAAGCGATGGAGCTTATCAGAAAGGAGGTCGCCGATGGGAATGAAGTTCACGGAGGATCAGCAGCGGGTCATTGATCTGAGAAACTGTAATATTTTGGTGTCGGCGGCGGCAGGCTCCGGCAAAACGGCGGTGCTGGTCGAGCGGATTGTAGAGCTGGTCTCCGGTTCAGGATGCGATTCGGCGCGGGCAGTGGATATTGACCGGTTACTGATCGTAACGTTTACGAATGCGGCGGCAGCACAGATGCGGGAGCGAATTACGAAGGCATTGTCCGACCGCGTAGAGGCAGAGCCGGACAACGAGCATATAAAAAAGCAGCTGATGCTGATCCACAATGCGAAGATCATGACCATCCACAGCTTTTGTTTATATCTGATCAAAAATCATTTCAACGATATCGGTCTCGACCCGGATTTTCGGACGGCGGACGAGGGCGAAATACGCCTGTTGAAGCAGGAGGTTTTGTCAGAGCTCCTGGAAGAGCAGTTTGCGCTGGGACGCCAGGAATTTACCGACTGCGTGGAATATTTTGCCTACGATGGTCGGGAAAAACGGCTGGAAGAGCTGATCGAACGGTTATATACCTTTTCAGGAAGCTATCCTTTTCCGGAGAAATGGCTGCGGCAGCACCGCATGGATTATCATATGGAGACGTTTGAGGAGCTTGTAAAAACAGAGTGGTTTGCAGGCATGATGCAGGAAATTTCAGCCCTGCTGCAGGAATGCAAAGAGCAGGAAAAAGCTGCGCTGAAGGTGTGCGAGGAGCCGGATGGGCCGTATTTTTACGCTGTAGCGCTGGAACAGGATCAGGAGCTGATCGCAGGGCTGGAACAGGAGCTGGCGAGCGTGGTGCAGACAGCATCAGAACCAGAGCAGTCTGTGGCATCTGCAGAAATGGACTCGTCCGTTGCGAAAGATGTTTTCGAAGCCCTTGCAGCGCGGGTGCAGGGCATTTCCTACGCCCGCATGGCAGCAAAAAAGGATGACAGCGTGTCGGCAGAAAAGCGGGAGCTGGTCAAGGCGATGCGGGAGCGTGTGAAAAGCCTTTTGGGGACGCTTTCCGAAAAATATTTCGCATCCGGTCCGAAGCAGTGGCTTGCAGAATGCAGACAGGCGGACGCAGCGCTGTGCGAGCTGGTGGATCTGGCGCTTTTGTTCGGAGAAAGACTGACGGAAAAAAAGCGGGAAAAGAACCTGCTGGACTTTGAGGACATGGAGCATCTGGCACTGCAGATTCTGTTAAAGGAAGAGGAAAACGGACAGATGGTGCCGTCGGATACGGCGCTGGAATACCGGGAACAGTTCGTAGAGATTCTGATCGACGAGTATCAGGACAGCAACCTCGTTCAGGAATTTCTCTTACAGAGCATTTCCGGCGAGGACGACGGGCGATTTAACCGGTTTATGGTAGGTGACGTCAAGCAGAGCATTTACAAATTCCGTCTTGCACGGCCGGAGTTGTTTTTAGAAAAATTTGCGACCTATCAAAAAGAAGACGGAAGCTGCGTCCGTGTGGACTTAAAGCAGAACTTTCGAAGCCGCCATGAGGTGACGGACTGCGTCAACGACCTGTTTTTACAGCTGATGCACCGAGAGCTTGGCGGAGTGGAATACGACGCGGATGCGGCGCTGTACCCGGCGGCGCAGTTCCCGGAGGCAGATGGCGAAGCAGCGGACGCGCGGGAGAAGGGCGCAGCGCTTAGCGGCGAAGAAAAGCAGGGCAGTGATGCACCGGAGGGGGCAGATTGCGAAGCCTCGACCGCCCGCTCCCCTTACGAGCCGGAGCTTTGCATTGCTGCAATATCCGGCGAAAAGGGCGAAGACCCGAAGGAGCTGGAAGCGAAAATGATCGCCGGAAAAATCCGCGAAATCGTTGGAAAGCTCCCGGTGCGGGACAGCGAAAGCGGACAGCTGCGCCCGGCGCGGTATCAGGATATCGTGATTTTACTGCGGACGACATCCGGCTGGGACGAGACGTTTAAAAAGATACTGGAAGAAAACGCCATTCCGGTCTTTGTGACGTCCAAGACGGGGTATTTTGCGGCAACGGAGGTGCAGACGGTTTTGAATTTCCTGCGTGTGCTGAACAATCCGCTGCAGGAAATCCCACTGTTCGGCGTACTCAAATCGGTGCTGTTTGGATTTGGCGATGCGCAGCTGGCAACGCTGCGCGCACTGGATGAGACGGGAAAACGCTGCCTATACGATTGCGTGAAGCTGGCGGCAGGAGAAGGAGAAAGTGTTGAAGGCAGCGTAGGATATGGCAGCGGAAGCAATGGTGCTGATGCCTCCCTTCGCGAAAAATGCTGCAGCTTTCTTTCCTTTTTAAACCGCTACCGCGAGTACGCGGTCTATCTGCCGATTCACAAGCTGATGGAGCAGTTTTTGGAGGAAACGGGCTATCTGTATACGGTCAGCGCGCTGCCGGGAGGTGTGCAGCGCAGAATCAACGTGGAAATGCTGCTGACGCGGGCAGAAAGCTTTGAAAAGACGAGTTATTCCGGTTTGTTTCATTTTATCCGGTACATGGAACAGCTGGAAAAATATGACATTGATTACGGCGAAACGGGCGCGTCGGACGAAAACGCGGATGTCGTGCGGATCATGAGCATTCACAAGAGCAAGGGGTTGGAATTTCCGGTATGCTTTGTGTCGGGGCTGTCGAAACGCTTTAACCGGCAGGACAGCGCGGCTCCGGTGCTGATGGATATGGATTTGGGACTGGCGATCGACTGGGTGGATCCGACAGCACGGATCCGACATACGACGCTGAAAAAAAATGTGCTGGCGCGCAAATTAAATGCCGACAGCATGGGAGAAGAACTGAGAGTTCTATATGTTGCGCTGACGCGTGCGGAGGAAAAGCTGATTCTGACCGGAACCTGTAAAGAAGACAAGCTGCCCCGGGAGGATGCTGCACAGGGTGCGTATGGCTATTCGGCGCTACGGCTGCAGGAAGCGTCTTCCTATTATGATCTGGTGCTTCCGGCATGGCAGTCCGTCGGACGTCGGCTTCAGATCTGTACGCAGGAAGAACTGCTGCAGGCAGAGCTTGTGCGTGCGTCCTTGGGATACAACAGCAGGCAGAAGCTTTTTGAGGAAGCCGGAAAAGAGCCGGAGGCGGCAGAGCTTGCGCTGTGCGAGCGCCTGCAGAAGCCCTATGCACATGAAAACCTGGCGGGACTTTTTGTCAAAACAACCGTTTCCGAACTGAAAAAAGAAGGCATGCAGGAGGAAGCTGCGGAAGGGCTTACGCTGTTCCCGGAGGAAGAGGTCGTGCCGTATCTGCCGCAGTTTGTCAGGGAACAGGAAGAAACCGTGAGCGGGACGACACGGGGAAGTGCGTACCACAGACTGCTGGAGATTTTCCCCTTTGAACGGCAGGAAACCTGGACGGCGGCGAAAATCCGTACGGTCATCGAAGAATGCAAAGCAGACCGAAGGCTGTCGGAGGAATATGCTGCTGCGATCAATGTATACAAGATCCGGGCATTTTTACAGACGCCTCTTGCAGCGCGCATGGCAAAGGCTGCCCGAAGCAACAGACTGCACCGGGAGCAGCCCTTTGTGCTGGGGCTTTCGGCAAACCGTTTAAATACAGACTTTCCGGAGGATGAAACCGTGCTGATCCAGGGAATTATCGATGTTTATCTGGAGGAAGAGGACGGCATCGTGCTGGCAGATTATAAGACCGATCTGGTAAAAGACCCGAAGGAGCTGATTTTGCGCTACCGGGTTCAGCTGGACTATTATGAGGAAGCACTTGTGCGGCTGACCGGAAAATGCGTGAAGGAAAAGCTGATCTATTCGTTCGGGCTGGAACAGGAGATTACACTGTAAGATGGAAGAATTTTATTATCAGAAAATGGACAGGCAGAAGCAGGCAGTGTATCACGGCATGCTGCAGGGCGTCCGGCAGCTGGCGGATCAGATTCAGCTGCCGCGTGTGGATGGAAAAGAGCTGTATGACATTTTTTTCCAGATGCGGCTGGATCACCCGGAAATATTCTGGGTGGTCGGGTTTTCATGGAAATATTACCCAGACTCCCCGAACCTGATTTTCGTGCCGGAATATCTGTTTGAAAAAGGAAAAATCAAAGAGCATCAGATAGCGCTGACATCGCGGGTGGAAAAGCTTGCACGGCAGGCGCAGGGACTTTCGGAGTGGGAAAAAGAAAAATATGTACACGATTTTATATGTGAAAATGTACGATATGACAAGTTAAAGAAGCCGTATTCTCATGAAATCATCGGACCGCTGGGGCAGGGCGTAGGCGTCTGCGAGGGAATTGCAAAGGCGGTCAAGGTGCTCTGCGACGCGCTCGGGCTATGGTGTATGATTGCGATTTGCGGCAACAATCCGGAAAAAGGCATCAAATACCGCCACACCTGGAATATCGTGCGCATTGGCGGGCAGTATTATCATCTGGATGCGACATTTGACAATAGTCTGACCAGAGGGGCGCGGGAGGATGCCGAGTGCCGTTACGATTATTTTAACCTCGACGATAAGGCGATGTTCCGCGACCATGAGCCGCTGATCGCGCCGGCGCCGGTGTGCACGGACAATGGACATTTTTATTATAAGGAAAAGAAGCTTTCCTTTACGAAAATGGAGGAGGTCAAAAAGCGCGCGCAGCAGGCGGTAAAAAAAGGAAAAGTCCTGACGTTTCACTGGCGCGGTTCGTATTTGACGAGGGACGTGCTGAGGGAAATCCTGAATGTGCTGGAAGACGCCGGAAAAGAGAAATCGAAACTGCCCCATATTTACGCGAATGCAGCGCAGGCGGTATTTCGGGTGTGGTATTCCGATATCGACACTCTTGCGTCGGAAATTGTACTGGAAGACGCAAACGAGGGAGAAAAGACAGAAAAGGGATTGAAAAATCCGGAGTGATTCGTTATAGTAAGAACGTGGTTTTCCACAAATAAATACTTATGAGGAGGATTTACTCATGGATAAGAAGTTTGGCATCAAGCATGTCGTAGCGATGGGTATCGGAACCGCACTGTTCGTTGTTTTAACCAACGTGCAGATCCCGGTTGGTTTCATCCCGAACACAGCTCTGCAGACCCGCGCAGCGGTACTTGCATTTTTCTCCGCTATTTTTGGTCCCGTTGTTGGCGGCGCCATCGGTCTGATCGGTCATGCACTGGGTGATGCAGTATTCTACGGAAGCGTATGGTGGAGCTGGGTATTCCCGGACGCTGTATTCGGCATCATCGTTGGCCTGTTTGCTGCGAAGTATAAAGTAAAAGAGGGCAGCTTCGGCGGCAAGGAAATCGGCCTGTTCAATATCGTACAGGTTGTTGCAAACGCACTGGCATGGATTCTGGTTGCTCCGGTTTTGGACATCGTAATTTATGCAGAGCCTGTAAATAAGGTATTCACACAGGGCGTAACCGCTTTTGTTGCAAATGTAATTATCATCGGCATTCTGGGAACTCTGCTGTTAGTTGCCTACTCCAAGGTCGGCGCAAAGTCCGGAAGCCTTTCCAAAGAGGACTGATACATGACTCCGATCATCGAGTTTAAAAACTATACTTTTAAATATCGATCACAGTCAGAGCCTACACTCCGGGACATTGACCTTAGGGTCAATGCCGGAGAGAAGGTTTTAATCGTGGGACCGTCCGGGTCGGGAAAATCGACTCTGGTGCACTGCATCAACGGGATGGTTCCTTTTTCATACCCTGGCGAAAGCAGCGGAACTTTGACTGTGGGCGGTAAAGATCCTGCGAAAACCGGTATTTTTGGAATGTCCAAAATCGTCGGTACGGTGCTGCAGGATACAGACGGCCAGTTTATCGGCCTGACGGTTGCAGAGGATGTTGCTTTTGCACTGGAAAACGACTGCGTAGAGCAGGAAGAAATGTTCCGCGCAGTAGACGAAGTGGCAGAGGTTGTGGATATCAAAGCCCTTCTCGGTAATGCACCGACGGAGCTTTCCGGCGGACAGAAGCAGAGAGTTTCCATGGCGGGCGTGCTGGTAGATGATGTGGATATCCTGCTGTTTGATGAGCCGCTGGCAAACCTTGACCCGGCGACCGGCAAGCGGGCTATCGACCTGATCGACCGGATCTGCCGGGAGCGCGACAAGACGGTTATCATTATCGAACACCGGTTAGAGGATGCCCTTTACCGGGATGTAGACAGAATTGTGGTGATCGGGGACGGAAGGGTTGTAGCGGATATGACGCCGGACGAGCTGCTTGCCTCCGATATTCTGATTCAGGAGGGCATCCGTGAGCCGCTGTATGTGACGGCGCTCAAACATGCGGGATGTCAGGTTGCGGCAAAGGATCATCCTCAACATATCGAGACGATGAATCTGGAGCCTTATCAGGAAAAGGTAAGGGACTGGTTCGAGAAGGTTTCCCTGCCGGAGATTCAAGGAGAGGAAAAGCCGGCCCTCGAAGTGTTGGATCTGGACTTTTCCTATATTACAGGCAAACCGATCCTGTCGGATATTCATTTCCGTATTAACAAAGGGGAAATGCTCGCAATTGTCGGCAAAAACGGCGCGGGAAAGAGTACGTTGTCAAATCTGATCTGCGGCTTTATCCATCCGGATCACGGTAAGATCCTGTTAAATGGCAGTGATATTGCGGATAAATCCATCAAGGAGCGTGGCGAGGCCATCGGGCTTGTCATGCAGAACCCGAATCAGATGATTTCCAAGCCGATGATTTTTGATGAAGTGGCGCTGGGACTACGGGTCCGTGGCGTGTCGGAGGAAGAGGTAAAGGAACGGGTTTACGATAAGTTAAAGATCTGCGGTCTGTATCCCTTCCGGAACTGGCCGGTTTCTGCTCTGAGCTTTGGTCAGAAAAAACGTGTGACCATCGCTTCGATCCTCGTCATGAATCCGGAGATCCTGATTCTGGATGAGCCGACGGCAGGACAGGATTACCGTCATTATACGGAAATTATGGAATTTTTAAAGCACTTAAATGAGACCCTTGGCATTACGATCATCATGATCACACATGATATGCATCTGATGCTGGAATATACCGACCGTGCGATCGTTATCGCGGACGGCGAGCTGATTGCGGACGACAAGCCGGCAAAGGTGCTGACGGATGAAGCGGTTGCAGACCGTGCTTATCTGAAAAAGACGTCGCTGTATGATCTGGCGGTGCGCTGCGGCATCGGGGATGCGTCCGGCTTTGCAGAGCGGTTTATTTATTATGAAAGGCAGGTGAGAGCGGATGGCGGGCAGAATTCTGACGTACAGTGAAAAAGATACCTGGATCCATCGGCTTTCCGGCGTTTCGAAAATGATCTTTTTCTTGCTCTGGTCGCTGACCGGTATGCTGACCTATGACACGAGAGTGCTGCTGGTCATGCTGGTCTGCAGTCTGGTGATCTTTAAGGTTTCCCATACGGAATGGAAACAGGTCGGGACGGTATTTCAGTTTATTTTGCTGTTTTTGTGTATTAACATGCTTGCGGTGTGGCTGTTTTCCCCGAATCAGGGAACTGTGATCTACGGCACAAAAACAGAGCTTTTACACCTGTTTGGCAATCATAATATCACAAAGGAACAGCTGTTTTACCAGTTTAATATTATGCTGAAGTATCTGACAGTAACGCCGGTGGTATTGATGTTTATCGTGACGACCAACCCGAGCGAGTTTGCGGCAAGCTTAAATCGCATGGGTGTCAGCTACAACGTGGGCTACGCCATTGCCATCGCGCTGCGTTACATCCCGGACGTACAGTCTGATTTTACCAAGATCAAGCATGCGCAGGAGGCGCGGGGCATCGAGATGAGCAGCAAGACATCCCTCTGGACGAGAATCAAGCGGATGAGCACGATTATTTTCCCGCTGCTGTTTTCCAGCATGGATCGTATCGATGTGGTCAGCAATGCCATGGAGCTTAGGGGCTTCGGTAAAAATAAAAAACGTACCTGGTACATGGGAAAGAAGCTGGTACGAAACGACTATCTGACGATTGGATTTGCGGTAGTATTTATGGCGGTCGCTCTGACCATTACGTTTGCAGACGGCAGCCGTTTCTGGAATCCATTCCAGTAAAAAAACGCGGGGCTGTGGGACACGGGTATCGCGTTTTTAGAAAAAATCCGGGGCGCGGGCAAATTGGATGCTGCGCTCCGGGAAAATGGAATCAGGGGATGCAGCGGATTTTTTCATCGGCTGCGGAAAGGGGAATGTATGATTTACACACTGGAAAATGACAGCCTGAAAGTTCAGGTAAACTCCCACGGCGGCGAGCTGTGGTCGATTCAGACAAAGGACGGGGCAGAATATCTCTGGCAGGGCGATGAGACTTACTGGAAAGACCGCGCATTGAATCTGTTTCCGTATATCGCACGTCTGACTGAGGGCAAATATATGCTGGATGGCAAGACCTACGAAATGCCGATCCACGGCTTTGTCAATTCTTCCGATCTGGAAGCGGAAGAGCATACGGCGCAGAGACTGGTGCTGAAGCTGACAGACAGCGAGAATACGAGAGAGATGTATCCATTTGCGTTTGTTTACTGGCTGACCTATGAGCTTGTCGGCAACAAATTAAATGTTACTTTTGCGGTAGAAAATAACGACAAAAAGGTGATGTATTTCGGCGTCGGCGGTCATCCGGGCTTTGCCGTTCCGCTGGAAAAAGGTCTTGCATTTGAGGATTACTGCTTACAGTTTGAAGCTCCCGGGAATCCGATACGCGTTGGCTTTTCTGAGGACTGCTTCGTAAATGGCGAGGACAGCGAGTTTATTTTATCTGACGGCGGTAAACTGCCCCTTGCACACAACCTGTTCGATCAGGATGCGATCGTGCTGACTGATATGGCGAAGGCAGTGACCCTGTGCAGTGAAAAAGGAACAAGAAGCGTGCGCGTATCCTATCCGCAGATGAATTTCCTGGGGATCTGGCATATGCCGTTTACCGATGCGCCCTATGTTTGCATCGAGCCCTGGTCTGCGCTTCCTTCCCGCAAGGGCAGGATCGAAGACCTTTCCGAGCAGCCCAACCTGGTTCATCTGCCTGCAGGCAAGCGGTATGAAAATACCTGGAGTATTGAGATTTTCTGAATTTTGCAGAACTGTGAAAAGGAATGTGCCTTGGCACATTCTTGCGCCGAGTGCGCATCCTCGCGGAGTGTTTCTTATCGCATGGAAACGAAGTTTTCCATACGATAAAAAAGAATCCGGCGTCAGACAGCGATAGGACTGTGCGCCGGATTCTTTTTTTATAAATCTGAAATGCTCGCAGAGCGTGCGTTTTATCTCTGTGTCGCCATGGTTTTTAACTGTCCCATGACCTTTTTGACCGGAGGCAGGTAGAGGATGATCAGCGTCAGCACCGCTTCCACGGACAGATAGATGCCGTTGTAAACCAGGGAATAGACCGGTGCGGACATGCCGTAGTCTGCAGCGTAAGCGCCGAAGAAGATCATACCGGATAAAAATGCGAAGAAATAACGACCGAGTACACCTGCGATATAGCCCTTCACCAGACCGTTTTTCGATTTGGAAAACAGGCCGGATAAGCCGAGCGCACCGAATGCGAAGATGTAATCAACGAGCATCTGCGGTATGCTGATGATATACGGATCGCTGACCAGCTGTAAAAAGCCGTAGGCGATGGCGGTCATCAGTCCGGCACGCAGACCGTACCAATAGCCGATCAGGACTAAGAACAGCATGGAAAATAAAGTGATGGAGCCGCCGAAGGGCAGATGGAACAGCTTGATTTCGGAAGTGACAAAGGCAGCAGCTATCGCCATTGCGGAAAATGCCAGCTGACGTGCGGAAAATTTAGGCTGCTTTACAGAATTGCCGATAAAGCAGGCCAGCAGCAAAAGCGCCAGCATGAGGACAACCAGTGCGGTATAACCGGCAGTGGTCAGCTGATAAGTCGTTCCCCATTCATCCGTGATGGGGATTGCAAAAAAATTGGACATAAAAAAACCTCCTTGTGTGCACAGGAGGGGACGAAAAACAGGACAGATAAAAATCTGTCACATGTGCCTCCCTACGCCGGTATTATCCGGTTCAGGTGATGAGGGTCAGAAATCCGGGCGGATATTCAGTCTCAGCAATCGCTCCCCTGGCAATGTTATAAAATTTTGGTTACAGTTCACAGCTTATGATAGTCAGGTTGAGGGAGCGTGTCAAGCCTTTTTCGAAGCTGCGGCAGTAAGGGGCAAGGGAACTGGGAATAAAATTAGGGCTTGTAACCGTTTCGGATTGGGAATATACTAATATACTGAATTGACAAAAAAGATAAAACGATAAAAGGACTGCGAATAAATTGAATAACGATAATTATAAAAAATGGTTCATTGGACTGGCAGGCGGCTTTGTAGTCATTGCAGGAGTGCTGACCAGTTCGTTTTATGTGTCTTATGAAAAGGTAAAAGGAGAACTGGCGCAGACCAGCGGCGAGCTGTTAAACGCACAGAGTCAGGTAGAGGATCTGACAAAGGAGCTGGAAGAAAGCAGCAATGCAGTGGAAGAAACGCGGGAAGGCTATGTGACCGTCATGCTGCAGGACGGCGAGAAAGAGGATTTGCCGGAAATTCCATTTTCTGTAGATCTGGAGGACTGGAACTATGTGCTGGTCAATGAAAAAAATCCGCTGCGGCAGGATTTTGAGGTAGATCTGGCCAAGACGGACAATGGGAAGTATGTGGACAGGCGGATTCAGAAAGCCCTTGAGATGATGCTGGCGGACGGCAAAAAGGAAGGGCTGCCCCTGATGGTTTGTTCCGCTTACCGCGATTATCAAAAGCAGGATCAGCTGATGGACAACTCCATCGCAAAATTCGTAAGGGGCGGCATGAGCTATAAGGACGCTTTTTTCAAGACGAAGGAAGAAATCGCCCTCACCGGTGCGAGCGAGCATCACACCGGTCTCGCCGTGGATATCGTAGGAAAAAATCATCAGGGCCTGGATAAATCGCAGGCTTCGACCAAAGAGGCGATCTGGTTAAACGAGCACGCTGCGGAGTATGGTTTTATTCTCCGTTTCCCGCAGGACAAGGTGGCGATCACCGGGATTTCCTATGAATCCTGGCATTTCCGCTACGTTGGGGAAGAGGCGGCGAAGTTTATGAAGGAAAATAACCTGTGCCTGGAAGAGTTTGTAGAGCTTGCAAAGGCACAGCAGGAGCAGGAAGCGTTAAAAGAAGCGGAGATGGAGTAGCGATACTACATCAGAAAGAGAGGAACTGCCATGGCAGACTGGGAAGCAAATGTACGCAGGGTTGTCCCCTACACACCGGGAGAGCAGCCCAAACGAACTGACATCATCAAGTTAAACACCAATGAATGCCCGTATCCGCCTGCACCGGGTGTGACAAAAGCACTGCAGGAGTTTGAAGCGGATAAGCTGCGGCTGTATCCCGATCCGGCGGCGCTTGAGCTGCGGGAAGCGATTGCAGCGGCGGTTTCTGTTTCGGAGCATCCGGTTGCGGCAGACCAGGTGTTTGTGGGCGTTGGCTCCGACGATGTGCTGGCGCTGGCATTTCTGACCTTTTTTAACAGCAAAAAACCGATTCTGTTCCCGGACATCACCTATTCCTTCTACGACGTCTGGGCGGATTTGTACGGCATTCCCTATCGGACGCCTGGGCTGGATGAAAGGTTCCGCCTGAAAAAAGAGGACTACCTGAACGAAAACGGCGGCATCATTTTCCCGAACCCCAACGCACCGACCGGTCTGATGGAGAATCTGGATACGATCGAGGAGATCGTGGCAAAAAATCCCGATTCCGTTGTGATTGTAGACGAGGCCTATGTGGATTTCGGGGGTGTGAGCGCCCTGCCTCTTGTGGATAAGTATGAAAATCTGCTCGTCGTGCAGACGTTTTCGAAATCGCGCGCTCTTGCGGGTATGAGAATCGGCTTTGCAATCGGCCAAAAGAAGCTGATTTCCTATTTAAATGATGTCAAATTTTCCTTCAACTCCTATACAATGAACCGCCTGACGATTGCCTGCGGAAAGGCATGCGTAGAGGATCGTGCGTATTTTCAGGAGATTACGGGGAAAATCGTGGCGACGCGGGAATGGACGAAGCAGAAGCTGACAGAGCTTGGCTTTACGTTCCCGGATTCGAAGGCGAACTTTATTTTTGCAACGCACAAAACCGTCCCGGCGCAGGAGTTATTCGAGAACCTGAAAACAGCCGGAATTTATGTGCGATATTTCAAAAAGCCCAGAATCGACAACTATCTGCGGATTACAGTCGGCACGCAGGCGGAGATGGAGCGGCTGGTCGAAGTGCTGGTAGAGCTGGTGAAATAGGGCGCGGCATGTTCGAAAACGCGCGGGCAGCAGCGGAAAATACGTTCGCATGCAGACACAGGAACGCACGCGGACAGATGCAGAAAAACGCCGCTGCGCGGCAGAAGGAGCGTGGATAACGAATGGAAATGTATGAGGATTTTGCGTTAGTTTATGATCGGTTCATGGATGAAACGCCCTATGAAGAATGGTGTCAGTTTGTAGTCGGACGCCTGAAACAGGATCAGATCACGGACGGAATCCTGCTGGATCTCGGCTGTGGCACGGGCTCCATGACGGAGCTTCTGGCAAAGCAGGGCTACGACATGATCGGTGTTGATCTGTCAGACAGCATGCTGGACATTGCAATGGAGAAGCGTGCGCAGTCCGGTCATAATATTTTGTATTTGCAGCAGGATATGCGGGAGTTTGAGCTTTACGGAACGGTCCGGGCGGTGATCTGTCTGTGCGACTCGTTAAATTATCTACTGGAAGAAAACGACTTACTGACAACTTTTAAACTGGTAAACAACTATCTTGACCCGAATGGGCTTTTTATCTTCGATTTTAATACGGTCTATAAATACGAAACAGTCATCGGTGACAGCACGATTGCGGAAAACCGGGAGGACTGCAGCTTTATCTGGGAAAATTATTATACGGCGGAGGATCAGATCAACGAATACGATCTGACGATTTTTGTGAAACAGCAAAAAGACCTGTTCCGCAAATTTACGGAGACCCATCTGCAGCGCGGCTATACGCTGGAAACGATGAAACGGCTCGTGGAACAGTCCGGGCTGATTTTTGTCGAGGCACTGGATGCAGACACGCATGGAAGCGTAACGGAGACGAGCGAGCGGATCTATGTGATCGCGCGCGAGCACGGGAAGAATCTGGGATAAGAAATGAAAATATTTGCGCAACGCAGAAAAGCTATGCGGTGAAAAGCGCAGCGTGGAAATGGCAGGGGCTTGCCGTAAAGTAAGCCCGAGGAATGGAGGAGCTATGGGAGATTATATGGTACGCGCGACGGCGGCGAATGCACAGGTGCGCGCGTTTGCAGTGACAACAAAGGAGCTTGTGGAGACAGCGAGACAGGCACATAACACCAGCCCGGTAGTAACGGCGGCGTTGGGACGTCTGCTGACAGCCGGCGTGATGATGGGCAGCATGTTAAAGGGCGACGACGATTTTTTAACCCTGCAGGTTCGCGGCGATGGTCCGGTTCGCGGTCTGACCGTGACGGCAAACGCCAAGGGCGAGGTCAAGGGCTATGCGACGGTGCCGGACGTCATCCTGCCTGCGAATGCGAAGGGCAAGCTCGACGTCGGAGGGGCGGTCGGCAGGGGAACGCTCTCTGTCATCCGTGACCTCGGCTTAAAGGAACCCTATGTGGGACAGACAGCCCTGGTGACCGGAGAGATCGGGGATGATCTGACCTCGTATTTTGCAACCTCCGAGCAGACGCCTTCTTCGGTGGGTCTGGGTGTTTTGATGGAAAAGACGAATACCGTGCGCTGTGCAGGCGGCTTTATCATTCAGCTGATGCCCTTTGCAGAGGAAGAGACGATTTCGAAGCTGGAGCATAACCTGTCGCTGATCAATTCTGTGACGGCACTGCTCGACCAGGGAATGACACCGGAGCAGCTGTTAGAGCGGGTGCTGAACGGCTTTGATGTGGAAATTACCGACCGGATGCCCTGCAGCTTTACCTGCAACTGCAGCAAGGAACGGGTGGAAAAAGCGCTGATTTCTATCGGCAAAAAAGAACTGCAGGAGATGATCGACGAGGACAAGCCGATCGAGGTAAACTGTCATTTCTGCGGCAAAACATATAAGTTTGACGTGGATGAGTTGAAAAAAATGGAGAAAAAATCCCGATGAAAGACGGTTTTTTAAAAGCTGCGGCGGCTGCGCCGAAAATCCGTGTTGCAGACCCTGCCTGGAACGCACTGGAAATCTGTAAGGCGCTGGACTCCTGTTATGCGCAGCGTGCAAAGCTGATCGTTTTGCCGGAGCTGTGTCTGACCGGATATACCTGTCAGGATCTGTTTTTGCAGGAACGCCTGCTGGAAGAAAGCCTGGAAGGGCTGCAGACGGTGCTGGAGCATACGAAAGGGCACGATGCGCTGACCTTTGTGGGGCTTCCCTTTGAAAAAGACGGAAAGCTTTACAATGTGGCAGCAGCAGTGCAGGACGGCAGGATCCTGGGGCTTGTCCCGAAGCAGAATATTCCAAACTATGGGGAATTTTATGAGGTGCGGCATTTTGCGGCAGGCAGCAGGAAAGTGTCCGAGGTGGATGTGCTGGGACAGACCGTACCCTTTGGCGGAAATCTGTTGTTTTCCTGCAGGAATCTGAAAGGGCTTGTCGTGGGCTGTGAGCTGTGCGAGGACGTCTGGGTGATGGACCCGCCCTCGACGGCGCTGGCAAAGGCGGGCGCGACGGTGATCGTCAACCTGTCCGCCTCCAACGAGACGGTCGGAAAGGACACCTACCGTAAGAGCCTGATTGCTGCCACGAGCGCGCGGCTTCTGTGTGGCTATGTCTACGCGAGCGCGGGGGATGGAGAATCTACCCAGGATCTCGTTTTTTCCGGGCATCATATGATTGCAGAGAACGGAAGCGTTCTGGCGGAGGCTGCACGCTTTGAAAACGAGACGATTTTTTCGGAGCTGGATATTCATAAAATCTGCCACGAGCGGCGCAGAATGAGCACATTTGTGCCCGAAAACACAGAAACCTGTGTACGGATTGGTTTTGCCTTGGAAAAAGAAGAAACAAAGCTGACGCGCACGTTTGCCCAGATGCCGTTTGTCCCGTCGGATGAAACCTTGAAAAAAGAGCGCTGTGAGCAGATTCTATCGATTCAGGCGCAGGGACTGAAAAAACGTTACGAGCATACGGGGGCGAAAACGGCGGTGATCGGCGTTTCCGGCGGTCTGGATTCGACCCTTGCACTTTTGGTGACGGCGCGGGCATTTGATTTGCTCGGGAAAGACAGAAACGATATTTTAGCGGTGACGATGCCGTGCTTTGGTACGACGAACCGCACCTATGAAAATGCCTGCAGGCTGGCGCAGACCCTTGGCGCGAAGTTAATCGAGGTGAACATCCGAGAGGCGGTGCAGGTGCATTTTCGGGATATCGGTCAGGATATGGACAAGCACGATGTAACCTATGAAAACGGGCAGGCGCGGGAACGCACTCAGGTATTGATGGATCTCGCCAACCAGAGCAACGGACTTGTCATCGGAACCGGGGATATGTCGGAGCTTGCACTGGGCTGGGCAACCTATAACGGCGATCATATGTCGATGTATGGCGTAAACGTCGGCGTGCCCAAGACGCTGGTGCGCCATCTGGTGGCATATTGTGCGAATACCTGCAGCGAAAGCGAAAAAGTGCTGCAGGAGGTGCTGCTGGATGTCCTCGACACGCCGGTAAGCCCCGAGCTTTTGCCGCCGGAGGACGGAAAGATCAGCCAGAAAACAGAGGATCTGGTCGGCCCCTACGAGCTCCATGATTTCTTTTTATATCAGCTGCTGCGCTGTGGCTTTGGCCCGGCGAAGATCTACCGGCTTGCCTGCAGGGCATTTGAAGGCATTTACAGCAAAGAAACGATCGGCAAGTGGCTAAAGACCTTTTGCCGCCGCTTCTTTGCACAGCAGTTTAAGCGTTCGTGCCTGCCGGACGGACCGAAAGTCGGAAGTGTCGCGGTATCGCCGAGGGGAGACCTTCGGATGCCTTCGGATGCGAGCCGCATGGCATGGCAGAAGGAACTGGATCAGCTGCCGGGATAAGCCTTCCTTTGCGAATGCGCTGGGCTGGTCAGGTTTGGGAATATGTCGCCTTTTGCAGCGCAGCGTCGATCGCCTGCAGCAGAAGCTGTGACGTGTAGCGGTTTTCGTCCGGGTAGGTGATGCCTTCGAGGGATTGTTTTTCACAGATCTGTTTCGCCAGTGTATCCATGCAGGGTTCGACCAGCGGATACATGGCTGTGACAGTCTGACTTAAATTGACGAGACGGATGGAAAGAATATCGGAGCTGTCCACGACGACCTCTACATCCGCGTGGTCGTTTCCGAGCTGAACCGTGGAGGTGTATTTTCCGGGCAGGTACAGGGAGGTTTCTGCGTCATAGTCCGGTTTTGGAACTGCCTTTTTGGGCAGAAAGGTCTGCAGCAGCAAAAAAAGCAGTCCAACGCCTAAAACAAGCAGGATTCCGGTATAGATCAGTTCTTTTAAATGAAGTACGATAATTTTTGTTTTGGAACGCATTGCGATACCCCCGGATACTTTGTTATTCCAGTGTACGCAGGGGTTTTACAGATTATGTCTGTATGGAGGATTTATGAAGATCAGATTTACAAAAATGCAGGGCTGTGGGAATGATTACGTTTATGTCAATGGATTTACGGAGCATATACCGCAGGAAAAGAAGCCGGAATTTGTCCGCTTTGCCAGCGACCGTCATTTCGGGGTCGGCGGCGATGGCGTTATTTTTATCAATCCTTCTGATGAAGCAGATTTTGAGATGGAGATGTATAACGCAGACGGCACAAGGGCGGAAATGTGCGGAAACGGCATCCGCTGCGTGGCAAAATATGCCCATGACAAAGGATTGACCGATCGGGCAAGGTTTTCCATTATCAGCGGCGGAAAAGTGAAATATATGGATTTGACGGTGGAAAACGGCGTGACAAAAGCAATCCGTGTGGATATGGGCGAGCCGATCCTGACGGCGGCAGAGGTTCCGGTTGTTTCTAAAAACCGACAGTCCGTCGATGAAGAGATCACTGTGGAGAATCAAACATACCGCATGACCTGCGTGTCTATGGGAAATCCCCATGCCGTTGTTTTCGTGGACAGCACGGCAGATTTGCCACTGGAGCAGATCGGACCGCATTTTGAGCATCACGAGAGATTTCCGAGACGCACCAATACTGAGTTTGTGGAAATCGTATCCCCGGAATATGTAAAAATGCGGGTCTGGGAGCGCGGAACCGGTGAAACCCTTGCCTGTGGAACAGGCTGCTGTGCGACGGCGGTTGCCTGCGTTTTAAACGGCAAAACGGGGCGGAAAGTGACCGTAGAGGTGCTGGGCGGTGCGTTGACGATCCAATGGGACGAAAAGACGAACCATATCTTTATGACAGGTCCGGCGGAGTTTGTCTTTGACGGAGAACTGGAATATGAGGTTTAACACGACAGATGATTCTGAAAAAGAAGATACCGAGAGATTTTTATAAGCTGTTCCGCACCCAGAACATGGAGTATTACATGCAGCTTCTGACCGCTTTGTACGAGGCGGATCAGGAAGCCTATGCCCTGACGCAGCTGACGGATTCGGAATGCAGGAGCATTCTGGCGGAAACGATCGCCAGGGTCAACCTGGTCTGGTGGGAGGATGAAACAGAAAAAACGGAGGACGAAGGCTTTCCCGGGCTTTCGCCCTCCGCTGTTTTGGACAGGTTTGTGAAGTGGGGCTGGCTTTCGAAGGATTTTGATGAAAAATTAAACTGCTATATCATTGGCTTTCCGGAGTACAGCAGGCTGTATGTGGAGCTGTTTGACCGTCTTGAAAAAGAGGACGACAGCATGGAGCGGGAAAATATTCTGTCTGTATACAGCGCCCTTTACACCTATGATTCGGATCCGGAAAAAAATAACAGCATTTTAAAAAGTGCCCTGCGCACATCCAAAAGCCTCGGACAGATGCTGTCCAATATGCAGGACAGCATGCGGCTGTGGTTCGATGAACTTTCCAAACGAAAGGACTTTATCGGAATTCAGGAGGTTCTGGTCAACGAGATCAACAATCGCGAGAGCGTAAAATATGCAATTTTAACAACGACAGACAGTTTTTACCGCTATAAGGAGGCGGTCAAGGAGCTGATTGCGAAGATCCTGGAGGAAAATGAAAACCGCCGCGAGGGGCTGACGGCGCAGAAGCGGATGCTTATGGCTGCACAGGGCAGCGACAGCAGCGCGCCCGAACCGTCAGAAAGCGCAGGAGGCAGCTATGCAGCGTCCATGCAGGCGAAAGCACTGGCCTCCGGCGCGTCTGCGCCCGCCCTTTTAAGGCTTGAGCGCGGCATTCAATTCTGCGAAGAGGCGGCGCAGCTGGTTCTTTTGGTGGAGCGCGAATTTGATTTAATCGAGAAAAAGTATAACCGCCTGATCGAATTGAAAACCGTCTTTGCGCGGCGGGCGCTGGCGAGAATCCACTACCTTTTGCAGGAGGGTGCAGGCGTAGAGGACAGCACACTGGAGCTGATCGGTCTGCTCAACCACGGCGACAAAAAAGAAGCGCTTTTGGAAGAGCTGCGGGACAGCATGTATGTGACGGCACCGTTTTCCATTGTCGGGGACGCGAGCCTTTACAACCGTCGGCCAAGGCTGGAAAATCAGTTCGTACCGCTGGCTCTGCAGGAGGAGGCGTCCTCGGAAATCGCAGATTTCGTCCCGAAGCCGCTCTATACCGGCAGACAGCTGGAGGAGTTCAGACGGCGGCATACGAAGAACGGAGTTTTTCAGGTTTTGGAGGATACGGTGCAGTCGGCAGAGGATCTGGAAAAGCTTTTGTTTATCTGGCAGGAGGCGACCCAGAGCAGACAGGAGGAAGACCGGATTTTGCTGCAGGAGGAAATCCATCAGAAGGACGGCTTTTCCTACACCGGTTTTAGTATAGACGAAACGGAGAATTGATACATGTTTTCATATCTGGAGGAACGCACCCCCGCCGAGGTGGAGGCGATTCGAAGAACCATACAGGAGCTGCTTCGTCAGACCTGTATTTTACAGGTAAAATACGATCCGGTGACGCTGACGGCCCGGGATAATGGGCGCTATCAGGTCTGTTTAAAGCACCGGGAATTTATTGCGGACTATCTTTCTGTGATGGGCTGTGAACTGGTGCACGACCCGCAGGATCATCTGTTCCGGATCACAGGCGACGGTGCAGCGATGGAAAAAATGAGCCTGACGACGACAAAGCTTTTGCTTTTGTTAAAGCTGATTTACCGGGATAAAATCATGGGCGAGGGACTGCATGCAACGGTGACGACCCTGGCGGAAATCCGGGAATATGGCAGAAATACCGGACTGCTTCCGGGAAAATTGAACGCACAGGACTGGCAGGCTGCGCTAAATCTGATGAAAACCCACCAGATGATCGAGCTGCCGGGGGCGATTTTGAACGTAGAGGATCAGACGCCGATCTATATTTACGGTACGGTGAATATTTTCTGCTCGTCCTTGGCAATCAACGAGCTGGTACAGCGTTATCGGGATGACGCAGAAGAAAAAACGACGGAAGGAGAAGAGGAACGTGAAACAGGCGAAGAAGATCTTTACCCGGATGTGTCTGAATAACTGGGGCGGAATCAACCATAAAATTCTGGAATTTCACGAATATGTGAACCTGTTTTCCGGCAAGAGCGGCTCGGGAAAATCCACAGTCATGGATGCGATCCAGGTGATTTTATACGGCAGCTTTTCTCCGAGTTTTTTAAATAAAGCGGCGGACGACGCCAAAAACAGACGAAGCGTGTTGAGCTATCTGCGCGGTGAACAAAAGGACGGCACGGCAAACCGCGAAGGACAGGATTTCTGCTCCCAGATCGTTCTGGAGCTGCAGGATACCGGGACAAAGCAGTATGTCTGCATGGGAATTGCTTTTGAAGTACGGAAAAACGATTCTGAAATACGAAAGTTCGTTTATTTCAGTCATCTCGGAAAAATGCCGGAGGGCGGGTATCTGACGGCAGAGGGCTATCCTTATTCGAACCAGGAGATCCGGGCGCTGACAGAGACGCGGATGAAGGAGACGGCAAAGGGCGGCAGGGCAGAGTTAAACCGCATTTATCCGTCCCGGGAGGCGTATATCAGCACGCTGTATGACCAGATCCTTGGCTACATTGACGGGAATCGTTTTATGACCATGGAAAAAAGTGCGATCGCGCTGAAAATGTCCAACGGGACGGGACAGTTTATCCGGGATTACATGTTCCCAAAAAGCGAGGGAGACACCATTGAAACGATCAGCGAACAGCTGGGCGCTTACCGGGACATCAAAGAAAAGATCGACGTGCTGGAAAACAAGATCGGAATGCTTAAAAAGGTGCGGGAAGCCGGACAAAAGCTGACGATGACGCGTGCGGATATCGTAAAGCAGCAGGCGGTGATCCGCTGTATCGACATTGAGGATTTGAAGAACCGGATCGATGCCCTTTTACAGGATCAGGATCGGACACAGGAGCGTTTGCGGGAGCTTCGGCAGCAGGAAGAAGAGCTGGAAGCCCTGTCTGCCCAGCTGGAAAACGAGCTGATCCTTGTCAGTGCGGACTTAAAGAGCAGCGACCTTGGCAGCCGTCAGGAGCGTCTGGAAGAGCTGGAAAAAAGAAGCCGGATGCTGGCGGATAACGCGGCACAGTGGCGCAAAATCCTGCAGGGACTGCGGCGATGGGAGAGCGACGAGATCGTTGCGGACTATATCAGCAACCGGCTGCTGAATTTGATTGGCGCATTTTGCACCGGACCGGTGACACAGGCGCAGTGTCTGGAGCTGCGCAGCCGTCTGGAAGAGGAACGCCAGAATATCGAGGAAGAGTACGAAACCTATCACGAGCAGGAGCGGCAGCTGTCCAAAGACCTGAAGGAAAAGCAAAAGCTTCTGGACGATATGAAAAACAACCGCAAATCCTATCCGGAGGTGCTGACAAAGGCCCGGGCTGCCCTGGAGCAGAAGCTTTCTGCACTGTATGGAAGAACAATCAAGGTGTGGATTTTTGCAGACCTGTTCGATGTTGAGGATGAGGAATGGAAAAATGCGGTAGAAGGACGTCTGGGACGTCTGAAGCTGAGCCTGATTACAGAGCCGAAGGTCGCGGCGGATGCAGCAAAAGCCTTCCGGGAGATGGGGCAGTTTGAGGAAATCGATCTGATTCATTCTGAGGCGGTCACAAAGAGCAATCCGAGGGCGGAGGAGGGTTCGTTATACGAGGCTGTGCGGGCGGTCGAGCCCTTTGCAGACAGCTGCTTAAAACGCTATCTGGGACGGATTATGAAATGCCGCACGGTGGAGGAGCTGCGAAGCGCCAAAGACGGTGTGACGCCGGATTGTTATTCCTACAGTAATTTTATTTTCCGGCATCTGAAAAAACGGGATTATACCGTCGGCGCGTGCATCGGAAGCAAGGTTTCCCGCGCACGGCAGCAGGACTATGAAGTAGATGCGCAGCGTCTGAAAAAAGAGCTGGAAGAAGCAAAGCGCATGGCGGACGGTCTGAAGGCGGTCCGGGAGATGGAGAGCCTGAAAGAAGAGCCGGCGTATCTGGAAAGCCTTTCTCGGGCAGCACAGGAGCTGGAAGCCGTGCTTTTGGAAACACAGGAGACGAAAGCAACCATCGAAAGTCTGCGGATGGGTGCATATAAGGAGCTGGAAGAAAAAGAAGCAGAGCTTCGCAAAAAACGCAGCGAGCTGAAAAAGAGAATGTCCGGTATGCAGAATGAAATTGCACAGCAGACCGGTAATCAGGAGCGCATCCGCACGGAGCTGCAGTCCAAAAACGCAGCATTAAAGGAGGCGTCTGTCGGTTATACACAGCAGCCGGAGATCACCGCAATGGTGCAGGAGGCGCTGTCCAAACGATCTTCCGGCGCGGTCAGGGCCCAGAAAAATGCGGAGATAGAAGTACTTTGTGAAAAGGAGCAGGAGCAGACAGAAGAGCTGTCCCGGGCAAGAAACGCCTATATCCTGCAGTATCCCTCCAGCGGATTTTCCGGCTCGGAGAAATCCAATGAGGGTTATGAGCAGCTGCTTTCCCAGTATGAGACAGATTTTGAGCCCCAGTATCGGACCGAGTTTGAAAAACAATGCGATTTCATTTACCGCAGCCTGCGGGAGAATGTGATCGCAACGATTCACGGCGACATTAAGGCGGCAAAGCGGCACGCTGCGGAGATCAACCGCCTGTTGAAAAAGACGAACTTCTCTGATAGTATTTACCAGATTAAAATCGAGCCTGCCTACAATGAAAACGGTCAGTTTTACGACATGCTCATGGCACCGGAGTTAGACAGCAAGAACCTGGACAATGACGGCTTCGAGGGGCAGCTGTCCCTTGGAGAGGACAGCTTTTATCAGAAATACGAAGCAAAGATCAGGCTGCTGACAGACAAGTTCATGCCGGTAAAGGACGACGATGAGCGGGTGCTGGAGCAGCACCGTCGGGAAATGGAGCAGTATGCGGATTACCGCAATTATCTGTCCTTTTCCATGTACGAGCAGGTTACGGATGCAGATGGAAACGTGATCCGTGAAAATTTCGTGGATGACATGGCAGGCCGCGATTCCGGCGGTGAGGGTCAGAATCCGAAATACGTCGCACTGCTTGCCGGTTTTGCGATGCTTTACATGCAGCAGACCAACCGCGACAGTCGAATTAAGCTGGTGCTTCTGGACGAGGCCTTTTCCAAAATGGATCAGGAGAGAAGCGCGGTCTGCTTAAAATATGCCCGGCAGATGGATCTTCAGCTGATTGTCTGCGTGCCTGACGAACGCTTACAGTCCCTGATCCGCAACGTGGACTGTGTGTATGGCTTCCGCCGCCACAAAAACCAGATCTCAATGATGCATATCGACAAGGGAAATTATCTGGAGCTGTTGGAAGGCGTAGAATAGAGTACAAGATTGCCCCGGGCAGCGGTGACACGATCGCCAGCCCGGGGCATTTTTTCCACGCAGCTGCAGACTGCGAGTTTCACTGTTTATTCTACCGCACTGAAGAAGATCCACGTTCCGGGAGCAACTTCATGTTTCTGCCCGGCAATTGTGATGACTGCATCAACCGGCGTTTCAATTTCGTATCTCCATTGATCGCCCTGCAGTTTCCAGTCGGAACGGATCAGACCATGGCGGGAGCGATAGGAGCAGGAAAGCCAGCCGAGGCGTTTGTCGGGAAGCGGAGAGACAGAAATCTTTTCATAGGCGGGATAGCCGTCAAGCGGACGGATTCCGGCGGCGTTTCCATATACCCAGTCAGCGACTGCGCCGTAAGCGTAATGATTATAGGAATTCATGTCGCGGGTCCAGAAATCGCCGTTTTCCATAATACCGTCCCAGTGCTCCCAGATAGTCGTTGCGCCTTTTGTGATCGGATAAAGCCAGGAAGGATAGTTTTCCCGCAGCAAAAGTGACCAGGCGAGGGAGACATAGCCGTAGTCCGAAAGTACATGGAGCAGGTAAGGCGTTCCGACAAAGCCGGTTTTTAACTGCACACCGGCGTCTGTAACGAGCTTTGCAAGCTGATCTGCTGCAGCCTGGCAGTCTTTTGCCAGGTGGAAATGGGCGGCGAGGATGCATTCGGTCTGCGTGTGGTAAACCGGCCAGGTTTCCTGGAAAGCGGAAACGATATTTTTATAGAGCGTCTCATATTCCGAAACATCTTCGCCAAGCACGTTACCGGCTTTCATGACCAGCTCCGTGGAATGCGCATAAAAAGCAGAAGCGATTAAGTCTTCGTCAGAAGAACCTTTGTAGCTGCCGGACGGTGCATCCAGACCGAGCCAGTCGCCGTAGTGTTCTCCTCCGGTCCAGAGGTTTTTGGTCGTGGTGGAGGAGGTGATATAGCCCACCCATTTTTTCATACTGTTAAACTGGCTGCGCAGAATGTTTACATCGCCGAATGCCAGATAAAGTTCCCACGGGCAGACACAGGCTGCGTCGCCCCAGGCTGCGCTGCTCTTTTGATTTTCGAGTATGGCAGGAATGACGTGGTCTACATGACCGTCCGGATACTGGTCTGCGGCAAGATCCGAAAGCCATTTGCGGTAAAATGCTTCCGTATCGAAATTGTAGCAGGCGGTACGGATAAATACCTGCGCATCGCCTGTCCAGCCGAGACGTTCATCGCGCTGCGGGCAGTCGGTCGGGACATCGACAAAGTTGCCTTTCTGTCCCCAGATGATATTGTCGAACAGCTTATTTAACAGCGGATTTGAACTGGAAAGAAAACCGGTGCGTTGCAGGTCGGAGCAGACGACAACTGCGGTAAAAATGTCCGGACGTACTGCATCCGCTCCGCCGGGAAAGTGATCGACACGGATATAGCGGAAGCCAAAGAAGGTCAGCTTCGGATGCCAGGTCTGGAATCCTTCTTTACAGAAATATAAAAATTTCGCTTTGGCAGCGCGATAGTTTTCTGTATAAAAGTTTCCGTGTTTGTCAAGAACTTCCGCATGGGAAAGCTCAACACAGTCGCCTGCGTGGGCGTCTAAAGAAACTTCGACATAACCGGTAATTTCCTGACCGAAATCGATGACAGTTTCCCCGGCGGGCGTAGCGAAGATCCGCGCAGGCATGATACGCTCCTGTTCGGTAATTTTTTCGCCCTGTTGGGCAATCAGCGTATCGGACGGACCGTCAAATTCCTCGATTGCAATTGGAGCAGAGGACGGATCAAATGCCGCGTCGTAGGTCTCGCCATCATAAATTTCACTGAAACGGACATTGCTTTCATATGCCGACCAGTCTGCTCCGGTCGGGAGAAGCTGCGTGTTGCCGTCTGTATAGGTAATCGTCAAAAGTGCGATCAGTCCGGCTGAAATCTGTGCTTTTTGCTGACGGTGCGCTTCATCGGGCCAGGCAAGCGGACTGCGGTACCAACCTTTTCCGACGAGGATGGAAAGTTCGTTTTCCGAAGAAAGGAGCTCGGTAACATCATAGGTCTGCACCTGCAGGCGGTGGCGATAGGATGTCCAGCCGGGAGCAAGGACGAAATCGCCGATGCGTTTTCCATTTAAAGATGCTTCATAAACTCCCATTGCTGTAACAGAAAGTGTTGCGTGCGCAACAGAAGATAACGACTGATTGGGAGAAGAAAAAAGAGAAAACTGTTTGGAATAGACCGGGCAGACGTCCCCTGTTGTCTGTGCCGGACGAATCCATTTTGCGTTTGGAATCATAAACATACCCTCCTTGTTTTGGTTCGTATTGACTTTTATGATAACAGATAGTAGCCTAAAGAAAAGCACCTGATTTTGACTGAAAATGGGGGTGAACTTGTCTTTATGTTCCGAGGGGAGATTACAGAATTCCAGTTCTATCAGAACAGGAAAGCGGAAAAACTCATTATGATGCCGTTTTGTCAGGAGGATCTTGAAATGCACGGCCATAATTTTTTTGAGCTGGCATATATCACGGGTGGGACAGCGGAGCATACGCTGGAAAACGAAGGGAAAACCATTTCTGCAGGCGATTATTTTTTTGTGGATTACGGCTGTCTCCATGGATTTCAGAACTGTAAAAATCTGACGCTGATCAACTGTCTGTTTCTGCCGGAGACGGTGGATGAAACACTGCAGGGCTGCCGGAGTTTTTCCCAGCTGTTGCAGGGCTGTCTGTTAAAATATTACCGGATGTCACTTGGGCAGGCGAAGTTTGCCAGAGTGTTTCACGACCGGGATGGACAGGTAGGGCAGCTGATGCAGGAAATGCTTCTGGAATATCAGGAGCAAAAAGTCGGATGTTATCCGCTGCTTCGGTTCAAGCTTCTGGAAATCCTGCTTCTGACGCTGCGCGGGCTGATCGAACCGGAAAACGAGCGCCCCTACAGTACGTCTGTGCAGGAGGTGCTGGAATATGTAAACGGGAACTATCAGGACAGCCTGACGCTGGGAACATTCTGTGAGCAGAAGCATTACAGCGTTGCCTATATCAGCAGGCGGTTTAAACAGGAAACCGGGGTGACGCTGCGCGAATATGTCCAGAATGTCCGCATCGAAAAAAGTTGCGAACTGTTGGAAGACAGTGATCTGAGGGTGGTGGAGATCGCCCGCAGAGTCGGCTATGAAGACATAAAATTTTTTAATCAGATTTTTAAGCGGCGGATGCAGATATCCCCGCGGGAATACCGGAAAATCTGCATGAACCGTGCAGCAGACGGATAAAAGATATGGAGCAGAAATATCTGAAAACAGAGGAAACCAATTCAAAACAGGAGGAAGTATGGAACCGAAGGTAAGCATTATTGTTCCTGTATACAATGCACAGGAATATTTGAAACGCTGTGTGGACAGCATTTTAAGTCAGGATTACCGCGACTTTGAGCTGCTTTTGATGGATGACGGCAGTAAGGATGCATCCGGCGAAATCTGCGATGCATATGCACAGCAGGATGGCCGGGTACGTGTGGTCCATAAAGAAAATACCGGCGTGTCGGATACGAGAAATCAGGCACTGGAGCTGGCGCGGGGAACGTTTCTTCAGTTTTTGGACAGCGACGACTGGATCGTGCCGGAGGCGACAAGGCTTCTGGTGCGTTCGATGGAGGAATATAACTGCGACATGGTCATTTCCGACTTTTACCGGGTTTCCGGGGAAAGGCTGGCGCAGAAGGGCGACATCGAAGAGGACAAGGTGATGAGCCGTCAGGAGTTTGCTTCCTATATGATTGAAAATCCGGCGGATTTTTATTACGGCGTACTCTGGAACAAAATGTACCGCAGGAGCATCATCGAAGAATATCATATCCGGATGGATACCTCCATCAGCTGGTGTGAGGACTTTTTGTTTAATCTGGAATATATCCGCCATGCGGAGAGCTTTTTTGCCCTGCAGGTGCCGATTTATTATTATCTGAAGCGCCGCGGCAGCCTGGTCAGCCAGGGAGCGAGCATCACGAATACGGTGCGGATGAAGAGTAACATTTTCGAGTATTATAACGAGTTTTATAAAGACGTTTACGAGGATAAGGATTATGCCGATATCCGGCTGCAGGTCTACAGCTTTTTATGGGCTGCGGCAAAGGACGGCGGCGTGCTTCCGGGAAGCAAGAAGCTTGGGGAAGAGCGCAGGCGGATTACCCGGGAAGAAGTGGAAGGAAACGGCGCAGTGATCGGGCAGTACCGGTTCCGCAGGCTGTATGAATATGAGCTGGATCTGGCGGCGCAGAAAAATATGCTGACGTTGGATGAGGCGCTTTTGCTGTGTGCCCTCGCCCAGTGCAGCGCCTGCTACAGCGCACGCAGGCTCGGGGAAATCGCCGGAGTCGGACAGCCGAGGCTGTTTCTTGCGATGCAGAAGCTGGAACGCAAAAAGCTGATCGCGCCGGAAAAGCCGGTTAAGGAAAAGAGTGCAAAGGAAAAGCCCGCCGACAGGATAGAAAGCACAGCGGAGAAAAAAGAGCGCACGGCGGACAAAAAGGAAAAAAGCAGCGAAAAGAAAGAAAAGAACCGCTTGCTCCTGACAGAGGAAGGCAGGAAGCTTTCCGGAGAGCTGCTGCGCGTGGAAAAAGACCTCTACAGCGTCTGCATGGAAGGTATTTCGGACGAGGAACAGAAGCGGATGGAAAAGCTGATGGGCAAAATTCAGGAAAACATGATTCGATTCATGGTGAAAGAAGTGCCGGAGGACGAACCGGGTTTGGAGACAGAGGAAGCGGGTGAACGGAAACAATAATCTTGCGCAGTTTACGCGCCTGGTTTATGATAAGGATAAATCATGAATTAAAGTGAGGAATATTATGAATCTGCCGTCCGCGTTTTTGACGCGCATGCAGGAAATGCTGGGAGAGGAATATGAAGCATTTCTGCAAAGCTATGAATCCGGTCATTATCAGTCGCTGCGGCTCAACCCGCGCAAAACGGACCGGGAGGAATTTATGGAAAAATCGCCGTTTCATCTGACGCCGGTTGCATGGGAGAAAAACGGTTTTTATTACAGCGAAGAGGATACACCGGGCAAGCACCCGTATCACGAGGCTGGTGTTTATTATATTCAGGAAGCGAGCGCGATGGCGCCTGTCGGATATCTGGACGTACAGCCGGGGGATTATGTGCTGGATCTGTGCGCTGCCCCCGGCGGGAAAAGCACCCAGATCGGTGATGCGATGCAGGGAAAAGGTATTTTAGTCTGCAATGAGATCCATCCGGCGCGGGCAAAAATTCTTTCGGAAAATGTGGAGCGGATGGGACTGACCAATGCAGTTGTGACGAACGAAAGCCCGGAGCGACTGTCCGCTTATTTCCCGGAATATTTCGATAAAATTTTGGTGGACGCTCCCTGCTCCGGTGAGGGGATGTTCCGAAAGCACGAGGAAGCCTGCAGCGAATGGAGTCCCGAAAACGTGGAGCTGTGTGCAAAGCGGCAGGACAGCGTACTGGACGAAGCTGCCGCAATGCTGAAAAAAGGCGGCAGGCTGGTATATTCGACCTGTACGTTTGCGCTGCAGGAGGATGAAGGCAGTGTTGCACGATTCCTTTTGCGGCATCCGGAATTTTCCATAAAAGAGACGCACCGTTATGACGGTATGGAGCCGGGCAGACCGGACTGGGCGGGAACCGAGCCCGTCCCGGACGGAATGGAAAAGACCATTCGTCTCTGGCCCCATAAGCTGCATGGAGAAGGACATTTTCTGGCGGTGCTTGAAAAAACAGGGGAAGTGCCGGAGGGATACCGGGCGCGCAGCCTGTATGGAATCCAGAAAGGAATTGCGCCCAAGGATTTTGCTGCATGGAAAGAATTTGAACGAGAAAGCCTGAAGAAGCAGTTTGATGGAATCTTTTTATTGTTCGGTGACCAGCTTTATCTTGCACCAAAGGACATGCCGGCTTTAAAAGGCTTAAAAGTGCTGCGTCCGGGACTGCATCTTGGCACGATGAAAAAAGGGCGGTTTGAACCGGCACATGCGCTGGCACTTTCGCTTTCGCCCAAAGATGCAGTGCATTGCTGCAACCTTTCCGGTGACAGCCAGGAGGCAAGGCAGTGGATCAACGGCATGACGCTTTCCAAAGACGGGGAAAAGGGCTGGCAGCTGGTCTGCGTAGATGGATACAGCCTCGGCTGGGGAAAGCTGGCAGGCGGGATTTTAAAAAATCATTATCCCAAAGGACTGCGCAAAACAATGTGACAGATGTGCTGTCTGTGCAACCCGCCGCAGGCGGAGCAGGACTCTGTTTTACATATGCAGGAACCAAAAAAAGGAGGAAAACATTATGAGATTTACACTGGATTACGATCAGTACGCTGCCCTGGCAAGACAGACGGCAGCAGAGGGATGTGTTCTTTTAAAAAATGAGAAGGAGGCACTTCCGATCCGAAAAGGAGAGACAGTTTCCGTGTTTGGACGGATTGCCTTTACCTATTATAAGAGCGGAACCGGATCGGGCGGTATGGTAAATGCTCCCTATGTGACAAATATCCTGGATAGCTTAAAGGAATGCAAGGATATTTCTGTCAACGAAGAGCTGGAAGCGGTTTATCAGGACTGGATCCGGGAAAATCCCTTTGATATGGGAGAAGGCTGGGCGCAGGAGCCCTGGAGCCAGAAGGAAATGCCGGTCAGCGAGGCGCTTGCACAGAAAGCGGCAGCATCCTCTGACCTTGCTGTTGTTGTGCTGGGCAGAACAGCAGGCGAGGACATGGACAACAGCGCAGAGCCGGGAAGCTATCTGCTGACAGCAGAGGAGGAGGCGCTGATCAAAACCGTCTGTAGCGCATTCAAACGGACTGCCGTTGTGTTAAACGTCGGCAATATCATTGATATGAAATGGGTGGACCGCTACCAGCCCCAGGCAGTTTTGTATGTATGGCAGGGCGGTCAGGAGGGCGGACACGCGGCGGCAGATATCCTGACCGGCGCAGTGAATCCGTGTGGTAAGCTGAGCGATACGATCGCAGCAGATATTTCGGATTATCCGTCTACGGATAATTTTGGAGATGCTGTATGCAATGTGTATGCAGAGGATATTTACGTTGGCTACCGTTATTTTGAAACCTTTGCAAAGGAAAAAGTAAGCTATCCCTTTGGCTTTGGTCTGTCTTATACGGATTTTTCCGTGGAGGTTCTGAATACAAGAACGGACGGTACGAAAGCAGAACTTACCGTTTTGGTTAAAAACATCGGAAAGACTGCCGGAAAAGAAGTTGTGCAGGTGTATGTCTGCCCGCCTCAGGGAAAGCTTGGCAAGCCTGTCCGGAATCTAAACAGCTTTTACAAGACGCAGCTGCTTACGCCAGGAGAGGGGGAGGAGGTAAATCTCGTCGTTTCCCTGGAAAAGAGTGCATCCTATGATGACAGCGGCGTAACCGGGGAGAAATCCTGTTGGGTGCTGGAAGCGGGCGCTTATGGCATCTATGTCGGAACGGATGTCCGCAGCGCGAAAAAGGTTTGCGAGGTGCAGTTAGACGAGCTGTGCGTCATTTCCAGACTGGAAGAGGCGCTTGCACCGGTACAGCCATATGAGCGTCTGGTTCCGGTCGAAACGGGCAAAAAGGGCACAGACGGAGAGCCGGTTCTGGAAATCGGAAAACAGGCAGCGCCTCTGCGGAGCGTCGATTTGGCAGAAAGAATCCGGACAGAACGTCCGGAGGCAGAGGCCTGCATCGGCGATCAGGGCTGGAAGTTAGCGGATGTTTGTGATAAAAAGGTGACGCTGGAACAGTTTTTATCCCAGTTATCGGACGAAGATCTGGCATGCCTGGTCCGGGGAGAGGGCATGTGCTCTCCGAAGGCAACACCTGGCATTGCATCTGCATTCGGCGGTGTGACGGATTCCTTAAAGGCATTTGGAATCCCGGTTGCGGGCTGCTCGGATGGACCCTCCGGAATCCGTATGGACTGCGGAACCATCGCCTTTTCCCTGCCAAACGGCACACTGCTTGCCTGCACCTTTAATCCGGAGCTGGTGGAACAGCTTTATGAGATGGAAGGAATGGAGCTGCGCAAGAATCAGATTGATACGCTGCTGGGGCCTGGCATGAACATTCATCGCAATCCGTTAAACGGCAGAAACTTTGAATATTTTTCGGAAGACCCCTGTGTGGCAGGTACGATGGCTGCAGCTCAGTTAAAGGGCATGGGAAAATATGGTGTGACCGGAACGATTAAACACTTTGCGGGAAATAACCAGGAATTTAAGCGGCACGATGCAAACGGCGTTGTTTCCGAACGTGCGCTGCGCGAGATCTATTTAAAGGGCTTTGAAATCGCAGTAAAAGAAGGACATGCCTACAGCATTATGTCTACCTACGGACCGATCAACGGAATCTGGACAGCAGGCAACTACGACCTGCTGACGACGATTTTGCGGAAAGACTGGGGCTACCAGGGCGTGGTAATGACTGACTGGTGGGCGAAGATGAACGAGGAAGGCGAGGAAGGCTCCCAGAGCAATACGATTCCGATGGTGCGCGCTCAGAACGACGTTTACATGGTTGTTTCGGATTCTGCTTCGAACTCTGCAAATGACAACACGATGGAGGGCCTGGCAGATGGACGGCTCACAAGAGGACAGCTGGTTAGAAATGCAAAGAATATCTGTCATTTTCTGATGCGTTCTCCGGTGATGAACCGGTTCTGTGATCGGGAATTTGATGTATGTGAAGAAATTAACAATCCGGCAAAGGATGCGATGGCAGGAAATGTGATCGCAAGTCAGAAAGTAGAAAAAGAGACAAAGCTCGATCTGACAAAGCTGAGCACCCAGAAGGGCGTGCGCGCCGGGTATCTGCTGGACGTCTCCAAAGCAGGCAGCTATCAGATGATTTTTAAAATGCATTCCGGAGAAAATCCGTTTGCGCAGCTGCCGGTTTCCATTTTTGTCAACGGCGTCCTGCAGCAGACGACGACCTTTAACGGAACCGACAACAAGATCATAGAGCGTGCGGTAACGATAAGCTTCCCGGAAAGCGGGGAAAACCAGCTGACGCTGTTCTTTGGCGAGAGCGGGGTTCGCATGGATGAAATCCTTCTGGTGCAGGAATAAAACGGCATACAGGGGCTTTGCGTACGGACTGGAGGAAACGTGAAGAAAGAGAAACAAAAAGACAGAGAGGATAGACAGATCTGCATTGTGTTCGCGACGGCGCTTCTGGCGTGCGCGCTCCTTACCGGCTGCGGTGCTGCGAAGGAGGACAATCTTTCGCAGGGAATTGCGCTGGTGGAGCAGATGGACTATGAGGGCGCGCTGACCTGCTTCGAGGCGGCAGCTCTGAATAAAGAGGATCTGCGTCAGGTTTACAGAGGGCAGGGGCTGGCTTACATGGGCATGACAGATTATGAGAATGCAGCGGCGAGCTTTGAAAAGGCGCTGGGGCAGAGCAGCCCGCGTCCGGATGCGATGGATTATGACATCAACTATTATCTGGCGACTGCCTATTATCGGAACGGACAGGTCGACAAGGCGATCAATGTTTATCAGGCAATCACGGATCTGAAGCCCGGGGAAAAGACCGCCTGGTACTTAAAAGGAACCATGGAGCTGGAGCAGGGCAGTATGGACGCTGCGAAAGCCGATTTTGACAAGGCGGTTGAGGCTGCGCCGAACGATTACGACATCCGGATTGATATTTTCTGCAGCTGCAGTAAATACGGACAGGACGATCTTGGAAAATCCTATCTGGAAAATGTTCTGGACGGCGACAGGAAGCGGATTTCGGATTTCGATCTCGGCAGAATCAGCTACTACCTGGGCGATTATGAGCAGGCCCGTACCTCTTTGGAAAAGGCGCAGGAAAACGGCGGTGCGGAAGCAGCGTCCCTGCTCGGTCAGACCTATGAGGCGCTCGGTGACTACAATTATGCGGCGAGTGTCTATAACACCTACCTGCAGAACAAAACGCCGGACGCGTCTTTGTACAATCAGCTCGGGCTTTGCAAATTAAAGGGCGGCGATTATGAAGCGGCGCTTGCAGCGTTCCAGGCAGGGCTGGAAGTAGAGGGCAATACGGCGACGCAGTCGCTGATGTTCAACGAACTGGTAGCGTATGAATACCTTGGGCAGTACGATAAAGCGAAGCTTGCGATGGATCAGTACCTTGCTTTGTATCCGGACGATGAAAAGGCACAGCGGGAAGCGGTATTTCTGCAGACGCGGTAGCCCTACACACGGACAGGACAGTATAGTCGCATGGCTGCTTAGAAAGAAATGTAGGGAATGACTATGGAGAAACGTGTAAAAATCAGAAAAACGGTTTTTGGCGGCGCGATCGCCCGTATCTGCTGTCTGGCGTTGTGTCTTTGTCTCGGATTGTCGATATCGATGACGGCACAGGCAGCATCCGGGAAAAAAGTGACGCCGGTTACGATGGCAGCAGTCGTCGGGGAAGAAAAAACGGTGACGCAGCAGGCGGATAAAACCTCTGCAGCACTTGGTATTTTACCGGTCGGCACGACGGTCAACGTATGCGGGCAGACCGGCAGCGGGAAAAGTGGCATGTACCAGATTGTCTATGGAAATGCGATCGGCTATATCACACAGACAGCCTGCCAGCCGGTCTGCGTGGATGTAGCGATGACGGCAGCGCTTGCTGCACAGGCGGAAGCGGTGAAACAGCAGGTGGCACAGGCCCAAGCAGCAGCGGCGGCACTGGCAGCGCAGCAGGCGGCACTGGCGCAGCAGGCAGCAATGCAGCAGGCAGCAGTACAGCAGGCAACAGTACAGCAGGCGGCACTGGCTCAGGCGCAGGCTGCGCAGAAAACCCCCATTCCGGCGGGCAGCGGCAACGTCATCTTCGTCGGGGACTCCCGCACGGGACAGATGGCGAATGCAGTCGGTGGAACGGCAGCATGGCCTGGTACGGCCTTTGTGGCATGCTTTGGAGGTGGCGTGGACTGGCTTTCCACCGCCCAGGCGAAAAAGGACGTCGACCAGTATATGACGCCCGGCTCAGTGATTATTCTCAATTACGGCGTCAATGATTTGTCACGACACAACGATTATATTACGACGATTAACCGATATGCACAGGATTGGATTTCGAAAGGTGCGACGGTGTACTTCGCCTCGGTCGGTCCGGTCGGGGAAAACGAATACGGAAAACGCAACTGGGCGGTAGAATATTTTAACAACCAGTTAAACAACCGGCTGGATGCCAGAATCGGACGACTGAATCTGTATGTGTTTCTGGCGGGCAGCGGATATACCACGCAGGCAGACGGACTGCATTATGATGGTGCAACCTACGCAGCAATGTTCCGGTTTTTGATGCAGAGCATTGGAAGAATATGAAACAAAAATACGAACACATTCAGCTTCTGAGGGCGCTTGCCTGTATCGGAGTGTTTATCACCCACCTTGCACCGAGGCTGGGAGCGACGGGAAAAGCCGCGTGGCTTGCCAATCAGGGAGCGGCGGGCGTGTATCTATTTTTTGTCCTCAGCGGCTATCTCGCCTGCTGTGACAAAAAGCTCCCGACGGCTGGAAAAAAAGAGCTGCTGACCTATTATAAAAAACGTCTGGTGCGGATTCTTCCGCTGTATTATGGGGTGATCCTTTATAACATCCTGCTGCACGGGCTGATTTTAAAGGATATTCCGGCAGACCCGCAGGGCCTGTACTGGCTTCGGTATTTTTTCCTGACAAACAGCGTGATCCCTGCACCGAATGATTTCTGGGGAAACCTGAGCGCAACCTGGACGATCAGCCTGTTTATGGCGTTTTATCTGCTTGTGCCGGTCTTTGTGCGCCTGATCCGCGGCTGTACGAGCGCGTTTTTCTGCTATGTACTGGCATTGATTCTGCGGTATTTGTGGGTAAAAACCGGATACGGTGATTACATGATGATTTTTTATTACCTGCATTATTTTCTGCTCGGTATGTTGGTCTGGGAGATCCATCAGGCGGGAAGGCGTATCGGCGCGCAGTTGCTTGTCTATATCGGCATGCTTGCGGCAGCAGGTGCGGGTTTGGCCCTTGGCAGGGCGCAGACGGATTCGTTTATTTGGTGGTCGTGGTGCTTTGGCATGTTACTGCTTGCAGGCAGCGGCTTTCGGTTCTGCAGGAAAGGAATCGGAGGTCGGATTTCGGATGCTGTGCTGTGGACGGATCGGTATTCGTATGAGATTTATCTGGTGCATGCTGTAATTTTAGAAGGGCTCGGCATGGTGCGGGTACAGATCGGACTGCCGAACGCAGCGTTTCTGATTCTGGCGCTGCTTCTGACCGGCGCAGGTGCGGTATTTTCCAAAAAACTGATCGAAGACCCCGTCGCCGGACTTGTTGCCCGAAGCAGAATGTGATACCATAGCAGAAGCTTGGAAAACTGACGCAAGCCAGGAAAACAAAAAGGAGAAAAAGATATGATTGACCAGTTAATTGCAAATATCAAAAAGACAAATGCTCCAATCGTTGTCGGACTGGACCCGATGATGAAATTTATTCCGGAGCAGATTCAGAAAGCTGCTTTTGCGGAATACGGCGAGACGTTAAAGGGCGCTGCAGAAGCGATCTGGCAGTACAATAAGGGCATCGTGGATGCAGTAGCGGATCTGATTCCGGCAGTAAAGCCGCAGATCGCCATGTATGAGCAGTTCGGCGTAGCAGGTCTGATCGCATTTCAGAAGACCGTCGCATACTGCAAAGAGAAAGGTCTGGTTGTCATCGGCGATGTAAAACGCGGCGATATCGGTTCCACTTCTGAGGCTTATGCGGTTGCCCATCTCGGAAAAGTAGTAGTGGGAGAAAAGAGCTATGCACCCTTTGACGAGGATTTTGCAACGGTGAATCCGTATCTGGGTTCCGACGGCATCAATCCGTTCATAAAGGTCTGCAAAGAAGAAAATAAGGGCATTTTTGTGCTGGTAAAAACTTCCAACCCCAGCAGTGGTGAGTTCCAGGATCGTCTGGTGGACGGCAGACCGTTGTATGAAATCGTCGGTGAAAAGGTTGCCGAATGGGGCAGCGAGTGCATGGGCAGCGAATATAGCAATGTTGGTGCGGTTGTTGGCGCAACCTATCCTGAAATGGGCAAGGCGCTGCGCAAGGTGATGCCGAAGTCCTACATCCTCGTGCCCGGCTACGGCGCACAGGGCGGCAAGGGCGCTGATCTGGTGCACTTTTTCAATGAAGACGGACTTGGCGCGATTGTCAACTCTTCCCGCGGCATCATTGCAGCATATCAGCAGGAAAAATATGCACAGTTTGGTGCGGCTAACTATGCGGACGCATCCAGACAGGCGGTTATCGATATGAGAGAAGATATCGCACAGGCGCTGCAGGGACGCAAATAAATGTGAACGTCAATCAGAATATAGAAAAAAATCGGGTGGAAGCTGTCAGGTATCTGGCGCTTCCGCCTTTTTTGTGTCATAGGAAACTTCGTCCTATGACACAAAAACGCTCCGCGAGGATGCGCACTCGGCGCAGGGGTAGATGGTTGCTGAAGCAACCGCGCCTCGGCGCGAGAATGTGCCAAGGCACATTCTTTTTCATGTAGGAAACTTCGTCCTATGACACAAAAACGCTCCGCGAGAACCATAAGCGGTGGAGAGGAAGGCGGTCGCTTACGCAACCCTCTACAGACGTAAAAATCTTGCGGAGCAGATCGCCAGGCGGCTACGTTTATTGTGAGAATAGAGCACGCGGGGATGGACAAGTCGAAAAAAACGCAATATAATAAATGAAATGCAGTAACTGTGAGGGTATGGAACAGTTACGAAATGTAATAGATTGATGTCGGGGTCAAAAGCCCCCGACCTTGATGCCTACGGATTGTTCCGTGCTGCGCACTCCCACAATCCTGCCCGATAGTCGCATATCGTGGGATTATCATCCCACTTTTATGCTCCTATCGGGGCGGGCCATGAGGTCTTTCACCCACCTATGAGCAAGCTCATGTGGGCTTAGACCTTGTGACCCTGGCATCATAGATCGCAGCGAGGAAAAAAGAATGGATCAGAAAGTCAGCATAACAAAAGAACAGGTTCAGGAAGAAATGAAATGTTTCCGCAGGCTTTTTCCGATCGTGAGGCTCCTGGACGGGGAAAAGCTGTTGCGAAGAAACGATGGCATGGAAGCAGAACCGTTGGAGACCGATGCACCGGAAGTCTGCCATTGTTATGATCTGTGGAAACACTCGGCTCCCTGTAAGTATTGCATTGCACTGGAGGCAGTCAGAAGCAGAAAAGAAAAGTGCAAGCTGGAGATTATGGAGAATGACATCTATCAGGTGATCGCAAGATATCTGGAAATAGATGGAAAGCCTTGCGTAATGGAGCTGGTGCACCGTCTGGATGAGGATGCGCTGACGGATCTGGAGGAAAAGCAATATCTGATTGATCAGCTGGCAGGCTATAACGAGAAGCTCTATCGAGACGTGCTGACAGGTGTACTCAACCGCCGTTATTACGAAGAAAAAATCAAAAATATGCGGGGCCCTGTGGGCATTGCCATGATGGATCTGGATAATTTTAAATATTATAACGATTCCTACGGACACAATGTGGGGGATCTTGCACTCAATAGCGCTGTGAAAGTGATCTTATCCCATATCCGAAAAACAGATGTTCTGATCCGCTACGGTGGGGACGAATTTTTGCTGATACTGCCCGGGATCCGGAAGGACGCCTTTGACAAAAAACTCAACCAGATCCAAAAACAGCTTCATCAGACCACTTTGGACGGCTATCCGGGTATCTCCCTTTCTGTGAGCATCGGAGGAGTAACGACGGTGGAAGAGACTGTGGGGACCGCTTTGGAGCGTGCGGATCGGCTGATGTATCAGGCAAAGAAGCATAGAAATCAGGTTGTGACAGAAAGCAGTACGGAGGGAATCCGTCAGGAGGTCGGAGAAAGGCTGGAACGCGACTCCGGCAGAGAGCTTGTCCTCATTGTGGATGATGCCAAGATCAACCGGGAGATTCTCTTCGAAATGCTGAAGGATAGGTTTGACATTATAGAAGCATCCAGCGGCGAGGAGTGTCTGGAGCTGCTGCATCAATACGGGACAGAAATATCTATCGTTTTACTGGATTTCATCATGTCGGGAATGGACGGACTCGGTGTTTTGAAGGTGATGAATAAAGAACATCTCATCGAAGATATTCCGGTCATCATGATTTCCAGCGAAGACTCGGAGCTACATATCCGTCAGGCATACGAAATGGGCGTATCAGACTATATCAGCAGACCCTTTGATACAAATGTTGTTCGCCAACGTGTATATAATACCATCAAGCTGTATGCAAAGCAGCGCAAGCTGATCGACCTGGTTGCAGGCCAGATGCAGGAAAAAGAGAAAAACAACCAAATTATGGTCAATATCCTGAGTCATATCGTAGAATGCCGAAACGGAGAGAGCGGACAGCATGTCCGGAATATCGGAATACTGACGAAGATTCTTTTGAAAAAGCTGATGCAGAAAACGGATCGATACCAGATGACATGGGGAGACTTAAACCGGATCGCACTGGCGTCGGCACTTCATGATATCGGCAAAATCGGCATTGAGGAAGCCATCTTAAATAAGCCCGAAAAGCTGACGCAGGAAGAATATGAAAAAATGAAAAAGCATACCGTGATCGGGTGGTCGATGCTGCAAAATCTGAAACAGTATCAGGAGGAACCGCTGGTACGTATTGCAGAACAAATCTGTCGCTGGCATCACGAGCGCTATGACGGAAAAGGTTATCCGGACGGCTTAAAGGGGGACGAGATCCCGATTTCAGCACAGGTGGTTTCCCTTGCAGATGTATATGATGCATTGACCAACGAGCGTGTATACAAAAAGGCGATTCCACATGAAAAGGCGATTGAAATGATCGTCACAGGAGAGTGCGGACAGTTCAATCCGTTGCTGATAGAATGTCTGCTGGAGATAAAAGAAGATATCCCGATTCAGCTGATGAATGCTGAGCACAGAAATAGCTGGACACCTCTGGGGGGGGGTAACACCCTCGTGGCGGGTTTGAAGACAGAAGGATAGAGGATAAGTGAAAAGGAGAGGAAAAGATGACAGTCAGAGAATGCTATGAAAAAATCGGATCTGATTTTGACAAAGTGCTGGGACGTATGGGCAGCGAAGCGCTGGTAAAACGGTTTGCAGTTAAATTTCTGGAAGACAAGAGCTTTGAGGAGCTGACGGAATCCCTGAAAGAAAAGGACGGAGAGGACGCATTCCGCGCCGCACACACCTTAAAGGGTATCTGCGCCAATCTTGGGCTGGACAGATTATACGAAGCAGACTGCGAGCTGACCGAAAAGCTGCGCGGACGTCAGACCGAGGGCAGCGAGGAGTTATATCAGAAGGTGGCAGAAGCGTACGAAGCCACAGTAACCGTGCTAAAGGAGCTGGAAAATTTCTGAAAATCTTTACAGATAGTGAAGATTGATCTAAACTGATAGGGAAAAATCTAAAAGAGCGGGGAACAGAGGAAGAAATATGCGTCTCAGGGGAAAAGGCGCAGCAGAATCAGACGATACACTGCAGTTGGGCAATGCATGTTAAGATTCTGTTAAGAAAGAGTGAGAACGATATCACAAAGGAGACATTCTTCTTCAGAAAAATACAAATGAAAGGGAAGACACAGATGAAAATAGCGATGATAGGACATAAAGATTTCCCTTCTCGTTCCGGAGGCGTAGAGGTGGTAGTTTATGAGCTTTCGACCAGACTTGCTGCCAGAGGACATGAGGTAACCGTGTACAACAGAGGCAGGCAAAAGGGGCATAATACTTATCGGGAACAGAACGTCAGGGTCAAGCGGATTTTTACATTTAAAAAGCAGATTTTGAATGCGATGGTCTATTCTTTTCTGGCGACATTTGATACAATATTCCATGATTTTGATGTCATTCATTATCATGCGATCGGACCCTCCGTTCCATTGTTTCTTGCAAAGCTGTTTGGCAAGCATACGGTATGCACGGTGCATGGACTGAACTGGAGAAGTGATAAGTGGGGTGGTTTCGCTTCCTTCTATCTCCGTCTGGGAGAAAAAGTTGCCGCCCGTTTTGCTGATGAAGTAATCGTTCTTTCCGAAGAGGAGAAACAATATTTTCTGCAGAAGTATAATCGGGACTCTATTCTGATCCATAATGCAGTGGAACGGATCACACCGGTTTCCTGTAATGTCATCCGGGAAAAATATGGCCTGGAAAAAGACAGCTATATTCTGTATGTCGGACGGATTTCTCCGGAAAAGGGTCCGCAGGATTTGCTGGAGGCGTATCAGAAGCTCCGGCTGCAGGAACGCCTGGTATTGGCTGGCCCGATCCCGGAAACGGGATTTGGAAAAGAAATGCTCCACAAAATCGATGCAGACCCGAGGGTGATCCGTACCGGCCTGGTGCAGGGACAAGAGCTCGCTGAGCTGTTTTCCAACTGCAGGCTATTTGTCCTTCCGAGTCATACCGAGGGACTTTCCCTTGCTCTTCTGGAGGCAATGTCCTGTGGCGGAAGATGTTTGGTCAGTGATATTCCGGCAAATACGGTGATTACCAAACAATACGGGGCAGAGTTTGAGGCAGAGAATATTGATTCGCTGGCGGCTGCGCTTTCGAAAGAATTGACAACTCCAAAGGACGAAGTACTGCTAAAGCAGGAAATAGAATATGTCAAAGAAAATTTTGATTATGATGCAGTGATCGAATGGCATGAAGATGTTTACAAATGTGCTCTGAACAGAAAAAATGAGAAGCGTTGGGAGCAAAATTGCTGATGAAGAAACAAGATGTGCAAATTTCAATAATTGTACCAATTTATAAGGTGGAAAAGTATCTTGTCCGGTGTGTAGAGTCACTGATTGCGCAGGATTTTTTGTCGTTGGAAATTATTCTTATAGATGACGGCAGCCCTGACCGGTGCGGAGAAATTTGTGACAATTATGCAAAAAAAGATGCACGGATTATCGCTTACCATAAACCGAACGGCGGCTTGTCGGATGCGCGCAACTACGGACTGGAGCGGGCGCATGGGGAATATGTCTTATTTGTAGACAGCGATGACTATCTGGAGCCCCAGGCCTGTGCCAACCTATGGAAGGAAGCAAGGGCAGGCTTTGCAGATATAATTATCTCCAAAATGGCACTGGAGAAGCCCTCTGAAGGGATGGCACGGTTTGAAAAGGTGGCGGAGGATCGTTTTCAGTATCATCGTATCTATAGCGGCCCGGCATATCTGATGGGATGTCTGGAGGGTGGTGCACTTCGGGTAGAGGTTATCCGAACCATGTTTCGGCGAGATTTTCTTGTTAGAAATGACCTGTATTTTGAGTACGGTATTTTACATGAAGATGAAGAATTTACACCGAGAGCATTGTTAAAAGCGGAACGGGTTGTGTTGACAGATTATGTCTATTATCATTATGATAATTCCAGAAGTGATTCTATTATGAATTCCACGGCCTTAAACGCAAAAAAAATTGCAGACAGGGTGAAGATCTACGATGGACTGAGGAAGCTTTATAAAACAGTAAAGCCCCGGAAGCTGCGCAGGCTTCTGGAAGATGATCTGTCCTGGAAATATATTGATTGCTATTGTGCCAGTGAACCAAAAAGCAGAAAAAAGCTTGGTGTAAAGAGACTTGTCGTTTTAAAATGTGCCTATAAAGCCAGACGCAGAGCAAAGGCTCTTGTCTTTGCACTTGCGCCGAATCACTATGCAAACCGGATGCGGGAACAGGCGCTGGTACGCAAGGTACATCAGAGAAGAAGCAGCAGTAAAGCTTTGCCCATAGAGAGAGAACCTGCAAAAAACATAAAACATACGGAAAAGAAAGCTGGAAAAAGCAGATTAAAAAAAAGAATGAAGTTTCTGGCGAAGTTTCTGTTTTTGATCCTGCTTTTGGCAGGCGGACTTGCCAAAAATATTTACGATAACCGGACGAATTATACGGCGGAATTTTATCAGGTCAGCTCCCGAAAGCTGACACATAGTATTCGGGTAGTTTTTCTGACAGATGTGCATTTGCGGGAATACGGAATGGATAACGGCGATCTTGTAGAGGATATAGAAAATCTTTCACCGGACCTGATTCTGCTTGGCGGAGACCTTGTAAATGATACTGTGGATTCTTATGACAATATGATCTCCCTCTGCAGCCAGCTGACAGAGATCGCACCGGTATGCGGTGTGCTGGGCAACCATGAGGACGTGAAGATTTATCATCAGGGAGATGAGGAACTGGTAAAACGCTTCGAAGATGCAGGCGTGAAAATCCTGCGGAACGAGGAAACGTCCTATTCCCTGTATGACAATACGGTCAGTGTGATCGGTATAGAAGGAAAACCGGAAGATTTTGCAAGCTATGGAGCGAAAGAGTGTATGGAGGCGCAGGAAGCAGAGGATCAATATGATCTGCGCATCTGTATTGCGCATGTGCCTACTTATTTCCCGGAGAAGCTGGAAAATTACAGCTTTGACCTTGGACTTGCAGGACATACCCACGGCGGAATTGTCCGTTTGCCGAAGCTGGGCGCTCTTTATTCTGCGGAAGAGGGACTGTTCCCGGAGTATGGAGGAGGTGTCTATACCCTTGACAACAAGGCGACGCTGATTGTCAGCCGTGGACTGGGAGATTCCGACAAATGGCCGAGGATCAATAATGTTCCGGAGCTTTCAGTGATCGATATTAACTAAACCTTCCAATGCCGTAAGTAGGATAGTGCAATGAAAGAAATTAAAGGAAAAGTGAAAAGAGCAGTTCAGATACTGTGGGAAAACAAATATCGGATGACATATTATATGCTGATCTTGTGCATTTTGTTTGGATGCATTCATTATGCGGAAAGCGGCATTTGGTCCAGCGCGAATATTTCATTTAATTATTCAGAGGCATCCCTGGGCTTAAGCCCGAATAAAACCCGTTTTAACGCCTATGAAATCGTTTCAGAGGAGGTTATGCAGCGTGCCATCGAAAAAGTTGGTTTGCAGGGAAGCATTTCCGCATCGGAGCTTGCCAGCCATGTCTTCATCACTCCGGAAGGAACGGGACATGTGGGCGGAAGTGACGATTACATCAGCACATCCTATAATATCAATCTCAATGCAGACGGATTGGAACTGAAAAATCGGACAACCATCAGTCTGCTGAAAAGTATCTGTGAAGCATACCGTGAGTTTTTTCAGAAAAACTACTGCGATAATCAGGACATGTTAAAGGAAAAACTCGAAGTTACAACAGATTGTGAGCCCTACCTGCGTCTGAATGAGCTGGAGCTGCGGGCAGAATGTATCATGCAGTATTTAAATGCGCGTCTGAGCGAAAACAAGAGCTATGTCGATACCGAAAATCCGGATTCGTCTACCAATAACTTCACGACGCTGAGCAAGCAGATCAACAATATTGTGGATTATGATATTCCGAATGTGAAGGCCTACGTGATCGAAGGAGGGATTGCAAAGGATGCTTCCCTGCTGATCAGCATTCTGGAGTACAAAAACAAAATCGACGATATTGCCGCACAGAAGGAAATGGCATATTATGATGCCAACAAAAACGGAATTTCCGTATATGAAAAGTCCATGACATCCGTTGTCATGATCCCGACGACAGATGAGATGGAAGAATATTACATGTCCCGGACAAAGACTGCAATGGACAATATGGCGCGTTCTGCGGACAGCTCGCTGCAGGCAGCGACGGATTATCAGTCGGAAATCGTGGATACCAGTTATGTAGTGGAGAAGATGCAGACGGTTACCGATGATGCAGGGCGTCTGAAGGAAGCACAGGATATGATCAACAAGCTGGAAAGCGGAATCAATGAGATTTCGGATCAGCTGTTTATATTGGATAAGGCATATATCAGATACAAGTCACAGAACTATGTCTCTTTTACTTATAATAATGCGTCCTTTACTCAACGAATTAACGTAAAAAAGACAGGAATGAAAGCTGCAGCAGTTCTGGCGTTTATGGTGGGCTTGAATTCTCTGAGGAAAGTCAGGAAGAACAGAAAGGGCATAAAGAAAAGTGAAAAAGTTTGAGATTTTGCGATATCTGAAACGTTTTAGTATGCTGATTTTTTTGCTGACGATGGCAGGGGCGGCAATGATTTACCTGTATGCGCAGGGAAAGCAGCAATATACAGCATCTGTTGTTTTGAAGTACACAAATGACGGCATAAAGGACGGCTATGCCCCGGACGGTTCTGATCTGGATGTGAATGAAATCTATTCCTCTACCGTAATTGCACAGGCGATGGATTCTCTTGGAGCATCCGGAAGACTGACGACAGTACGATCGAACTGCAGCGTTACACCGATTATTTCAGAGGAACAGGAGAAGATCAACGATGCACTGATCGAAAAGGGAGAAGAAGTCACCTATTTTCCGGATACTTATAAGGTGAGTCTGGTGGTGGATGGAAAGCTGGGCGGCAGCTATGCACGCAATATGCTGGATGCGATCATGCAGAGCTACTGTACCTATTATACGGAAAAATATGTGGAGCAGAAGCTGTCCCTGAATCCGTCCAGGAATCTTCTGGATAACGGTTATGATTATTATGAATGTGTCCGTATCCTCGAAAACGATACCAACGATATGCATGATTTTCTGCTGGCAAAGCGGGAAAGCTACCCGAACTTCAGATCCTCCCAGACAGGCTATACGTACAAAGATCTCTGTGCGATTTATTCTGAACTGAAAAAATATGAGATTCCGAAGCTGTATGCATATGTTCTGGATGGACCGCAGATACGGGATGGTAAGATCCTGCAGGAATTTATTGCAAACAGCATTGCAGATTCCCAGAACAGTGAAGAGGTTGGAGCACAGCAGCGCAGTGAGATCGAAAGGCTGATCGCTTCCTATGTGGAAAAGAATGCCGGAATTCTGGAGAGCTATTTTACAGAGGGCGGAGACAATGTCTCCTCTAATTATATTCTGGGAACCATCGAGGATGCAGGAGCCGGTGCAAAGGCGATCACAACCTACGATAACCTGATCCTTGAGCTGGTCGGAATTGATAAGACCATTGCGGCAGACAAGATCGATCGTCAGTTTCAGGAAGAGACCCTGACGGCATTTCAGAACGTGACCTTTGGTGGAACAGAGGAAGAGCATGCAAAGATGGAGCAGATGATCACTGATTATGAGAACGAGCTCCAGGAATATTATGAAATCGTCAATACCAGCAGTAAGGAGTTGAATCTGTATATCAGTGCGGATTATCTGAAAATGGTCAGCTCTGTCCGCGTAGCACCTTCGATCAATATCAAGCTCTATATTATGCTCGCGCTGGTATTGTTTTTCGTGATCGGCTGTTGCGGAGCAGTCCTTTTGGGACGACTGTCGGATATCGTGGACTATCTGTTGTATGTCGACAAGAAGACAGGGCTGCCGAACCGGGAAAAGTTAAATATTTATATTGGAGAAATGGCGGGAAAGGTTCTGCCGGAAGCTTTCACCTGCTTTACTTTGAGTCTGGATAATCTGTCCGAACTGACAAAGCGGTTCGGATATACCGTAGGCGATGGCGTGTTAAAGGATTTCGCCGGACTGGTACAGCTGATGGGAGATACGGAAGGCATGAGAGGATATAATGGAATTGGCCGCTTTGTTGTATTTTTTGAAGAGTGCAGCAGCAAAAAGGCAGCAGCCATGATCCGGATCCTGGACAATCAGGTAGAGGAATATAACAGCTTAAATCCGGAATATCCGATCCGCTATACGGCGACGTGGGCAACGACAGAAGAAACAGATACTTATGAAATCCGAGAGCTGCTGCGCCTTTCACAGAAAAAATGGAAGCAGATGGAGAAAGCAAAAGAGCAGTCTTCCTGTAATTGAGGAGGAGAGCTGAAAGGAAAACAATGACGGAAATCGAATCCACAACAAGCAGTGAAAAGAATAGACGGGTGATCCGGAATATTGTAACAGCGATTGGATATCAGGTTGTCATTGCAGTATTTGGACTGGTACTTCCCAGATTGTATCTGGTTAATTTTGGCTCAGAGGTAAATGGTCTCAACAGCACCATAAAAAATATTTTTGCATATCTGTCCCTTCTGGAGGCGGGGGTTGGACTCTCGGCACAATATTCCCTGTATGGACCTGTAGCAAAGGGCGATACCGGGAGCATCAATGGGATTTTGTCTGCAACACGCAGGTTTTACCTGAAGACGAGCGTGGCATATACTGCGATTACAGTTGGATTTGCGCTGTTATATCCGCTGATTATAAAAACGGAGCTGGATTATTTTACGGTCTGCTGCATCATCCTGCTGTATGGCGTGCCGGGAATTGTGCTGTTTTCACTGCGTGGAAAGTACAATGCATTTCTTGAGGTAGAGGGAAAGAAATATGTTGTGACTTCCCTGGCCATGGTTACGATGGTTCTCTCAAACCTGTTAAAGCTGATTTTTCTGATGCTTTCTGACAATCTGCTTTTGATCCAGGCCACCTACTGTGTACCTTCGATCCTTCAGGTTGTTTTTATCATCTTTTATGTGCGGAAGCATTATCGGTGGATTGACTGGAAGGCAGAGCCGGATCACAGTGCGCTGGCCCAGAAAAACTCCGTTCTGATCCATCAAATTTCTTCCTGTTTATTTTCCAATACAGATACGGTTATTATTTCTTTTATGTGTGGAATGAATTATGCCAGCGTATATGCGGTATTTTCGCTGTTTTTTGCAAATTTCCAACAGCTGATTACGGCATTTTCCAATGGAGTGACGTTTCGATTCGGACAGCTTTATCACAGTGATCGGAAACAGTTTGAGAAAGCCTTTGAATGGTACGAATCCTTGTATTACATGTTTGTATTCTGGGCGTATACGGTGATCACGGCATTCCTGATGCCCATTATCCGTCTGTATACCAGCGGAATAGCGGATGCAGCGATCTATGACAGCAAGAAGATGCTGCTTTTGTTTGCGGCATGGTCGATCCTGTCCTGTGTGGAAATGCCGTTGATTCAGCTGCAATCCATCGCCGGAAAATTTGATGACACGAAAGGACAGGCTGTCTGGGAAATGGTCATCAATATCTTGGTCTCACTGATCTTAACCTGGCGGATCGGAATTGCAGGCTGTCTGGTAGGAACCCTGGCTGCACTTTCTTATCGGATCATAGCGCTTTTTCGGTACATGTTTGGCAATGTTCGACAGGGAAGTGCAAAACACAGCATCAAAAAGGTTGCAGTCAATGGGATGACAGCAGTAGTTATATTGTCTGTGCTCGGGCTGGACGGCTGCAGGGCAGTCAATTATTTTTATGTTGCGGGAATTGCAGTGTTAAATTCCCTGTGGATTGCGGCACTCTATCTCCTGGTGAATGTTTTAACAAATTTAGAGGAATATAAAGGCCTATGGAAAGAATGGAACAGGTGGCTGAAAATGCGATCCATGAGGTGACAGACTGATAAGGAGTTTGCGGTTGCGTACTTTATCTGAAATTATTGTAAAAAAAGACTACACAGTGAAACAAAAGGCGCGCCCCTTTTTGGATCAGAACAATCCGGTTATCCAGAAGGGGCTGCGGTTCTTTTTTGTTTTTCTGCTGACAGCTGCAGGTCTTGGAGATTGGAAAACCCTCAACAATATGATTGGCGGTCTGCCAAAGGCGATCGCAGTAGGGGTCCTTTGTATAACAGTGGCATATGCGATCATTTTTCCGGATCTGAAACGCTTAAAGCGGATGAAAGGACCTGCGCTGTTTTACATGTCCCTGGTCGCAGCGCTGCTTTTGTGGTCCATGGTGATCTGGATTTTGAATTTTATGAATTTGTCCTCCATGATCCGGGGCTGTTCCAAGGTGATCTTCCAGAGCATTGCAATTTTGACGGCGCTTTCCGGTGCGTATTTGTTTGGTGCAGAAGCAGTGGATCTGTTTGCGGTCAGCATGTGTCTGGCAAACGGGGCGATCATGGTATTGGAGATTCCATCCTTTGGTATTGCAGCGAGCGTACAGTCTCTGATTACCTGTCTGGTGACCTTCGGCGAAGCAGAAGGCTACGCAAGAAATCTGGAGATTCATGATATTACCTTTGTTTTTGGACAGCTGCTGCTCTATTATGTGGCGTTTGCTCCAAAGGAAACACCCGGGGAAAGAAAAAAACGCTGGCGGATGATCTTGCTGTGTGCCTTTTTCTTTCTGGTCGGAATGAAGCGAATCGCTATTCCGGCAGCCCTTCTTTTTATTGTGTATTCCCTGTTTTTGAAACATAAAAAGTTCTTAAAGCCCTTTCTGATCCTACAGGGCTTTTTATGGGTCGCGTTCTTTTTTGTGTATATTTATGGAGTTCGAACGGGAGGAGTCTCCAGGATCCTGAATCTCGTTGGGATCGACATGATGGGGCGGGATTATTTATGGCAGCTTGCAGGGGAGCATTATGATTTCTCCTTCGGCTATATGGGACATGGCTTTGAATATGTGGATTCCATTGTCGCAAGCTGGTACAGCTCCGGTCTGATTAACCATCCCTATCCATTTCACAATGATATTTTGAAGGTGTTCGTGGAAATGGGTTTCCCGGGCTTTATATTGTGGTCCGGCATCCAGTATGTGATAGGTCCGATTTTCTGGACGAAGTATGCGGATAACAACACGGCGCTTTTGTACATGGCGGATCTTGGATATATGACGATCACTTATCTGACGGATAATACGGCATTTTATTTCTGGAGCACGATGGCGCTTCGGATTATTGTGCTTTCTTATGCTGAAAAACGGCATCAGCCGCCCAAGAAGGAGATCTGGAAGCCCAAAAGCAGGGCGGAAATGCAGGAACAGATCCGAAGCATGATGCAGGAGGGATAAAGAGGAGGAGAAAACCAAATGAAGACACCAGGGATTTCCTTTGTGATTCCGGTTTACAATATGGAGCGTTATCTGCCTCGGGTCATCCAATGTCTGAAAGCGCAGACAATGCCCGGGTTCGAAGCGATTTTCGTCAATGACGGTTCCAGGGACAACAGCCTTGCGATCTGTAAGAGCGCTGCGTCAGAGGATCCGCGGTTTCGGATCATCGATCAGCCCAACAAAGGTGTGGCAAAGGCGCGGAATGCAGCGCTGGATGCGGCGCGGGGCAAATATGTCTGTTTTCTGGATCCGGACGACTGGGTGGAGTCTGACATGGCGCAGGTGTTATATGAGGCTGCAAAAAAGGAAAACGCAGATATCGTGATGTTTGGAATTTACAATGATTATTGCGATAAGAACGGCAACTGTGTGAAGACGTTGATCGATGGTCCGGCGCTTTGCGGCGTATATCGGGGGAAACCGTTTCAGGAGTATTTTGACGCGCTGGCATCCTCCTATCTGGTCATCACCAAAATGCTGCGCAGGGCTTGTATTGAGGCAGCCCATCTGAGATTCCCGGAGCGGACACTCGGGGAGGATGGTCTGTTTTATGTAGCGTTTATGCGGCAGAATCCGTCCTGTCTGGTAGCGATCCAAAAGCCATTGTATCATTACACGGTTGCGCGCAGCGCGTCACTTTCCAACTCCTGGCATCCGGAGCGGCTGCAGGACAATTTTTATTTAAGCGATGCGGTCTGGAGCGTGGTAGAGGACTGGGGATTGCAGGATAGCGAAATGCATCGGAAGAAAGCCTGTTACTGTACTGTGCGGGATTTGCAGCTCGGCATTAAAAATGTCTGCAGCGGTCCTTTATCTGCCAAAGAGCGGACAGCTTGGCTGCAAAAAACGGTGAAGCTGCCGCGGGTGGAAAACGCAATAAAAAATACTGCAGTAAAGAGCTTTCACAGCAGAAATGACCGGATTAAGCTGCTTTTATTAAAGCTTCATCAGTATAGGACGGTTATTTGGCTTTCCAGTCAGAGACACCGTTGACAGGCAAACCGGAAAAGGGATGAGAGGGAACATGAGAAAAGTTGTAAGAGCGCTGTGTTATCTGAAGGAACTATGCCTGATGGCCTTTTTTAAGCTGTTCGGTGCGGTCTGCAGGTGCTGCAGTGCCAAATATCGGGAGCTGTGGCTGGTATGTGAGCGCGGAAACGATGCGCGGGATAATGGTTACTGGTTTTACCGGTATTTAAAAGAAGAGCATCCGGAAATCAATGCGCGTTATGTGATCGAGACAGAAAGTGCTGACCGGGCGAAAATCGAGGCGTTGGGAGGAATGGTTCCGAGAGGGAGCTTTTCTCATTATCTGGCGTATTATTGCGCGGATTTTCTGGTTGGCACGCATGTACAGCCCTGTGCGCCGGATTTGATTTTATTTTATCATCTTGCAGGAAAAGGAATCCGGGCGAGGGGAAAACAGGTTTTTTTGCAGCATGGCATCATCAAGGATGAAATGGAATGGCTGCATCGTAAAAATATGTACATGGATTTGTTTGTCTGCGGGGCGAAGCCGGAATATGAATACATTCGCGATACGTTTGGATATCCGGAACATGTGCCGCAGTACGTCGGACTGGCGCGGTTTGATAATTTGATCCGGGCAGAGCGTAAAGAGAAGATGATTCTTGTTATGCCGACCTGGCGCGGCTCCTATTATCCGACAGGGGAGGCGTTTCGAAACACAGCGTATTATGAGCACTTCCAGTCTTTGCTCTGCTGTAAGGAACTGGATCAGCTTTTGGAACAGCAGGATTATCGGCTCGTTTTTTATCCCCATGTCGAAATGCAGAAGGACAGCCGGATGTTTGAATCGGGCTCGGACCGGATCACAATCGTGTCGAAGGAGACCCATGATGTGCAGGAGCTTCTGATGGACTGTGCACTCCTGGTGACGGATTATTCCAGCGTCTTTTTTGATGTGGCGTTTTTGCGCAAGCCTGTTGTGTATTATCAGTTTGACGAAGAGGAGTTTCGTAAATATCATTATCAGAAGGGATATTTCGATTTCCGCCGGGACGGGTTTGGACCGGTATGTACGACACAGGAAGCACTGCTGGGGGCTCTGACGGAAAGCTTTGAAAATGGCATGGAGATGCAGACAGAATACGTGCAGCGTACAGAGCGGTTTTTCCCGCTGCATGACGGAAATAACTGCCGGCGGACGTTTGAAGCGATTGCAAGGCTGAAGGAAAGGAAGGAAAAACATGCTGCGGAATCAGAGAGCTTATCAGTTCATTTATGACTGGACGAAAAACCGCTGCGCCGCTGCAGTCGGCGCGTGGGGCGGAAGAATGGTCGGACGGGCCGTCGTCGGTTTGCTTGGATGCTTAAAAAAAGAACGGATGAGCGAGGATGCGCTTTTGCAGACGGCAGAGGCGGCGAAAAAATGCTATCTCAGACCGGCAGCGGATACAGATGGCTGGCAGGCACTGCAGCCCTTTGGGCAGACGGAAGTCCTTGTTTCCGTCATCGTTCCGGTGCATAACGGAGAGAAGGATTTAAAGCAGTGTCTGAACAGCATTCTGGCGCAGGAGTGCGGCAGTACAGTGGAAATTATTGCAGTCAACGACAATTCTACAGACAGCAGCGGCGATATCCTGGAGGAATATGCAAACTGGGGAGAAGTCAGAAGGGTTGAGCTGACGAAAGAAACCGGTGGAAGTGCAGCGAAGGCACGCAATGCCGGGATTTTGCAGGCAAAAGGAGAATATCTTCTGTTTGTGGACTGTGACGATGTACTGTTGCCGGGAGCGATTTCGGCGCTTTTGCAGAAAGCGCAGCAGACCGGTGCGGATATCGTGCAGGGCGGCTGGCAGTATCTGGATGGAGACGGGAAATTTGGGGCAGCACAGCGGTTTGCAGAACATATTTATGAAAAACGCACGGCATATGACTGTCTGGATTTGCCGGGGACTCCGTGGGCGAAGCTGTATCGTCGGAGCCTGTTTGATGAGATCCGGTTTCCGGCAGGATATACCTGCTTTGAGGATGCGGTCATCCATTTTCTGATTTTTCCGGCGGCAGAAAAGATCGCTTCCATTTCGCAGGTGGTCTATGCATGGCGAAGAAATGCAAACGGAATTACGTTTACCTCGCAGGGAACGAAAAAGGCGGTGCAGGCATACTGGATCGTGGAAGAGCTGTTGGAGCAGCACAGAAGGATCAAGCAGCCGTGGGACGAACTGTTTTATCGAAATCTGACGCTGCAGCTGTCGAATTACTGTTATGTGTGTGTGGCAGGGCTTACGGAAGAAGAAAAACAGGGCGTATTTGCCTGTTGCTGTCTGCTTTACCAAAAAAACGCGGGGGACTATGAAGCAAAACATGCGCCGTTTGCAGTCCGGACAGCGCACCGGGCGCTGATGACCTCGGAGTATGGACTGTGGAAGCTGCAGGGAAAGTGGTTTCCGTTGATTGCATAATAAGTAGGGACGGAAAGGACAGAAAAAGATTGAAAAATAAAATTTTTCAATCGCGAGATTTGTGTCTGCGCGCACTTGACACAAACTCGACATGCGCAAAAAAGCGTGCGCAGAAATGAGCGGAAAAGATGATCAGAATTTTGCAGTCTGTGAGCAATATGGATCGCGGCGGAATCGAAACGATGCTGATGAATTATTACTGGCATCTGGATCGGGATCAGTTCCAGTTTGACTTTCTGGTAAATAAAGAAAAACCGGGATTTTTTGATGATGAGGTGCGTTCTCTGGGCGGTCGTATTTTTATGGGACCGGGACTGAGCCCCTTAAAGTATCCGGAATATCTGCGCTATATGAAGACACTCCTTGACCGGGAAAAAGAAATTAAGGTGCTGCATGCCCATAACGAGGCGATGGAATTTTATGCGTTAAACGGGGCAAAAAAGGCGGGATTTCCGGTTCGAATTGCCCATGCGCATAATACGCATCTGCCGCATGGACTGAAACTGCCGGTCAAGTTGGTTTGTAAGGCGATGATTCCGGGAGCAGCGACGGATTATTTTGCATGCGGGAGAGAAGCCGGAATCTATTATTTCGGTGAAAAACGATGGAACGAGAGCGGTGTGCTTATCCATAATGCCATCGATCTGGAGCGGTTTTGCTACCGCAGCGAGGTACGCACCAGACTTCGCCGGGAATATCAGCTGGAGGATAAGCTGGTGATCGGTTCTGTGGCGCGGTTTATGGTACAGAAAAATCATACCCGGATGCTGGAACAGTTTGCCTGTCTGAAAAAAATATATCCAAACAGCCATCTGCTGCTGGCAGGAGAAGGTGAGCTGCAGGCTGCCATGGAAGAAAAGGCAAAACGGCTTGGAATTTATGACAGCGTTTCGTTTCTCGGCGTGCAAAAGGATACCTCGATCTGGTATCAGGCGATGGATGTTTTCCTGATGCCGTCTTTATTTGAGGGATTGCCGGTTGTCGGAATCGAAGCGCAGGCATCCGGATTGCCGTGTGTGTTCTCGGATACGATTACGGATGAAATCATTCTTTCAGACAGGGCGGTTCGGCTGAGCCTGGAGCAGCCGGACGAGGTCTGGGCAAAGGAATTGATCAGGCTGGGAACGGCTGACAGGGACAGAGCAGAGGGACGCAGCGTTGTACGCAGTGCGGGTTACGATATTGTGGAAGAAACAAAGCGTCTGCAGGAAATTTATGTGAGCCTGATTGAGAAGTAGAGCGGGCGCTTGAGCGGCATGGGAAACTATTGAGAAGCGTTTAGAGGATTGTGAACCGGTGAAGAAATAAAGATCAAGGCGAGTGAAAAGCTTCACTCGCCTTTTCTGATGCTCCGATAAATCCGTGCTGTGATCTCATCCACTTTCCCTTCCGCTTTTTTCCGAAAGAGCACCCGGTAAATCTTCTGATACAGCGTATCGACAAGATACCCTGCACAGGTGATGCAAAGGGTTGCGATAGCCAGGTAGCCGAGGGACGCAGGCAGGCTTCCAAAACGGGAAAGCGCGATTTTTTCCCAGAGAAATGCGCGGGTAAAATCGCTGTCATGCAGCAAATATACGCCAAAAGAAAGCGGGGCGATCGCAAGGATGATTTTTTTCGGGCGATTGCCCTGAATTTTGATATTCTGGAAGAACAAAAAGAAGCAAACGGATGCGAAAAACACGGTCGGAGACTGGTATCCGCCGAGTGTGTCGAGCATTCCTTCCAGTCCCATCCGTGCTTCGATCCCGGAGGCAGAGATCCGCACCAGAACAGAAAGCAGGGAAAAGACGAAATAGAGGCTCAGGCAGAGGGCAGAGGACATCCGCACCTGATAGATGGAAAGGTATGCTGCCGTAAAATAAAGAACGAAAAACCATACATAGCTGTAGCCGTTTTCTACCCGCGACATGTCGGACCAGAAGCAGACGGTCGGCCATAGGCTGAATAGGAGAAAGAGCACGATCAGCATAAAACGGTGCTGCGCCCTCGTGAGGGAAGCGATTATTTTATTTAACAGCGGGATCGCAAGATACAATATGAAATAGCAGGAGCAAAACCAGTATACACAGGAGGTGGTCGGAAAAACAGCCCGCAGAAGAGTGCCGGCAGATAGAGAGACAGAATTGACAAACAGCCCGATCACAAAGGTCAGCAGAGAATAAAACAGCACCTGCATTTCGATTCGAAACAGGCGGGATACTTTTGTTTTGGACTGCCACATAAAATAGCCGGTCAGCATGACAAAGCAATTGGTAGAGACGCGTCCGAGCATGAACAGGAGCCAGTAGATAAAATAGGGAAAGGTGCCGGGGGCAGCGGTTGTTCCCAGGCCGCCGTGACCGATCCCGTGCATGAGGACGATCATCATCATGGAAAGAATCCGCAGCAGTTCAAAGCCTGCATGGCGGGAGGAATGATCTGATTGCTGAGTCATCGTGAAACCCTCCTTTTGGGTTTAATTCATGACAATAGAATGCTCGCAGAGCGTGCATTCTATTGTTGCGTTACAGCGAAATCTTCGCCTGCTCCAGTGCCTTTGCCACAATCTGGTCGGGGCGCAGCCATGTATCGTAGTAAGCGCGGTTTCGCTGTCCCATCTGCAAAATCTGCTCGGGATGTGCAAGCAGCGTCCTGATCTGTTCGATGCAGCCGTCTGCAGAGGTGTAGGTCAGGTAGTTTTCGCCTGCTTGAAACGGCCCCGGAACCTCATAACAAAGCGGCTCGGACACGATCGCCCTTCCTGCGGCGAGGTATTCTGCAATCTTCCATCCGGAAGACTGGTGCAGACCAGTGGAGGCAATGCAGATTTCGGAGTGCTTCATGCGATGCAGATAGATCCGTTTCCAGGTGGAGTGTTCGGAAAGAATCAGGTCAGGACACTGCGTTTGCGCAAACGGGCTGTCCTGAATGCCTCCGATAAACTGTTCCGGAAATGCGGCGCGCAGCTTTCGTACGAGCAGCATCCGCATTTCGTTGATTTCGCCCCACTGGCGGACGAGCTCCGAATCCGTTTGAACAACTGGTTCTGCCGGGTCCCAGAGGTGAGTGATAAAAAGAATCCGGGGGCGGGCAGAAACGTGCGTCATCTTTGCTTCATAGTCGGAGACGTAGCAGGTCACCCCTTTGATGCGTTTTTTCAAAAATCCGATTTTCGAAGTGGTACCAATCAGAGGGGAGCCAGGACAGAACACGTGATAGTTGAAGCCCAGCGGATGAATTTTTTCTGAAAATGCTCCGAAAACCTCACTGTTTTTAACAGATGAAAAAGACCGTTTAAAAACGATATCTGCGGAATGATACAACGGGAAAACTGTTTCCGGGCGGTTATACCAGTAGCCGTCCATCAGGTCAAACAGAATCCGGATCCCATTGACCTGGGCCTCCAGAAACGCTTCCTGATAAACAGGAGAGTCTTTGCGGCAGTCAAGGATGTCGAGAGTAAGCTTATTTTCCCGGGAAAGCATTTGGAAGCCGGTCAGGATCTGGCTGAGATGGTCTGCGCCAGACAGCAGACGGACAGTAACCTTCATAGATCAGAGATCCTTTCGTAGTGGATTGTTTTACATAAAGTAATACTTGTTTTATAGTTTTACTGTAATCGTTTTCCATAAGGGTGTCAATGATTTTCACTTTTTAACGCACTGCAGTATCCGGTTGTTCTTCTTAGGTATGCATGGTATAATTACGCCGATCGGTCAGGCATAAAACAATTATTTACAGGATAAAAAGGAAGAGGATATGCAGAAAAAATGGATTGCAGGAGGCTTGCTTGTGCTGGGGCTGTTGGGAATGTGTGGCTGCAGCAGTCAGGCCTTCGTATCGGAGCAGCAGACGGGGACAGTACTTACGCAAGAAGAGACTGGCTTGGAATTTCAGGACGGTACGTATCAGATGGAGGTGGAGCTTTTGGGGGGAAGCGGCAGGGCATCTGTCACTTCTCCGGCAAAGGTGGAAATAAAGGACGGAAAAGCAGTGGCAACGCTGGAATGGAGCAGCCCCAATTATGACTACATGGTGGTGGACGGGGAAAAATATCTTCCGGTCAATACAGAGGGAAATTCTGTGTTTCAAATTCCGGTGGAGGCATTCGACCAGGATATTGTCGTCATCGCAGATACAGTGGCGATGAGCACACCCCATGAAATCGAATACACGCTGAACTTTCATGCCGGGGAAAACGGTCAGAATGCAGCAAAGGCAGGTACGACCGAACAGGAAGATGCCGATGGTGCAGAAAAAGGGCAGCAGACAGCTGCAGTCGGAGAAAACCCTGCGAAGACAGCAGCCGCCCCTCTGACCTACGATCACAGCATGGAGCTTTCCTACGCGGAAAATTTTGCAGTGGATTATTACGAGGGCGGCTATAAGCTTCTGACCACACGGCTAAATGGAGACCGGATTTTGATTGTTCCAAAACATCAGCAAGCTCCGGAGGACGCAGAAGCATTGGTCAGCCCCTCTGCAGAGGGAGAGCCCGGAAAGCTGATCGTGCTGCAGGAGCCTGTGAAAAACCTGTATCTGGTGGCTTCCAGCGTAATGGATATGTTTGCACAGTTAGACAGCATGGACGCGATTTCCATGTGCGGCTTAAAGGAAGAGGACTGGTATATTCCGGCGGCAAAGCAGGCGATGAAGGATGGCACTCTCCTTTATGCCGGAAAGTACAGTCAGCCGGATTATGAATTGCTCCTATCTCAAAACTGCAGCATGGCCATCGAAAATTCGATGATCTACCACACCCCGGAGGTGATGGAAAAGCTCGGCGAATTCGGCATCCCAACGCTGGTGGAGTATTCCAGCTATGAGGAACATCCCCTCGGGCGCGTGGAATGGGTACGTTTTTTCGGTGCGCTGCTGGATCAGGAAGAAAAAGCAGATCAATTGTTTGAAAAACAAAAAGAAGCATTAAAGCGCGTAGAAACAGAAGAAAGCACAGGAAAAACCGTCGCTTTTTTCTATATCACTTCAAACGGACTGGTGCAGGTACGCCAGAGCACGGATTATATCCCCAAAATGATCGAGCTTGCCGGCGGAAAGTATGTCTTTGAAAATTTGGGAGATCCGGACTCCCGCCGTTCAACGGTCAATCTGCAGCTGGAGGATTTTTATGATGGGGCGCAGGATGCAGACTTTTTAGTGTATAACACGACGATCGACAGGCAGGTACAGACCCTGGAGGATTTGTTGAAAAAGTGCAGTCTGTTAAAGGATTTTAAGGCAGTAAAAAATCATCAGGTCTGGTGTACGACAGAGGATATGTATCAGCAGTCCATGTCGGCCGGAAATCTGATCGAGGATTTTCACAGGATGCTGACGGGCGATGACAAAGAGACCAGGTATTTGTACCGGTTAAAGTAGTAAGGAAAGACAACAGAAGGGATAACACAGCATGGAAAAAAACTCCGCAGACAGTGCAGTACGGAAAAAAAGAAGGATTCTGGCAGCGTTTTTGCTGCTGGCAGCAACAATGGCTGCAGGCATATTGCTCAATATCTGTATCGGAAGCGTCTCGGTTTCCCTGTCCGAAATCCTAAAGATCCTGTCCGGTCAGCCAATGGGGGAAAAGCAGCAGACGATCATATTGCAGCTGCGCCTGCCCCGCACGATCCTTGCAGCAGTATTAGGAGGTGCACTGGCGCTGTCCGGTTACCTTTTGCAGACCTTTTTCCATAATCCCATCGCCGGACCCTTTGTACTTGGAATCTCCTCCGGGGCAAAGATGGTGGTGGCACTCGTCATGGTTTTTTCCCTGGGCAGGGGCAGGATGGTGAATTCGGCAGGGATGATCACTGCGGCATTTGCAGGGGCGATGCTTTCCATGGGCTTTGTCCTGTTGATGTCGAGGCGGATCAGGCGGATGTCCATGCTGGTGGTCAGCGGCGTGATGATCGGATATATCTGCTCGGCGGTGACGGAGCTGGTCGTGACGTTTGCGCAGGATGCGGACATTGTAAATCTTCATAATTGGTCCCTGGGCAGCTTTTCCGGAACGACCTGGAGCAGCGTCAGGGCGGCCTGCATCTGTGTGACGGTCATTTTTGTGCTGGTGTTTCTGATGTCGAAGCCACTGTCCGCCTATCAGCTTGGCGAATCGTATGCGTTAAATCTCGGTGTGAATGTGAGACTTTTACGAATTGGAATGGTCGTATTTTCAAGTATTCTGTCCGCGTGCGTTGTGGCCTTCGCCGGACCGATCTCCTTTGTCGGGATCGCAGTCCCGCAGCTGGTCAAAAAAATGCTGGGAACCGCAGAACCGATCTGGATGATCCCGGCCAGCTTTCTGGGGGGAAGTGTTTTTTGCCTGTTCTGTGATCTGCTGGCGCGGACGCTGTTTGCACCGACAGAGCTGAGTATCAGCACGGTGACGGCAGTGTTTGGTGCACCGGTGGTTCTCTGGGTGATGGCTTACGGGAAAAAGGAGAGAGTGGACTGATGGCATATTATTTTCAGGCGAAACAGCTTTGTGTCGGATATCAGAACCAGCCGCTGATACAGAATATTGAGATCGAATTGAAAAAAGGGGAAATCCTGACGCTGATCGGTCCAAACGGTGCCGGAAAATCCACCATTTTAAAAAGCATTGCGCGTCAGCTGGAGCTTTTGGGAGGCAGTGTCCTTTTGGAGGATAAAAATTTGCAGAGCCTTTCGGGACGTGAGCTGGCAAAAAAGATGGCGGTTGTCTTTACAAAACGGCCACATACAGAGCTGATGACCTGTGAGGATGTGGTGGCAACCGGGCGTTACCCCTATACCGGGCGGTTCGGAGTTTTGTCCGCAAAGGATCATGAAGCCGTGCAGGAAGCAATGGAAGCCGTGCATGTGCTGGAATTCAGGGATCGGGATTTTGCGAAGATCAGCGACGGACAAAGACAGCGTATCCTGCTTGCCCGGGCGATCTGCCAGCAGCCGGAAATCCTGCTGTTGGATGAGCCGACCTCTTATCTGGATATAAAATATAAGCTGGAATTTCTTTCCGTGCTGCAGGAGCTTCAGAAAAAAAAGGGACTGACAGTGATCCTGTCGCTGCATGAGCTGGAGCTTGCCGCACGGGTCTCTGACCGGATCCTGTGTGTGGATGGAGCCTTTGTGGAGCAGGTCGGCACGCCGGAGGAGGTTTTCAGGCCGGGTCATCTTTCGAAGCTGTTTCAGATCACCCAGGGGAGCTTTGAGGAAGAAAGCCAGGAAATGGAGCTGGCGGCAGTAAAAGGAACTCCGGAGGTATTTGTCATTGCCGGGAATGGCAGCGGAAGAAATACGTTTCGGAGGCTGCAGCGGGAGGGGATTCCCTTTGCAGCAGGACTACTCTGGGAAAACGACCTGGATTATCCGGCGGCAAAGGCACTTTCCTCCCGGCTTTTCTCCGCACCGGCCTTTGAACCGGTTTCGGAGGAGCTTTTGGAGCAGGCGATGCGCTGCATGGACGGCTGCCGGAAGGTGATCTGCTGTCGGGAGTCCTTCGGAACCCTGGAGGATGCCCAAAAGAGGCTGTTGGCATATGCCAAAGCCCGGGGCTTGTCTGAACGGGATGCACAAAATTGTGTTTAAAATATATGGATTTTTGTAGAAAATTCTGATAGAATAATATCGATAGTATCGTTAAATTGCAGTCAAATGCCGGTAAAGCGTGTATGTTGTGGATAAGGAATCTGACTGCAGAAAAAAGGAGGACTTACTTATGGGATTGATAAAAGCGGCAATGGGCGCAGCTGGCGGTGTAATGGCGGATCAGTGGAAGGAGTATTTTTACTGTGAAGCCCTTCCGGTTGATGTTCTGGCGGTAAGAGGGCGCAAGAAGGTATCCGGCAGATCAAGCAACAAGGGCGGCGACAATGTGATTTCCAACGGTTCCCTGATTGCAGTTGCAGACGGTCAGTGTATGTTGATCGTAGACCAGGGTAAGATCGTGGATGTGTGCGCAGAACCGGGTGAATATACATATGATATGTCTACAGAACCGTCTGTTTTTACAGGAAGCTTAGGCGCTGGTATCAGTGCGGTGTTCAAAAATATCGGCAAGCGTTTTACTTTCGGCGGCGAGACACCTAAAGAACAGAGAGTTTATTATTTCAATACAAAGGAAATTACCGGCAATAAATACGGGACTCCGTCTCCGGTTCCGTTCCGGGTGGTAGATGAACGGGCAGGCATCGATCTGGATATCGGTATCCGCTGCTTTGGAGCCTACAGCTACAGAATCACGAATCCGCTGCTGTTCTACACCAATGTCTGCGGTAATGTATCAGAGGATTATACCCGTGATAAGATTGATGATCAGTTAAAGTCAGAGCTGTTGACAGCACTGCAGCCCGCCTTTGCAAGGGTTGGGGAAACCGGTGTCCGTTATTCCGGTCTGACTGCCCATACAAAGGAGATCTCGAAAGCATTAAATGATGAGCTTTCTGCAGAATGGAAGGATGTCCGCGGTCTGGAGATCGTTTCCTTTGGCGTATCTTCCGTCAAGGCAAGTGAAGAAGACGAGCAGATGATCAAAGAGATGCAGCGTGAAGCTGCATATATGGATCCGACCCGTGCAGCCGGCGCCCTGTCCCGTGCCCAGGCTCAGGCAATGACAGCAGCTGCTTCCAATACGTCAGCCGGTCCTGCAATGGCATTTATGGGAATGGGCATGGCACAGCAGGCAGGCGGCATCAATGCGCAGAGCCTGTATGCGATGGGGCAGCAGCAACAGATGGCGGCACAGCAGGCAGCAGCGAATGCGGCAGCACAGCAGGCAGCGGCAGCACCGAAGATGGAAGCTCCTGCAGGGGGCTGGAAATGCAGCTGCGGCGCAGTAAACACCGGAAAATTCTGTGCAGAATGCGGTCAGCCCAAGCCTGTTGACGATACCTGGACCTGCAGCTGCGGTGCAGTCAACAAAGGCAGATTCTGTTCCGAATGCGGAAAGCCCAAACCGGCTGCAGTAAAACAGTATAAATGCAACAAGTGCGGCTGGGTTCCGGAGGATCCCACCAATCCGCCGAAATTCTGCCCGGAGTGCGGAGACCCCTTTGATGCAGGAGATGTACAGAACTGATCCAAAGAGATACAGGGATGATTACGATTCTGAGAGGGGATGAGCTGTTATGGCGGAACAAATTACCAATTATCAGTGTCCGGCCTGTACCGGACCGCTGCATTATTCGGAAAGCCTTGGCAAGCTGAAATGTGATTACTGCGGTACGGAGTATGAAGTCGCAGAAATCGAAGCGATGTATGCCAAGAAGGAAGAAAAATCTGTCGAAGTCCAGAAAAAGGCAGAAAAAGAGACGGAACAGAAAAAGCAACAGCAGGCAAAGGCGGCCGAAGAGGGCTGGGATACTTCGGATATCAGTGATAACTGGGGCAAGGATGCAGCAGGCATGAAAAGCTACAATTGTCCCTCCTGCGGCGCGGAGCTGATCTGCGATGAGACGACTGCTGCAACCTCCTGTCCCTACTGCGGGAATCCGACTGTTGTGCCCGGACAGTTTTCCGGTGTATTGAAGCCGGATTATGTGATCCCGTTTAAGGTCAGCAAAAAAGAAGCAATCGAAAAACTGAAAATGCACTATAAGGGAAGACCTTATTTGCCGAAATCCTTTAAGGACGACAACCATATCGAAGAGATCCAGGGCGTTTATGTTCCGTTCTGGATGTTCGACGGCAAAGCCTCCGGAGAAGCATCCTATAAGGCTACGACATCGAAGGTATACGAAAAGGGTGACGAAGAGATTACGGAAACCCGTCATTATGAGGTATCCCGTGCCGGCTCCATCGGCTTTGAGAAAATTCCGGTGGATGCGTCATCCAAAATGCCGGATGATCATATGGATTCCATCGAGCCCTATGATTACAGCGGGTTAAAGGAGTTTTCCACTGCATATCTGCCGGGCTTTCTTGCAGACAAATATGATGTGAGTGTCAAGGACAGCCAGAAGCGTGCGGATACGCGCTGTGCCAGCACACTGGAGGATGCCCTTCGGGGAACGGTAACCGGATATGACTCCTGTACTCTTGAGCACAAGCAGATCGATTTAAAGCGCGGCAAGGTACATTATGCACTGCTTCCGGTCTGGATGCTGCATACGAAATGGAACGGACAGGATTTTTTGTTTGCGATGAACGGTCAGACCGGCAAGATGGTCGGCGACCTTCCGACGAGCAAAGGAAAGTTCTGGGGATTGTTTGCAGCTATCGCAGCACCGATGACGGTTGTGCTGACGATCATTTTGATGCTGTCGTAAGGGGGAGAAAGAGATGAAGAAAAAACCGAACGGATTTGTTTCTGTGCTGCTGGCCCTTTGTCTTCTTCTGGCTCCGATGACAGTTTTTGCAGAGAGCAATGCACAGTTAAATTATGTAACGGATGATGTCGGGATCCTGACAGACAGTCAGTGGGAAGATCTGGAGCAGCGTGCACAGCAGGTTTCCGAAGAATATCAGTGCGGCGTCTATATGATAACGGTTGATGATTATACGGATTACAGCACGGAGAGCGTATATACCGCAGATTATACCATCTATCATGACTATGAGATGGGCATGGGAGAGGACCGGGACGGCATTATGATCCTGCTGAGCATGGAGGATCGGGATTATGCGATGTTTGTATACGGTCCGAAGGCTTCTGAGGTGTTCAACGCGTATGGTCAGGAACAGCTGGAAACCTATTTCCTGGATAATTTCCGGGATGACGACTGGTATGGCGGCTTTGGTGACTATATCGATGCCTGCAGCAATTACTTACAGCTTGCAGAGCAGGGAACACCTGTCAGTGCACCTGAAGGTTATGATTCCGGTGACTATGAGGATTATGAAGCGACTCCCGGAGAAAATTTCGGGGTGAGCTTTTTGATGGCACTTGGAATTTCCTGTGTGATTTCTATCATTATCTGTCTGCTGCTGCTGTTGAAGATGCACACGGTGCATCAGAAAACAGAAGCGAACGATTATGTCTCCGAAAAGCTAAAGCTGAGCCGGAAAGAGGATCGTTACACCCACACGACCCAGACAAGACGCAAAATTGAGAGAGAAAGCTCTTCCTCCTCAAGTACCCACAGCGAAAGCGGCGGAGGAGGCTCGGGACGAAGCGGAAAGTTCTAAGCAGAGCAAATCAGAATGGAAAAAGCGACCGGCGGGAGAATTTCTTCCTGCTGGTCGCTTTGCGTTAATGCTCCTTCATCGGGTGCACTGTCCAAGAAACGCGCAGATCTCATCGATCAGCGCAGCGTTGTCATACTTGTGGTAGTTATCATAAAACGCATAGAAGCTTCCCTTGATGAGCATGGAGAGGCGAATGTTGAACTGCATATTGTCTGTATATTCCGGTTTCAGGCGGTAAATATATTCCCGGATCGACGAATCCACGAGGTCCGGGAGAATATGCGCCTGGGAACCGGAGAACAGAAGCTGGATCAGATTGATCTGAGAAAAGAAGCCCGTTGTGATTTCCCTTGTGAACACATCGGGCTTTTCCAGTACATTTTCCGGTCTGGAAATACTGTTTAAAATATTGGTGAGCACCTCTTTCCCGATCTGCTCGGAAAGGTCGTAAATATCCTGATAATGGAGATAAAAGGTGGCTTTGCTGATCTCTGCGAGGGCGGCAAGTTCCCGGATCGTGATTTTTTCGATCGGCTTTTGGGCACGCAGTATCAGAAATGCATTCTTGATGGCGCGTTTGGTTTTGATTTCCCGTTGATCCAAAAGAATTCCTTCCTTTCTGGACAATTTGCCCGAAACGTCCAGTATTGTAACAAGGGGCAGGATTGTCGATTGTGCCGGAAACGCTCTGGCTGGTATGATAATATCATCAGTATACGGTGTAAATAGACACCCGTCAAGAAAATCAACGACGCGTTTTTGTAAATGGCGCGAGTGAGCTGTAACTGCAGATCAGAAAAGCAGGCTGCAAAAAATGACCTTTGCGGGCGGAGAGAGAAGAAAGGAAGAAGAACATGGATTTTTACGGATTTTATACCGGACAGGAATTTGAAGCTTATAAATATCTGGGTGCCCATTACACGAAGGAACGCACGACGTTTCGGACGTTTGCCCCCTCTGCAGCGGGCGTGGAGCTTGTATTAAACGGACAGGGACACGGAATGCAGCGGGTGCATGACGGCAACTTTTATGAAATTACACTGGACCAGGTAAAAGAAGGGGACCTGTATGAATTCCGTATCTGGCACAGGGATGGTTCCTGCCAGGAGCACTGTGATCCCTACGGGTTTGGAATGGAGCTTCGCCCGGCACATAAATCAGTGGTACGGGATCTTAACCGTTATGCATTTACCGATGAAAAATGGTTAAAGGATCGGGAGGATATCAGCACGAAGCCCCTCAATATTTATGAGGTACATGCTGGCTCCTTTAAAAAGCCGGGTACAGGACAGACCGACTGGTATACCTATGAGGAGCTGGGAGAGGTTCTGATCCCGTATCTGAAGGAAAGCGGCTATAACTGTGTGGAATTTCTTCCGCTGAGCGAGCATCCCTGCGATGAGAGCTGGGGATACCAGAATACGGGATATTTTGCGCCGACTGCCCGGTATGGCACGGCAGAGGGATTGCAGAAGCTGGTGGATCAGATGCATCAGAATGGAATTTATGTGCTGTTGGATTTTGTACCGGTACACTTTGCGACAGACGATTACGGTTTGAAACGCTACGATGGCGGAGAGTTGTATGAATATCCCAGCAGGGATGTTGGGGTGAGTGAATGGGGAAGCTGTAATTTTATGCATTCCCGTGGGGAGGTGCGCTGCTTTTTACAGTCTGCGGCGTATTACTGGATGAAGGAGTTTCATTTTGACGGTATCCGGATGGATGCCATCAGCCGGATCATTTACTGGCAGGGGGATGAACGGCGCGGCGTAAACGGTAATGCGGTTGACTTTATCCGTTTTATGAATAAAGGGTTGAAAGAGCGCGTTCCCAACTGTATCCTGACGGCGGAGGATTCCACGAATTTCCCCGGCGTAACGGCGCCCGCTGATCAGGGCGGACTTGGATTCGATTTAAAATGGAACATGGGCTGGATGCACGACACGCTGGAATATTTTCAGCTCGATCCGTCGGCGCGCACGGATGCATACCACAAGCTGACCTTTTCCATGATGTATGCGTATAACGAGCATTATCTGCTGCCGCTTTCCCACGATGAGGTAGTGCATGGAAAGGCGACGATTCTGCAGAAGATGAACGGCGATTACGAACGGAAATTCCCACAGGCACGCGCCATGTACGCCTATATGATGCTGCATCCGGGTAAAAAGCTGAATTTCATGGGCAATGAAATCGGGCAGTTCCGGGAATGGGATGAAAAGCGGGAGCAGGACTGGAACCTGCTGGATTTCCCGATTCACGAAGCGTTCTATCATTATATGAAGGAACTGAATCACCTTTATCTCGATCATCCGGCGCTCTGGGAAAAGGACTTTAACCGCGACGGTTTTATCTGGCTGGACTGCCATCAGGAGGGGCGCGTGATCTACGCGATGCAGAGAATGGCGGGCGACCAGACCGTGATCGGCGTATTCAATTTTTCCGCTCAGCCGCAAAACGGCTATGCCGTACCGCTGCAGAAAGACGGCAGCTATCGCGTGCTGCTTAACAGCGATTGGGAGTGCTTTGGCGGCAGCAAAAAACGGGAAGAACTGGTATATGAGAACAGCTGTGTATTAGACCTCTCGCCCTTTAGCGCAGTGCTGTTAGTTAACGGTTGAAAAACCTGTCTTGCAATGCTATACTAACATTATCTTTTTGTACCTGCAGGCGATCGCGCTGCATTCATAACAAAGCACAGGCATTTTCAATGCACTGCAACGAAGGAGAATACAAGAAATGGAACAGTATAAACAGGAATTTATCGAATTTATGGTGGACAGCAATGTCTTAAAGTTTGGCGATTTTACGTTGAAGAGCGGACGTAAGTCCCCGTTTTTCATGAATGCGGGCGCTTATGTGACTGGCACACAGCTGCGCAGACTGGGCGAATATTATGCAAAGGCGATTCATGACAACTACGGACTGGATTTTGACGTGCTGTTTGGACCCGCATACAAAGGCATTCCGCTGACCGTTGCGACGACGATGGCCATCAGCGAGCTTTACGGCAAGGATATCCGTTACTGTTCCAATCGTAAGGAAGTAAAGGATCATGGCGACACTGGTATTTTACTGGGCAGCAAGTTAAAGGATGGCGACCGCGTTGTTATTATTGAGGATGTAACGACCTCCGGCAAGTCCATCGAAGAAACCTTCCCGATCTTAAAAGCACAGGCAGATGTGGAAATTGTTGGACTGATGGTTTCCTTAAACCGCATGGAGCGCGGACTTTCTTCTGAGAAGAGCGCGCTGGAAGAGATCAAAGAAAAGTACGGTTTTGACGCCAATGCCATCGTAAGCATGGCAGAGGTGACAGAATATCTGTATAACAAGCCCTACAAGGGACAGGTTTATATTGATGATACCTTAAAGGCTGCGATCGACGCTTATTACGCGCAGTACGGTGCAAAATAAGGAGGTTCAACCAATATGGAAGAAAAGACCTATAAGCTTTTGGGCGGCAGCGGCGCTTTGAATATCGCGGTCGGCGCGGTTGTGCTGGTTTCCGGGATTGCAAGCGGCGTGCTGCTGATCGTAAACGGCGCAAGACAGCTGGCACACCGGGGCAAACTGATTTTCTGAGAATGCAGGAAATGGAATTTTTACGCAGTTCCCGGTTACAGATAGGGAACTGCGTAAGCGAAGCTTTTCGGAAAGGAGACCGGCGTGCGCAGGCATTACATTTTTACCGATAAGAGGGAATCCAAAAAGGGGATATTGTCAGCAATGCTGGGGGCAATGTCCCTGATTTCTGTTTTCCTGACCGTCTATTTTACCTGGCAGAATCATGGGACGGCATATGTGCGCTACGGCGTGGTGACACTGCTGTGCCTGATTTTTTCTGCGGCAGGTCTGGTAATTGGAATTATGGCGAAGCTGGAAGAGGATAAATTTTATCTGTTCGCCTGGATTGGCATTGTGTTGAACGCCCTGACCCTGTTGGGGATCGGGGGGATTGTGGCAGTAGGAGTGTATGGATTATGACAGTAATGGAAGAACGGTTTGAGCTTGCCTCACAGCGTATTTTGGAAATCGAAAAAGAAAAACGGATGCCGGAGCAGTTTCAACGCTATTTTGCAGAAAACGCGGACTACCTGGGCGTCCTGCTCGAAGAATACAAATGGGTAGCATCCGGGGCGATGCGGGAAGCCTCTCTGCAAGAGCTGGAACGGCACAACGAAAGCTGCTTCATCGACCTGATGGGACGCAATTATGAGACGAGCTATGCAAACCCTGACTGGGCATATGCACAGCTTGGCGAAACCTTTGGACAGCTGCTTTCTGCAGTTGCGGCGGAGCTGCGCAGCCTGCCTGCGTTTATTTATGAACAGGATCTGGAAGGCATCACGATCCGCCTGGAGCTGTTTGTCGAAATTTACTGTGCGTTTGCAGAAAGCTTCGAGGAGACAAAAGAAGCACCGGAATATTCCCGGATCCGGGATATTTTCTACTGGTTTGCAAGCGACTATGCGGAGCTGACTGCAGAGCATGCGATCCGCCATACCGTGGACTGGGGACAGAGATTTGCGCTGGACATCATCGAAAACGCAGACCTGTCTGATATCCGTTACCTGTTCTGGTTCGGGGAATATATCGCGGATGATCAGTGGAAGCTGGCAGAGCATTTGAATGGTCTGCCGGAAGAAAAAATTCAGAAAATCGCAGATACCTACACGGAGGGCTTCCGCAAGGGCTTTGAGCTGGCAAAGAAGCCTCTGGACAAAAAGAAATCCGTCCAGATCCGTTATCCTCTGGGCTTTGAGCGTGTTGTAAAAGCTGCAATTGAAAACTTCAGAAAAATGGGCTTAGAGCCTGTCATCGCCCGCACACCTGCGAGCTTTGCAGAGGGACGCAGAGTGTTCCGACTCGGATTTTTCGGCGGTGCAGTGAACCGGCAGTTCGACTATGACCATGAAAACGATAAGGCACTGTACCTGGACAAAAAATATGTCCACAGGATGCTGGAATGCCGCAAAAATGCGTGGGAAGAGTACAAAGATATGGCGGTTGTCCATGCAGGTCCCGCTGTCATCGAAGCATTCGGCGAAGAGCCCTTCGAGCCTGCGAGCAAGGAGCATCTGCTCACCTTATCGGCCGAACAGCAGAAGCTGTATGTTGAATATCAGAGCCAGGCGGGTGCGATGACGAACGAATATATCGACCCGGAGGAAAGAAGCTTTACCTGTATCGCGTTCCCGGTTCCGGGCATCGGCGAGCATTTCCCGGAGATTTTCGACGAAGTGTTAAAGATCAATACGTTGGATTACAAGACCTACGAGACGATTCAGCAGCACCTGATCGATGCGCTGGATAAGGCAGCGTGGGTGGAGATCAAGGGGCGCGGCGACAACCACACCGATATGAAGGTCATGCTCCATACGCTCAACAACCCTGCGCAGGAAACGAATTTCGAAAACTGCGTGGCGGACGTCAACATTCCGGTTGGGGAAGTGTTCACCTCTCCGAAGCTGACCGGAACAGAAGGCGTTTTACATGTACCGCAGACGTTTTTGCGCGGTATGCAGTATAACGATCTGGAGCTGCAGTTTCGGGATGGCATGATTACCAAATACACCTGCCGTAACTTCGAAAAGGAAGCGGAAAACGAAAAGCTGCTGCAGGATGGTGTGCTGTATCATCATGATACGCTGCCGATCGGCGAATTTGCTATTGGCACGAACACGACTGCTTATATGGTGGCGCGCCGTTATGAAATCAATGACAAGCTTCCGGTGTTGATTGCAGAAAAGACCGGCCCCCACTTCGCAGTGGGTGATACCTGCTACAGCTATGAAGAAGACCGCATGACCTATAATCCGGATGGCAAGGCGATCATCGCGCGGGACAACGAGGTGTCCGCGCTTCGTCATACCGATCCGGAAAAGGCATATTTTAACTGCCACACAGATATTACGATCCCGTACGCAGAGCTGGCAGAGGTAACAGCGGTATGTGCAGACGGCACCAGGATTGGCCTGATCAAGGACGGATTTTTCGTACTGGACGGTACGGAAGAATTAAATTTGCCGCTGTATCAGGGATAAACATCTTACAGTTCACCCGCGCTATTGGCGGGAAGGTGCGTTACAGTTCACCCGCGCCATTCGCAAAAACGCGTCTTCGACGCTCTCCGCTGCGTTGCAGATTTGTTATCATACGATAACAAACGCTTCGCGCAGATCGCACTGCGGCGGATTGGAATCCTGTCGCTTACGCGACCCGCCGCAGGCGAAGAATCCTGCAAAGCAGGATTCTTTTTTGCTCATAAAGTGGCGCTCCCTTCGCAGCTTCCCGTGCACAGATTCTCATGCGAGCATGGAATCTGTGCACAGAAAGCTGCGAGTGAACTGTAATATAAAAATAGGTTGCATCTGCCAAAAAAGTTTAGTACACTGTAGATTGATAAGTTGCGACATATTTTGACAGGAGGATAAAAGCACATGGCACAGGTCAGTATTGTAATGGGCAGTGATTCCGATATGCCTGTAATGGCAAAAGCAGCTGAGATTTTGGACAAATTCGGTATTTCCTATGAAATGCGGATTATTTCTGCACATCGGATGCCCGATACTTTTTTTGAATATGCACAGACCGCGGAGGAGCGGGGCGTAAAGGTGATTATCGCCGGCGCCGGTATGGCAGCTCATCTGCCGGGTATGTGCGCTGCATTGTTTCCGATGCCGGTGATCGGTATCCCGATGCACACGACGTCTCTGGGAGGCAGGGATTCCCTGTATTCCATCGTTCAGATGCCCTCCGGTATCCCGGTGGCGACCGTTGCGATCAACGGCGGTGCAAACGCAGGTATTCTGGCGGCGAAGGTTTTAGCGGTTTCCGATCCGGAGCTTCTTGCAAAGCTCAAGGCTTACAGCGCAGAGATGAAAGACGGCGTACTGAAAAAGGATGCAAAGCTGCAGGAATGCGGCTATCACAACTACACAAAATAAACAGGTGCACAGGCACGGTATGGAGGATCAGATGGATTACAAGAGTTCTGGAGTGGATATTGAAGCCGGATACAAATCGGTGGAACTGATGAAACAGTATGTAAAGACGACAATGCGCCCGGAAGTGCTTGGCGGACTGGGCGGTTTTTCCGGTGCATTTTCCCTGGAAAAGATCAAGGATATGGAAAAGCCTACCCTGGTATCCGGTACAGATGGTGTCGGAACCAAGATCAAGCTCGCCTTTCTTATGGACAAGCATGATACCATCGGTATCGACTGCGTTGCCATGTGCGTAAACGATATTGCGTGCGCAGGCGGCGAACCGCTCTTTTTCCTGGACTATATCGCATGCGGCAAAAATATTCCCGAGAAGATCGCAGAGATCGTAAAAGGTGTATCCGCAGGCTGTGTGCAGTCGGAAGCTGCCCTGATCGGCGGCGAGACAGCAGAGCATCCCGGACTGATGCCGGAGGATGAGTACGATCTGGCCGGTTTTGCAGTCGGCGTAGTGGATGAAAAAGACCTGATTACCGGCGAAAACTTAAAGCCCGGTGACGTGCTGATCGGCATGGCAAGCTCCGGCGTGCATTCCAACGGCTTCTCTCTGGTTCGTAAGGTATTCGACATGACCGTTGAAAGCTTAAACACCTATTATGATGAGTTGGGCGCAACCCTGGGCGAGACCCTGCTGGCTCCGACACGCATCTATGTTAAGGCGTTAAAGGCAGTCAAAGAAGCCGGCGTAACCGTAAAGGCATGCAGCCATATCACCGGCGGCGGCTTTTATGAAAACGTGCCCCGTATGTTAAAAGAGGGTACCCATGCGGTGATCAACAAAAACAGCTATCCCATTCCTCCGATCTTTACCCTGATGGCGAAAAAGGGCAATATCGAAGAGCATATGATGTATAACACCTATAACATGGGACTGGGTATGATCGTCGCAGTAGATCCCGCTGATGTGGATAAGACCATGGAAGCAATGAAATCTGCAGGCGATACCCCTTATGTGGTAGGCACCATCGAAGCAGGCGAAAAGGGAGTGACCTTATGTTAAGGCTTCTGGTCTGTGTCTCAGGCGGAGGCACGAACCTGCAGGCGATTTTCGATGCGATTGACGCGGGAAAAATCCGCAATGCCGAAATCGCAGCGGTGATCAGCAACAACCCGGGCGCATATGCGCTGGAACGTGCGCGGCAGCATAATGTGGAAGCAATCTGTCTTTCTCCGAAATCTTTCGAGAGCAGAGAGGCATTCAATCATGCCCTGACCGAAAAGGTAAAGGAAATCGCGCCGGATCTGATCGTGCTGGCAGGATTTTTAGTCGCTGTTCCGGCAGAGATGATCGAAGCGTTCCCAAACCAGATTATCAATATCCATCCGTCGCTGATCCCTGCGTTTTGCGGCGTTGGCTTTTACGGTCTGCATGTCCATGAGGGTGTGCTTGCGCGCGGTGCAAAAGTGACCGGCGCGACGGTGCATTTTGTGGACAACGGAATGGATACCGGTCCGATTATCTTACAGAAGGCGGTTGAAGTGCAGCAGGGCGATACACCCAAGAGTCTGCAGCAGCGGGTCATGGAGGAAGCGGAATGGAAAATTTTGCCCCAGGCCATCGACCTGATTGCCCAGGGCAGAGTAACCGTTGTGGATGGAAAGACGATTATCGCATCGTGATGCAAAATTGCATCGCATAACAGCGAAAGCGCCTGAAAATATGGAGGTTCATATGAAAATTCTGATTGTGGGAAGCGGCGGCAGAGAGCATGCGATCGCTGCAAGTGTGGCAAAGAGCCCGAAAGCAGAGAAGATTTACTGTGCGCCCGGCAACGCCGGAATTGCGCAGCTGGCAGAGTGCGTTCCGATCGGCGCGATGGAATTTGACCGTCTGACCGAGTTCGCAAAGGAAAAAGAGATCGACCTCGTTATCGTCGGCATGGATGATCCGCTTGTCGGGGGCCTGGTAGACCAGCTGGAGGCAGCCGGGATCCGTGCATTCGGTCCTCGCAAAAATGCGGCGATTCTGGAAGGCAGCAAGGCATTTTCCAAGGAACTGATGAAAAAATACAACATTCCGACGGCTGCCTATGAAGTGTTCGACAAGGCAGAGGATGCGCTGGAATATCTGCATACCAAAGCGAAATTCCCGATCGTTTTAAAGGCGGATGGCCTTGCACTTGGAAAAGGCGTTTTAATCTGCAGCACGTTGGAAGAAGCGGAAGACGGCGTATGCACGATTATGACAGATAAGAAATTCGGCACAGCCGGCAACAAGATGGTCATCGAAGAGTTCATGACCGGACGCGAGGTTTCCGTGCTGTCCTTTACAGATGGAAAGACCATCCAGATCATGTCCTCTGCCCAGGATCACAAGCGCGCAAAGGACGGCGATCAGGGCTTGAACACCGGCGGCATGGGCAATTTTTCCCCGTCTCCGTTCTATACAAAAGAGGTTGATGCGTTCTGTAAAAAATATATCTATCAGGCTACCGTCGACGCAATGTCTGCGGAAGGACGCACCTTTCAGGGTGTAATTTTCTTCGGCCTGATGCTGACACCTGACGGCCCGAAAGTGCTGGAATATAATGTCCGCTTCGGTGATCCGGAAGCGCAGGTTGTGCTGCCGCGTATGAAAAACGACATTCTGGACGTTTGCGAGGCATGTATCGACGGTACGCTCGATCAGCTCAAGTTGGAGTTTGAAGACAATGCGACAGTTTGTGTTGTGCTGGCATCGGACGGTTATCCGTTAAAATACGACAAGGGACTCCCGATTTCCGGCCTGGAAGCCTTTGACGGAAAAGACGATGTGTTCTGTTTCCATGCAGGAACCAGGTTTGCAGAAGACGGAAAGACGATCCTGACCAACGGTGGACGTGTGCTGGGTATCACGGCGAAAGCGCCTACCTTAAAGGAAGCGCGCGCAAAAGCGTATGCAGCGACCGAATGGGTCAATTTTGCCAACAAATATATGAGACACGATATCGGTAAAGCGATCGACGAAGCATAATATACCGATAGAGCACTGGCGACAGGCGAAATCGGAAGCCTGGCTGAGGAGTTTGGAAAAGAGAAAAGGTCCGCAGAGACCTTTGCGGATCGGAATCAGAAAGGTACGTAAACTAGAATGATGAAATGGACGACCAAGTTCAGCACTGTGCTGGGATGTGCACTTGCTGCGGTATTTTTATTTACATCCACAATGGAAGTCGGCGCTGTACCGCTGACCTCTTCCCCGAGCGGAACGACAACGACCACAACAACCGACACCAATGCTGCAGAGGACGGAAATGCTGATGCAGCCGCAGAGGATAACGCAGCAGAGGATAACGCAGCAGGGACAGCTGCTGCAGGAACCGTTACCAGCGCAACCGTAACCTCTTCCAGCGTTAATATCAGAAGCGAAGCTTCCACCAGCGCAAGCGTTGCAGGTAAGGCAGCCAGCGGACAGGAGCTGACCGTTACCGGCGAGACACAGGGCAGCGACGGCAAGACCTGGTATGCAGTAACATTTGATAATGTAAGCGGATATATCCGTTCCGATCTGGTAGAGGCACATGTGTCGGAGGCGACAGCAGAGCCGGCTGTTGACGAAACTCAGGAGACGGAGGAACCGGAGGAGGAGCCGATCGTAGACAACTCCGCAGATTATTCCGTCGCCTTTGAGGATGACGGAAGCGGCAGCAGTGCATGGTATCTGCATGATAATACTATGGGAACCAGATATCAGGTCAGTGACCTGCTGAATGCAGAGGAGACCAACAAGAACAACCAGGCGACCATCGACCAGACCGCAAAGAGCATGCGCTTTGTCGTTATTCTGATGGCGTTTGTAATCGTAGTTCTGATTATCGTTGTAACAATCCTGATCATCAAAGTCAGAAGCACGTATGAAGACTATGACGATTATGATGATGACGAAGAGGACGACGAGGATGACGAAGACGACGATGAGGATGAGGAAGAGGAAGAAGAACGTCCGCGCCGCTTTGGCCGCAAAAAGCCTGCCCGTTATGTAGAAGAGGATGACGACGAGGACGAAGACGATGACGAGGATGAGGACGAGGAAGAGGAAGAAGAGCGTCCGCGCCGCCGTCCGGCAAAGAAGGCTCCGGTAAAGAAGCCTGTCCGTCGCCCCAGAGTCGACGAATATGAAGACGAGGATGACGAGGATGAGGACGAGGAAGAGGAAGAAGAACGTCCGCGCCGCAAAAAGGGCAAATCCAAAGATTGGCAGTCCAGGAATTTCCTGGATGATGACGATCTCGAATTTGAATTCCTTGACCTGAAATAAATCTTCCAAAAAGCAAGCATTCAGAAAACAATAGAAGCACGTTCTGCGAACATTCTATTGCCGTGAATCCATAAAAAACATCCGGCTTTTGCTGCAAACTGCCCGCTGTCTGGCGGGAGCACAGGAAACAGCAGTGCCGGGTGTTTTGTTTTATTCATGACAATAGCATGCTCGCAGCGCGTGCATGCTATTGTTGACTATTTTCAGGATTCTTGTTATAGTGTTTCTAGAACACTTTAAAGAGAAAATGGATGGGAGATCAGCATGATTCTGGAAGTCGATTTTAACAGCGAAGAAGCGTTATATATACAGCTGCGCAATCAGATCATTGTCGGGATTGCGACAAACAGGCTCAAGGAGGGAGAGTCCCTCCCGAGCGTGCGGCAGCTTGCAGAATCCATTGGGATTAACATGCATACAGTGAATAAGGCATATACCGTGCTCAAGCAGGAGGGCTTCGTCAAGGTGGACAGACGCCGCGGCGCAGTGATTGCGATTGATGCAGATCGGATCAGTGATCTGGAGCAGATGCGGGAGTCGCTGCGGGTCATTCTGGCACGGGCAAGTTGTCGGAATATTTCCCGCGAGGAAGTACATGCTTTGATAGATGAGATTTATGAAGAGTATGGAGGACTATAACAGATGCAGTCACAGTTTACGGATAAGGCAAAAACTGCCCTGCTTTTGGCAGGGCGGGCGGCAAAAAGCCTGCATCAGAATTATGTTGGGACAGAGCATATCCTGCTGGGCCTGATCAAAGAAGGAACCGGCGTGGCATCAAGGGTTCTGACGGAAAACGGGGCAAAAGAAGAGGCGATCCGGGAAATGATTCAGGATCTGCTGGCTCCGGAGACGCCCAATCCGGTCATAGAGCGGGACGGTTATTCCCCCCGGGCAGAGGAAGTTCTGGAGGAAAGCCACAGACAGGCGGAAAAGGCAGGCAGCGCGCTGACCGGAACGGAGCACATTTTGTTAGCGCTTTTAGGAGATGGGGATAATGTTGCAGTGCGGGTGCTGCAGACGCTGTCGCTGCCGCTGCAGAAAATCATGCGGGATACGCTCCTGGCAGCAGGACTGGACCCTACGGCGTACCGCGAAGAGCTGGGACGCAGGCAAAAAAAGAGCCAGACCGGGACGCTGGAGCTTTACAGCCGGGATCTGACGAAGCTGGCTGCACAGGGAAAGCTCGATCCGGTTGTCGGGCGCGATCAGGAGATTGGGCGCGTGATTCAGATTTTAAGCCGCAGGACGAAGAACAATCCGTGCCTGGTAGGAGAACCCGGTGTCGGCAAAACGGCGATCGTCGAGGGACTTGCACTTCGGATTACGGAGGGCAGCGTGCCGGATACGGTAAAGGATAAACGGGTTCTGATGCTGGATCTGTCCGGGATGATCGCGGGAAGCAAATACCGCGGCGAATTTGAGGAGCGAATTCGTAAGGTCATCCGTGAGGTGACAGACGACGGAAATATTTTACTGTTTTTGGATGAGCTGCACACACTGATCGGTGCAGGCGGCGCAGAGGGGGCGATTGACGCTTCCAACATTTTAAAGCCGTCCCTTGCGCGCGGCGAGATTCAGCTGATCGGCGCGACAACGCTGGAAGAATACCGCAAATATATCGAAAAAGATGCTGCTCTGGAACGCCGTTTTCAGCCGGTTACGGTCGAAGAGCCAACGGAAAAAGAGGCGATCGGCATTTTACAGGGAATCGTTTCCAGATATGAAGAGCATCATAAAGTAAAGATTCTGCCGGAAGCCCTCGAGGCCGCAGTACATCTTTCCAATCGCTATATCAACGACCGGAAGCTCCCGGACAAGGCGATCGACGTGATGGACGAGGCGGCTGCTGCGGTGCGCCTGCAGCGGATGCAGACGACTGACGAGGCAACAGACCAGGCAAAGGAAATCAAAACGCTGGACGAAAAGCTGGAGCAGGCGATTCGCGATCAGGATTTGGAGGAGGCCTCCAGACTAAAACAAAGGCTAAAGGAGGCACTCGCCCGTTACGAAAAGCACCAGAAACGGCAGGAAAAGAGCCGCAAAAAGGGGCAGCCAGAGGTGACAGCAGAGGATATCGCAAAGGTCATTTCCACTTGGACAAAGGTTCCGGTGAGCCGCCTGACCGAAAAAGAGAGCGAACGGCTGTTAAAGCTGGAATCTATTCTGCACAAGCGCGTGATCGGACAGGAAGAAGCCGTATCGAGCGTTGCGCGGGCGATGCGCCGCGGCAGAGTCGGACTGCAGGATCCGAGACGACCGATCGGTTCGTTTTTGTTCCTCGGTCCCACAGGTGTCGGAAAGACGGAGCTTTCCAAGGCGCTGGCAGAAGCGATGTTTGGTTCAGAAAACGCGCTGATCCGCGTGGACATGTCGGAATATATGGAAGGGCACTCTGTTTCGAAAATGATCGGCTCGCCTCCGGGCTATGTCGGCTTTGACGAGGGCGGACAGCTTTCTGAAAAGGTTCGCAGAAATCCGTATTCGGTGGTTTTATTCGACGAAATCGAGAAAGCGCACCCGGATGTTTTCAATATTTTGCTACAGGTGCTGGACGATGGGCATATCACGGATTCCAGAGGCAGGAAGGTCAGCTTCAAAAATACCGTCATCATCATGACGTCCAACGCCGGTGCACAGCGGATTGTGGAGCCCAAAAATCTCGGCTTTGCGGCAAAAGAAGATGCGCAAAAGACTTACGAAAAGATGAAATCCGGCGTGATGGAAGAGGTAAAACGCCTGTTCAAACCGGAATTTTTAAACCGGATTGATGAAACGATCGTATTCCATCAGCTGACAAAAGACGATATGAAGCGAATTATCAATCTGCTGGCGCAGAGCCTGATTACGCGCTGCCGGACGCAGCTGGATATCAGCCTGACACTGACACCATCTCTGAAAGAGCATATCGTAGAAAAATACAGCAACCTGAAAATGGGTGCAAGACCGTTAAAGAGAGCAATTCAGACGCTGATCGAGGACGCACTTGCGGAAGAAATTCTGTCGGGACGGGTAAAATCCGGCGATCATGTGAGTGCAGGCTTCCGCGAGAATAAAGTTGTTTTCAGCGTCAAAAACAAATAAACAGCAAACCGCCGCAAAGGCGGACAGGAGGACAAAAGAATGGCAGCAGTAGCAGAACTCATCAGAACAGAAGCAGACGGAAAGATCAGCTTCGGTAATCATCTTCTGCAGGAAAAGAGCAAGAAGGAGGGCTTTGAGGCTGGCGGCGATGAGTACAAGGTAAAGACTTTTAAAGAGATTACCAAGCTGGAAAGAAACGGCATGTTTGTCTATGAATCTGTGCCCGGCACGAGCGTAGAGCATTTTGCGGAGAGCGAAAATGGCGTCAGCTTCACGGTAGAGGGCACAGAGGACGCGCAGATCACACTCGGTCTGGAGGAAGATACGGAATATGATGTGAAAATCAACGGTGAGGATGCGGGCAGAATGCGCACGAACCTTGGCGGAAAGCTGAATGTGAGCGTGGAGCTTGCTGGAATCGGAGAAGTAAAGGTAGAAATTTCAAAATAAATGGCAACCAAAATAAAAACCAGATTTTTCTGTCAGGAATGCGGCTATGAAACGGCAAAATGGCTGGGGCAGTGTCCGGGCTGTAAGGCGTGGAACTCCCTCGTAGAGGAACCGGTTTCCGTGTCCGCAGGCGGAAAAGAGAAAAAGCAGGTGCTGTCCGGGGTGCAGAGCGCTCCGGCGGTGCTGAATGAAATTTCGATGGAAGAGGAAAGACGCACGGAAACCGGGATGGGAGAGCTCGACCGGGTACTGGGCGGCGGAATCGTTACCGGCTCGCTGACGCTGGTCGGCGGCGACCCGGGTATCGGCAAATCGACGCTTCTTTTGCAGATGTGCAGGAACCTTTCGTTAAAAAAGCAGCACATTTTGTATGTATCAGGCGAGGAATCCTTACGCCAGATCAAAATGCGCGCGATGCGGATCGGCGATTTTTCGGACACGCTGGAGCTGTTCTGTGAGACGAACCTGAATCGGATTGAGGAGGTAATCCAGCAGAAAAAGCCTCAGATCGTCATCATTGACTCCATCCAGACGATGTACAATGAAGCGGTCAGCGCGGCGCCCGGCAGCGTGTCGCAGGTGCGCGAATCGACTGGTGTTTTGCTGCGGCTGGCAAAAGGGCTCGGTATTTCGATTTTTATCGTCGGCCATGTGACCAAAGAGGGAACGGTTGCAGGTCCCAGAGTGCTCGAGCATATGGTGGATACGGTGTTGTATTTTGAGGGCGACCGACATGCATCTTATCGAATCCTTCGGGGTGTCAAGAACCGTTTTGGCTCAACCGATGAGATCGGTGTGTTTGAGATGCGCCAAGAGGGGCTGACAGAGGTGTTAAACCCGTCGGAATTCATGTTAAATGGCAGACCTGCCGGCGCGAGCGGCTCGGTCGTCTCCTGCTCAATGGAGGGGACTCGTCCGATGCTCACGGAGATTCAGGCGCTCGTCTGCCACAGCAATTTTGGCATTCCACGCCGTCAGACGACCGGAACGGATTTTAACCGCGTCAATTTGCTGATGGCGGTATTGGAAAAACGGCTTGGCATGCAGATCGGGGGGTGTGATGCTTACGTCAATCTGGCGGGCGGCATTCGGATTACAGAGCCTGCCATCGATCTTGGAATCGTGATGGCAATCATGTCGAGCTTCAAAAACAGCCCCGTCCCGGAGGGCGTTGTCGCCTTCGGGGAAGTGGGCCTGAGCGGGGAAGTACGCGCCGTTTCGATGGCGGAGCAGAGAGTGAGGGAGGCGCAGAAGCTCGGTTTCACAACCTGTATCCTCCCCCAGGTCTGTCTCGAAAAAATGCCGAAAATTTCCGGCATCCGATTAGTCGGTGTCCGCAGTGTTGCCGACGCCGCGCGGGAGCTGTAAGAACGCCCTACAGCGGCTGGTTGGGATAACCCGGAAAATAAAACGGAAGGGTCGCACCCGGAACAGGATATACCGCGATCTTGTCGTCGAACAGATTTTTTTCAGACGGCGCTTCGTCGTTTTTGGAAACCGGATTGACACCGTCGGGAGAGAGGATGCAGTCATCCGCAAGGTCAGAAGGACGGTCTGATTCTGGAATTACAGGATACATGACAAAAACCTCCTTTTCATTGTTGGATTTAAAAAGCGATAGGAAAGCTTTTGGGATCAGTATATATCTTTTTTGGGGAAAATATTCTATTGTTACAGTTCACTCGTACCGTTTGGGGGCAGATTTCATGCTCGCATGAAAATCTGCTTACAAAAAGGTACGAGTGAACTGCAAGGTATATTTTGAAAAAGTAGTTGACAAAAGATACAGTGGTGCGATACAATATGATCAAGTTGAGAAGTTATCAACCCACAAAATCAGGCAGGATGTTTTCCGCAAGGAGGATGTCCTGCCATCCCCCCACAAAGATTCGATACCTGCTGATTTCGTGTCAGCAGGTTTTTTATTTGTTCATGACAATAGAATGCTCACAGAGCGTGCATTCTATTGTTGCATAAGAAAGTTCGTTTCTATACAATAAAAAACGCTCCGCGAGGATGCACACTCGACGCAAGGGTAGATGGTTGCCGAAGCAACCGCGCCTCGGCGCAAAAATATACTAAGGCACATTCTTTTTATATTTTATATGGAGAATACGAATGAAAAAAACGGTTTTAAAGGAAAATAATTCCTGCAGAATGCAGTGTATCGCAGAAGAAAATCTGGAACAGGAAATGGACAGCCAGGTAGAGCCGTTTCTGAAACAGGTTCAGATTTGCGGGTGGATGGAGGTCGCGCCCGAAGGCAGTGAATCGCAGGAGCGTGATGCGGCATCGGCAGACAGCACATCGCAAAAGTCCGAGAACGCACCAGAAGACGGTGTGGCTCAGAAAAAAACAGCTAAGACGGGCGGTCTGTATTATGAACTGTATCCGCAGGAGACACAAAAAGGGACGATCGTGATCAGCTATGGCTTTACAGAGTCCTGCCTGAAATATCATGAATTGATTTACTATTTTTATCTGCAGGGATATCAGGTGGCGATTATGGATCACAGAGGGCATGGAAAATCCATGCGTGAAGTGGAAGATCACACAATTGTACACATTGGATTGTTTTCCCGATATGTAAAAGATCTGCACCGGTTCGTCAAAACAGTGGTGAAGCCGATGGCAAAAGATCTGCCGCTGTATCTGTACGCACATTCCATGGGCGGCTGTATCGGCGCATTTTATCTGGAGCAGTACCCTGAGGATTTTGCCAAAGCGGTTCTGAATGCACCGATGTTGGGAGTAAATCTGGGCGGCGTGCCGTCCTGGGCGGCGCGGGTGCTGTGTGATTTTAAAGTGTTCGGAGGCAATGGGAAGGATCGTCTGCTCACACAGGGCACTTTTGATCCGGAAGAGTCTTTTGCGGATGCGTCCTGCAGCTCCGAAGCGCGCCATGATTATTATATGAAAAAGCGGCGGGAGGATGAAAGCTGCCAGACCTCTTCGGGAAGCTATGAATGGGGCAGGGAAGCGATCAATGCCGGAAAATTTGTCATCAGCAAAAAGCAGGCGAAAAAGGTGAAGACGCCGGTGCTTTTATTTCAGGCGGGAAAAGATACGCTCGTAACGCCCGGAGCACAAAAAGAGTTTATCAAGAGGATCCCAGATGGACAGCTGGTGGTTGTGCCCGATATCCGGCATGAAATTTACCGCGCGCCAAACAGCGTCCTGCAGCCGTATCTGGAAATGATTTTTGAATTTTATGACAGTGGGGAAAAAGTCCTGTAAAAAAGGAGAACCGGCAGAAGTTTTGCTTTCCTGCCGACGATATGAAAGCAAGACTTGTTGCGTATTGACCGCCGGGGTGGTATGATAGAAGAAATGCAGACGGGCATAGTTTGCACAGTTTTGAGCGAAATGGAGATTAGAATGGAACAGTTAGCAATTTTTGGCGGGGAGCCGGTTCGGAAGACACCGATTTCCTATGGGCACCAGTATATTGATGATGCGGACATAGAAGCGGTTGCAAATGTGCTGCGCAGCGATGCGCTTACCTGTGGACCGAAGGTGACAGAGCTGGAGAAGCGTTTGTGCGAAGTAACCGGGGCAAACTATGTCGTTATGGTCAGCAACGGAACGGCGGCGCTGCATCTGGCTGCGATGGCGGCGGGCATTACGAAAGGGGATGAGGTAATCGTAACCCCCCTGACGTTTGCTGCTTCCGCCAACTGCATTTTGTATTGCGGCGGAACGCCGGTATTTGCTGATGTAAAGCGTGACACCTACAACATCGACCCGGAGAGCATCCGCAGCCATATCACAGAAAAGACCAAAGCTGTCGTTGCGGTGGATTTTACCGGTCAGGCAGTGGAGCTGGATGAGATCCGTCAGATCTGCAAGGAGCATAATCTGATGCTGATCGAGGATGCGGCGCATGCGATCGGCACACAGTATAAAAATAAAAAAGTCGGCAGCATCGCAGATTTTACAACCTTCAGTTTTCATCCGGTCAAAACCGTAACAGCCGGAGAAGGCGGCGCGATTGCGACCAACGATGAGAAGCTGTATCACAGGCTGCTTCGGCTGCGCTCTCACGGAATTACGAGAAATCCGGATGAGATGGTACATCCGACCGATGCGAAGTGGTACAATGAACAGGTTGAGCTCGGCTATAACTATCGGATGACAGATTTTCAGGCGGCGCTTTTGCTCAGCCAGTTAGACAAGCTGGACCGTTTTATCGAAAGAAGAACTCAGATTGTAAAACGCTACAACGAAGCATTTGCAGAGTGCCCGGAGCTTGTGCTGCAGCGGGAGATCCCGGAGTCAAAGACGGCACGCCATTTGTATGTCATTCAGTTAAACCCTGAGCTGCTGACCTGCACCAGAAGAGAGTTTTTCGATGCGTTGTATGCGGAAAATGTGCATGTACAGGTGCACTATCTGCCGGTTTACTGGCATTCCTATTATGAAAAGCTGGGCTATCCCAAGGGACTGTGCCCGAATGCGGAGTACCTGTATGAGCATGTGATGAGCATCCCGCTCTTTTACAGCATGACAGACGAGGACGTGGAAAGCGTCATCACTGCGATTAAAAAAGTGCTCGCTTATTACAGGAGATAGATTGGAGAACGAACATGAAGAAATTTTTGGAGCTCATTTCCGAAGAGATGGGAAAAGGCTTTGAAGCTGCAGGTTATGAGGCACAGTTGGGACGCGTAACCGTGTCCAACCGTCCCGATCTGTGCGAATATCAGTGTAACGGCGCGATGGCGGGCGCAAAAAAATACCATAAAGCCCCGATCATGATCGCCAACGACGTAGCGGAAAAGCTGACGGACAGCGCAGTATTTTCTGAAGTATCTGCGGTTGCGCCCGGATTTTTGAACCTGAAAGTAAAGGACAGTTTTGTCTGTGAATATTTAAAGGAGATGGCTGCAGCGGAGAAGTTTGGCGTAGAGCCTCCCGAAAAGAAAAAAACCATCGTTGTCGATTACGGCGGTCCCAACGTTGCAAAGCCGCTCCACGTCGGTCATCTGCGCTCCGCAGTCATCGGCGAAAGCATCAAGCGGATCAACCGTTACAAAGGACATAGGGTTATCGGCGATGTCCATCTGGGCGACTGGGGACTGCAGATGGGTCTGATCATTACCGAGTTAAAAGCACGCAAGCCCGAGCTGCCTTATTTTGATGAAAGCTTTACCGGGGAATATCCGCAGGAGGCTCCCTTTACCGTATCTGAGCTGGAAGAAATCTATCCGACAGCGAGCGGCAAGTCCAAAGAAGATCCTGCGTATAAGGAGGCAGCGCTGGAAGCAACGCTGCGCCTGCAAAGCGGTGACCGTGGCTACCGCGCGCTGTGGAAGCATATTATTGCGGTATCTGTAGCCGATCTGAAAAAAAACTATAGCAACCTGGATGTGGAATTTGATCTCTGGAAGGGAGAATCCGATGCAGACCCGCTCATTCCGGGACTGGTAAGTCGTTTAAAAGAATCCGGCCTTGCGTATGAAAGCCAGGGCGCGCTGGTTGTAGATGTTAAAGAGGATACCGATACGAAGGAAATGCCGCCCTGCATCATCTTAAAATCCGATGGCGCGGCGCTGTATGCAACGACAGACCTTGCAACAATCGTGGACCGTATGGAGAATCTGCATGCGGATTCCCTGATCTATCTTGCGGACAAGCGTCAGGAGATGCACTTTGTACAGGTGTTCCGTGTAGCGAAAAAGGCGGGGCTGGTAACACCTGAAACAGAGTTAAAATATGTTGGTTTCGGCACGATGAACGGCAAGGACGGAAAGCCCTTCAAGACGAGAGAGGGCGGCGTTATGCGTCTGGAATACCTGATCCGCGATATTGACGAGGAAATGTACCGTAAGGTATCCGAAAGCCGTCATGATCTGTCTGAGGAAGAGGCAAGAAAGATCGCCAAAATCATCGGTCTTTCCGCAATCAAATACGGAGATCTGTCCAATCAGGCTTCTAAGGACTATATCTTCGATATTGATCGCTTCACTTCCTTCGAGGGAGACACGGGTCCGTATATTCTGTATACAATCGTGCGTATTAAATCGATCCTTGCCAAGTATCAGGAGCAGGGAAAGAGCCTGGAAAACCTGTGCCTGGAGGAGGCGCAGGGCGCTTCCGAAAAAGATCTGATGCGTCAGCTGTGCAGCTTCAATGCAATGATGGACAGTGCCTGTGAGGAAACTGCGCCCCATAAGATCTGCGCGTACATTTATGATCTGGCGAACGCGTTCAACAAGTTTTACCATGAGACAAAGATTCTGGCAGAAGAGGATCAGAAGAAGCAGGCAGGCTGGATTGCACTGCTGAAGCTGACCAAAGAAGTGCTGGAAACCTGCATCGATGTACTGGGCTTCTCCGCACCCGACAGAATGTAAAAATGAAATCCCGCGCCGCAGGCTTCTTAAGTCTGCGGCGGATTGCATAAGCAACATAATTTCACTCAGCCGCTTATGCGTCCTTGCAGAGTGGAATTATCGTATAGAAACGAAGTCTTTTAATCGAGTAGGAGGCGGTGACTAACCGCCGTCCTCTCACAGCACCGTACGTACCGTTCGGTATACGGCGCTTTCAATAGTTGACGTGCACAGACTGATAGGCTGTGGCTAAATCATAAAAGCCACTGTTTATCAGTCTTTCTTTTGTCATGGCCTTCTTGACTGTCGTCAGATTGGCACAATACCAGTGTCCCCTTCGACAGTTTGCCGCCATGTTCGCATAGTATTCATGGACTCCCATTTTTATCAGATTTCTCTTCTTTGTTCTGGGCAATTTCCATTGTTTCCATATACACATACGTATTCTGTGATAAAGCCATCCGTTGATGTCATCTATGTTGTTCTTCATACTTGCGATTCCGTAGTAGTTAAGCCATCCCCTCGCATACACCTTGATTTTCTCAAGGCTTGGCTTGATTGACTGACATCGCTTACGGGAAGATAACTCCTTCAGTCTAGACTTAAACTTCTTCCATGACTTCGGATGAACTCGGACATAAATGCCTTTTCCGTTCCTTCCCAATGCAAAGCCAAGGAATTTAAAATTTCGGATTGCAAACACGCTGACAGTACGGCTCTTTTCTCGGTTGACTGTAAGTTTCAGCCTCTCCTCAAGATATTTTGTACTGCTTTCCAAGAGTCTCTCTGATGCCCGCTTGCTCTTTGCAAGAAGCACGATGTCATCGGCATATCTTATACATGGGACATCTCTTTTCAGGAATTCTTGGTCGAACTCATTGAGGTAGACATTTGCCAGCAATGGTGATAGATTTCCACCTTGTGGTGAGCCTTCCTCTGTGTCAATGACTACTCCGTTTTCCATTACACCGCTTTTCAGATAGCGCTTTATCAACTGTACTACACGTTCATCTTTTACATTCTTTCGGAGAAGATTGATGAGAATTTCGTGATTAAGAGTGTCGAAGTACTTTGACAGGTCAAGGACTACAGCAAATGTATAGCCTTGTTCTGCGTACTTCTTAACCTTAAGTATTGCATCTTTTGCACTTCTGTTCGGACGATAGCCATAGCTGCCTTCTGCAAACAGCGGTTCATAGATTGGCACTAACTGTTGGGTTATTGCCTGTTGAAGTGTGCGGTCTATCACTGTTGGTATGCCAAGCTTTCGCACACCACCATCTGGTTTGGGAATCTCAACTCGTCTTACTGGAGACGGAGTATACTTTCCACGATAAATGCGGTCGGTTATCTCTTGTTGATGTTCCTTTAAATATGGAAGAGCCTCCTCAATGGTCATGCCATCAATTCCTGGCGCTCCCTTGTTTGCCTTAACTCTCTTATACGCTCTGTTAAAGTTGTCTTTATACAGTATCGCTTCCAAAAGTCTCGGCTGTGCACTGTCTCTTTCTTTCCATATCCGATTGAATGACCTAGACGCTTTCACATACCCTTCATGTTCCGCATTATCTCTTTGCGAACAGCCATTGTTTTCAATGTTTTCTGCCATAGACGGTCATTCCTCCTTTCTCGGTCATACTCAAGACTCCTACTGATTCGGTCCTTCACCTCGAACGGAACTTGTTCCGTTTGGCTACTATGGCCTCTGCTGACTTCTGTGCGTTCAGCATTGCTTTATGCAATGGTTACCTCTTTCAAGGCGTACCGCACAGACCTCCCTAGGTACCACACGTTTCTTCCTCTCCATCCATCTGCCTCATTTATCATGCATGATTCCGTGTAGTTATTGGGCTTCAACTTGAATAGCAGTCTTACCCTCATGCATGACCTCATATGAGATTCCTGTTCGTCAGACCAGAGATTTGCCCGTGGGTTAGTAGGTTCCCCACATCCAGCTTCCTTCAGATTCCATCTCACGATGGACACCCTTGCTTTCGGCTATATCCTTCCCACTACCGGGCGGATTCGGGACTTTAACCCGTTAGAAACGTGCGCCGCTAGGCGCACTACGATAAAAAAAGCCGCAGCTGGTTTTTACCAGCTGCGGCTTTTATGTTGTTCGTTTAACCACGCGACAGCTTCCAGACAGCCCTCCTGGGTCAGGGGAAACTGTTTTGTTGTCTTTTGCTCGGCGGGCGTTTTGACAAAGCAGAAGGGCTCTGGCCAGATCGTGACGTCCATACAGTCCCCCTCTTCATTTTTTCCTTTGGAAAGCCGATATCGCATGCCGCAGTAGCTTCCGGTCTGTGCTTCCTTTTTGATATAGTTCACATGAATGATTTCCGGTGAGATCATAGTTTCCTCCAATGGCAGTGCTGCAGTTTTCTGCAGAGCTTAGAAAAACAGCGGGATACCGACCAGTCCAAAGTAGCCGACGGATAAAATTCCGGCGATACTAAGCAGTGTGCGGTAGATTTTTTTCTGGAACAGCTCCGGGACGGTGCTTGCAAGGTATCCGGCGATCAGAATACATGGCAGCAGATAGCGTCCCTGAGCCATGGATTCGATCAGCCAGGAGTTTACAATGGATGCAGCAAGCTCACCCACCATCAGCAGCGTGCAGATAACAAAACGGATTTTGCCCTGCAGATTGTCAGGTTGTCGGAACGTGGCGATTCCGATTCCTGCAAACAGTGTAAGATAGAGCAGCCCCATGCACCAGTAGTACCACGCGCCGGTATCGTGATCCTGTAAAAGTCCGCAAAAGCTCTTGTAGCTCATGGCAAACCAGTCCGGGTTTTCGGCAAAGACGTCAGAAAGCGTATAGCCGCGGCTGTACATATGCCAGGACGGGTTCAGCTCTTCGGTCGGGGTAGACGGATTTTTGTCGTAGTCGGCGTACTGGATGGCGACCGCTTCCTTGACCTGGGATTTTTCCGTACCGTAGTGCGCGATGTCAAAGCCAGCCCGGAATGCAAAGACGGCGAGAAAAACGCCCACAATAATCAGATAATTACGCCAGAGCACTTTTTTCTGTAAGGGGTCTTTCTGCCAGATCAGCCGCAGCAAAAGGACGAAGAAGGACAGCGCCAGAATCGCGAGATAGCACTGCTTTCCGAGGGCGATGTTGCCAAACAAAAGCCCTAAAAGAAGAAAAGCAGGAATATCTCTCCGGCATAATTTTTTCTTTTCTACGGTGCGATAAAGCAGACTCTGCGGGTTGCACAGCAGGCAGGTGATCGCGAAAGCGATGGTAAAATCCAGCGCATCTGCCGTCGTATAGGAAAAAATGTACCAGGACTGGACGCAGATTCCGAGTGCGACCATGAGCCAGTTTTTCTGACGGATATTCCGGACAAAATAGAAGGCGAGGGCAGCAAACAGCAAAAGGTTCGGAACGCGGTAGTAGGCAAGGCTGCAGAACATCGTTTTAAAAAGCAGGGCGATCTTTCCGGCAAGATAAAAGTACCAGGTGTAATTTTCCAGCTTGGTGTAACCGTAGCCGCTATAGGTCTGAGCAACAGCGGGATCCCGCATATCGGGCGGCAGAAAGTGCGTCATGCCGTAATCCAGACAGGCTTTGACGTCCCATTCGTCGGGATGCAGACCGAGGGCAGAAAACAAACCGATGATACAGACGACGAGCAGTGCACCTGCAATCACCGCCGTGCTGATGAGGGCAAACCAGTCAAAGTGCCCGGAGCTGTCCGGCAGGAACAACGTTTTCAGATAAGAAGCGATACCATTGCGGAAAAATAAAAGCACACAGAGCAGCAGCGCGATGGACAGGGCAAGGAAAAAGCGCTGGCGCACATATAAAACGTGGAGCTTTGCAGCCGCATTTTCGGCAGCCTCCCGGATACTGTCAGCAGAAAGCAAAAAGCTGCTGTCGGGATTTTGCGGTGTGAAAACGAGCTCTTCCCCGTTTAACTGCCAGGAGGCGTTGACGGGGAAAGCCTGGGCTTCCAGATCGGCGGCATTCATTGTGAAAAAAGCTTCTCCGTTTAGAAAAAAGCCGACGTGTGTGACGCGATAGGATTCCTGGGTATTCGTCGGGTCAAACCGAAATAAGGTAAGACTACGCAGATCGGGCAGACCGGAAAAGGTGACGATGTTACCGTCCCGGGTTCCATCAGTGGAGTTGTCCTGCGAAAGTTCGTCATTGTCGCTGTAAAAAAGCTGGGACAGGACGGATGTGTCATCGTTTCTCAGATAAAGATCCGCCGACCACGAAAAATGATCCGGCGCTTTCAAAACCCAGATAAACGACGCCAGGAATAAAATCAGGATCGGAAGATAAAGGAATAGATTTTTTCTGGATGTATGCATGAAATGTCCTCTTTCGTTATAAAATAAGCTATTTTCTAACAGTAAGTATAGCGGAATTAAAAAATTTTTCAACTTGAATAGCAATTTGTTGGTGGACTTCGACGAACAAAAATAAGCGATAGTTTAAGAAAGAACGCAGTGCCCGGAACAAATTCGCCGGGATGGGAACACAACAGAGCAAATTTTTCTTGACAGGCAGGGCAGCAGAGAGGACAATTGGGAAAAAGAAGTAGTTTGGTCAGATTTTGCAGGAGGGCAGAACCGGATGCCTGGTATACGATTGCCTTGGGCAAGACTCCTGCAGAATGGGGAGGGTTTCTTTTCATGATTCAGAAAACGAACGTCTGGAAAACAGCGGCGGGTTTGCTGCTTACAATTTCGATGATGATAAGCTCTGTACCGATGACGGCAGCAGCGGCAGAGCCTGCAGCGCAGGCGGAAAGTACAGAAACCTCTGACTACGGTGCGCCGGCATATGGGACGAAAGCGGCGAACCTGCATCGGCTCACCTCACAGGAGCAGGTACAGACGGTTTCCAAAGCGCTGCAGCCAGTCGCAGATGTGGTCGGCGTCATGACGAAATCTCATAACGTATCCGTGATCAATTACAGTGATGTAGATGAACTCGGACTGATCCGCCGGTCGGACGGAAGCGGCGTGGTGCTGGTGATGGACGGCAGCAGAATTTATATTGCGACAGCAGCGCATTGCTTAAAACATAACCATACAGAAGTGATTCTGCCGGACGGAACAAGATGCAGCGCTGCTGTGCTGTATCGCAGCACCGAGACAGACACAGGATTTCTGACGGTGGAATACAGCCAGCTGCCGGAGGAAGTGCTGGGCGGGATTACCCCGGCAGCCGGAACGGACGCGTCCGCGCTTGGAATGAAAACAGGCGACGCACTTGTTGCCGTGAGCTCTCTGGACAGCCCGAGTTCTGCCAGCTGTATCGGCGTTCTGGATCAGCTGTCCGTCATCTATCCGAACAATCCGGGTCAGAATGTGCTGCAGTTCTATTCGGAAACGAGTTACGGTTCAAGCGGCGGCGCGGTTTATACGCAGAATGGGATTTGGGTTGGGAGTATTTCCGGTGGTGATACCTACGGCACCTGCTGGGCAGTTCCCTATGGGGAGATTTTGACAGAATTTCAGAAGTGTCTGATTGAACTGGCAGCGCAGAGCGCTGGCTCGTGATATAATGAGCGCAAGTGAGCGGGAACAGGCGAAGCTTGCTCATCGCGAACGGCGAATGCCGATCATGAACGAAGTTCATGATATAAAGATGCAGCAGAAGCACAGACAGGAGGAAAAGATTGAAAAATAAAATTTTTCAATCGCGAGATTTGTGTCTGCGCACTTGACACAAACTCGACATGCGCAAAAAATGTGTACAGAAATGAGGAAAGCTATGACAGCAGATCTGTATTATGAGACAGCAAGGAAGCTGGTGTTAAAGGACAAAAGAGAGGTTTTTGTGCGGCAGCTGAATGCTGGAGATGCAGAAGCCATGCTGGTTTACTTACAGAAAACAGCACAGGAGACCCATTTTCTGATGCGTCTTCCGGAGGAAGCGGTTTATACGCTGGAGAACGAGCGAAAAATTCTGCAGAATACGAGAGAATCAAAGCAGACATTTATGCTGGGGGCACTGACTCAGGATGGAAGTGTTGTTGGAAATGTGGGTATATTTCCCATCGGGGAACGGTTTAAGGTGCGCCATCGGGCGAGCCTTGGAATTGCAGTAGTTCAGGAATACTGGAATACCGGTCTGGGAACGGTGCTCATAAACGGCGCGATTGATCTGGCGCGCAAGGCTGGCTATGAACAGCTGGAGCTTGGCGTATTTTCGGACAACAGCAGTGCACTCCATTTATATCAGAAGCTGGGATTTCAGGAGGTCGGCAGAATGCCCAATGCCTTCAAGCTCCCGGACGGAAGCTATGCGGATGAAATTATGATGGTGCTGCCCTTCGTAGCTTCCCATGCACAGATTCTCATGCGAGCATGAAATCTGTACCCGGGAAGCTACGAGTGAACTGCTGAAAAGTTACAGTTCACCCGCGCCATTCGCAAAAACGCCTCTGCGAGGCTTTCCGCTGCTACGCAGCTCCTTTTGCTCATAGAATGGCGCTCCCTTCGTAGCTTCCCATGCACAGATTCTCATGCAAGCATGGAATCTGTACCCGGGAAGCTGCGTGTGAACTGTAAAAAAATAAAATTACCCATTGACTTTTTCAGAAACCTTTGATATTATAATCAAGCAGTCGCGAAGAGCGACAAACAATTATGGGGTCTTAGCTCAGCTGGGAGAGCATCTGCCTTACAAGCAGAGGGTCATAGGTTCGAGCCCTATAGGCCCCATATTTATTTTATGGCGAGATAGCTCAGTTGGCTAGAGCATGCGGTTCATACCCGCAGTGTCGAGGGTTCGAATCCCCCTCTCGCTATGGTAGAACGCTTCGGAAAAATCCGGAGCGTTTTGTTTTACCAGTTCACAAGCAAAAGGAGCTGCGCCAATGACGCGGTGAACGTTCGGGGAATCACGTGGGCGAACGGATGCGGTGAACTGAGCCGTGCCATAAAAAGCAGCAGAATAAAAACTTGAAAATAACTGTTGACAAATTCTGCATTGTTTTGTATACTAACAAAGTCGGTTGCAGGTGATGCACCTGCAGCAGAAATTATGGGGTCTTAGCTCAGCTGGGAGAGCATCTGCCTTACAAGCAGAGGGTCATAGGTTCGAGCCCTATAGGCCCCATATTTATTTTATGGCGAGATAGCTCAGTTGGCTAGAGCATGCGGTTCATACCCGCAGTGTCGAGGGTTCGAATCCCCCTCTCGCTATGATTGGAACGCTTCGGAGAAATCCGGAGCGTTTTTGTTTTACCAGTTTACTCGCAGCTTTCTGGTTACAGATTCCATGCTTGCATGAGAATCTGTAACCAGAAAGCTGAAAAGAGAGCGCCAATTCATGAGCAAAAGGAGCTGCGTTGTAGCGCAGCGAAAAGCATCGAAGATGCGCTTTTGCGAATGGCGCGAGGAAACTATGTGGATCACGTGATAATGCAGCTTTCGGTAAAATTTAAAAAAAAATGAAAAAGGGAAAGCCAAATCCGGAAAACTGTGTTACACTGGACTTGTTTGTTATCAGTATGAGGAGGAGATAAACGATGGAAAACTTTTTTAAACTGAAAGAACACGGCACCGACGTGAAGACAGAAGTCATCGCCGGTCTCACAACTTTCATGACCATGGCGTATATCCTTGCGGTTAACCCGAGCATCCTCGGCGCAACCGGAATGGATACAGGTGCTATTTTTACAGCAACTGCGCTGGCATCTGCAATCGGCTCTTTCTGTATGGCACTGTTTGCTAACCTGCCCTTCGTACTTTCCGCTGGTATGGGTCTGAATGCTTACTTCGCCTATACGGTTGTCCTGGGCATGGGTTACAGCTGGGAAGTTGCTCTGACTGCAGTATTTGTTGAGGGTATTATCTTTATTATCCTGTCCCTGACAAATGTGCGTGAAGCAATCTTTAATGCGATTCCTGCGAGCCTGAAGGTTGCAGTATCTGTTGGTATTGGTCTGTTCATCACCTTTATTGGTCTGCAGAATGCACATATCGTAGTGGATGGTTCCACACTGGTAGGTCTGTTCTCCTTTAATGGCTCTGTAAAAGCAGGCACCTTCCAGTCCGAAGGCATTACCGTGGTACTGGCACTGATTGGTCTGCTGATCACAGCCTTCCTGGTGATCAAGAACGTAAAGGGCAACATCCTGCTGGGTATCCTGATCACATGGGTACTGGGTATTATCTGTCAGCTGACAGGCTTGTATGTTCCGAATGCAGAAGCTGGTTTCTACAGCCTGATCCCCAGCGGCATCATTTCCGCACCTGCATCTGTTGCACCGACCCTGTTCAAGATGGATTTCTCTGCAATTGCATCTCTGAACTTTGTTGTTGTAGTATTTGCATTCCTGTTTGTTGATATCTTCGACACACTGGGAACTCTGATCGGATGTGCGACAAAGGCAAACATGCTGGACAAAGAAGGCAAGCTGCCTGGCATCAAGGGTGCTCTGATGGCTGACGCTGTAGGTACAACCGTTGGTGCATGCCTGGGTACCTCTACCATCACTACTTTCGTAGAGTCTTCTTCCGGTATTGCAGAAGGCGGCAGAACAGGTCTGACCTCTATTGTTTCCGGATTACTGTTCATCCTGGCACTGTTCTTCTCTCCGATCTTCCTTGCAATTCCTTCCTTTGCAACTGCTCCTGCACTGATCGTTGTTGGTTTCTTCATGATGCAGTCTGTAGCGAAGATCAACTGGAGCGATATGCTGGAAGCAATTCCTGCATTCATCTGCATTTTTGCAATGCCCTTCATGTATTCTATTTCTGAAGGTATTTCGTTCGGCGTTATTTCCTTCGTTGTACTGAATGCAGTAGCTGGTAAGGCAAAAAAGATTACCCCTCTGATGTGGGTACTGGCAGTGCTGTTTATTTTGAAATACATTTTCCTGTAAGATACGGGATTCTTTACTGAAAATCTGAAGCATAATTCATACTGAGAACAACTTCGAAATGATTTGAAAAAGGCGGCGAATAAGAGAAAACCTCTATCCTGCAGCTGCAACAATAGAATGCACGCTCCGCGAACATTCTATTGTCATGAATAAAAAAGCCGTGTGTTTTGGCAGGCATCGAAAGATGCTGTGCCGGACACACGGCTTTTTTGTCGTATAGGAAACTTCGTTTCCATACGACAAAAAAACTCCGCGAGGATGCGCACTCGGCGCAAGGGTAGATGGTTGCCGAGGCAACCGCGCCTCGGCGCGAGAATGTGCCAAGGCACATTCTTTTTTATGTGACTGTCGATGGAATAACAAAAGGAGGGCCGGCAGGTGTGCTCCTGCCGGCTGGTATGAAAAAGAAGTATTTCAGAAAAAGTTTTTCTTTATCTATGCTCTTATCATACAAGTCAAATGTGACAGGAGTCTGACCGAAAGATGAAAACTTTGTGAACGGTTTATGTACAGAAAAATAATCGGGAAACTGACTGTTCAGAAGCCGCTAAGAAAGCCTGCAGAAAGCTAAGCAGATGTTAAGGGTGTGTCGAATCTATGGAAGAAAAAAAGCTGGTTTGGTATGATGCTTTTTGAAATCCCGGACACGCAAAAAAGCGTTACGGAGAGAATCTGCAGAAAGCGGGGTAAAGAAAAAATGAGTCAGATTTTTGGTGCGATTATGCTTGGGGTAATGGGAATTCTGGGCGGACTTCCCACCCTGTACCTGTGCGTGAGCCTGGTTGTGGTGCTGGCACAGAAAATATACGGAAAGGTTGTTCATGGAAAATCCTTATACGCTTAAAAAATTGCAAAAAGCAGTCCCGCCGCAGATAGAGAAGTCCGCCGGCGGGATTTTTTTCCCCATTTTGCAGAAAGATATGGTAAGATACAGAAGAGAAAGGCATTCGGAGAACACTGATGCAGAGAAAGAATATGATAGAACGAAAACAGAACCCGGAACAAAAAGTGCGGACGATCCTAAGAAACATCCTGATCACGGTGGGCATTATGGGCGCTGCGACGATTGTATGTCTGGCACTGCAGCATTTTTCAGAGGCGGATACCCATGTGCCGCTGCTGTTCGTGCTTGCGGTCGTGATAGTGGCGCGGTTCACGGAAGGATATGTTTATGGAATCCTGTCAGCGATGGCTGCGGTAGTTTTGGTCAACTATGTGTTCACCTACCCGTACTTTGAGTTGAATTTTTCGATTACTGGCTATCCGCTGACCTTTGTGTTGATGCTGGCGACGGCAGTTATGGTGAGCGCGTTGACGACGCAGATTAAATGGCAGGAACAGATACGTCTGGAAGTGGAAAAAGAAAAGACACGCGCCAATCTGCTGCGGGCGGTGTCCCATGATATCCGGACGCCTCTGACGTCAATTCAGGCATCTGCGTCGGGAATTTTAGACAATTACGACGCGCTGGGACGGCAGGAGAAGGTGGAGCTTTTAGAAGGCATCCGTGACGAATCCCAGTGGCTGATCCGGATGGTGGAAAACCTGCTTTCGATCACGCGGATCAACGGGGACCGTGCGCAGATTCAGACGACATGGGAGGTCGTTGAAGAGATCGTAGGCGGGGCGGTCGGGAAGTTCCAGAAGCAGTTTCCACAGATCGAAGTGGAAACGAGCATGCCAGAGGAGGTTGTGATGGCTCCGATGGACGGCATTTTGGTGGAGCAGGTTTTGGTAAACCTGATGGAAAATTCTGCGCTGCATGGAGAAACGACCACAAAAATACGAATATCCGTTCAAAAACTGCCGGAACGGGTGCTGTTCTGCGTGGAGGATAACGGAAAGGGAATTGATCCGGCGATTTTGCCGATTATTTTCGAAGGACAGCTTCCGACCGGCGATCATGCTGCGAGCGATGGAAAACGGAGCATGGGGATCGGACTATCGGTCTGCATGAGCATTATTCAGGCGCATCAGGGCGACATGAAGGCGGAAAATATGGCGGCGCACAGGGGAGCGAGGATCCAGTTCTGGCTGCCCTGTCAGGAAGAAAACTGGATGGAGGAAGCCTGAATGGAAGTAAGGGACAGAATTCTGATTATCGAGGATGACCGAAGCATCCGCAAATTTTTCCGGACAATTCTGGAAGCGAACCGTTACGATGTCATTTCGGCGGATACCGGCGAGGAGGGCTACAGCCTGATTACATCCCAGTGTCCGGATCTGGTGATTCTGGATCTTGGGCTTCCGGATATAGATGGTATGGAAATTTTGAGCAGACTTCGGAAATGGTCGGGCATGCCGGTCGTTGTGATTTCTGCGCGGAGCCATGAAAAGGACAAGGTGGAGGCACTGGACCTCGGAGCGGACGATTATATCACGAAGCCGTTTGGAACATCGGAAATGCTGGCGAGAATCCGGGCAGCGATCCGTCATTCGAGAACTGGCTATCAGGGACCGGCAGGTGGAATGACGGGCGTTTTTGAGGCGAAAGACCTGCTGATCGATTACGATAAACATCGTGCCTATAAGGGCGGCTTAGATCTGAACCTGACACAGAATGAGTTTCGGCTGGTGAGCCTTTTGAGCCGTTATGCGGGAAAGGTTCTGACCTATGATTTTATGATCCGGGAAATCTGGGGACCAAACATGGAAAATAATAACCGGATTCTGCGGGTCAACATGGCGAATATCCGACGTAAGCTTGAGAAAAATCCGGCACAGCCGGAGTATATTTTTACAGAAATCGGCGTCGGCTACCGGATGATCGAGCCGGAGGGCTGATCAAGACGCGAAAACAGGAGGAAAAGAAAAGATGCGAATTGGAATGGGATATGATGTGCATAGATTGCAGGAGGGTTGCAAACTGATTATGGGCGGCGTGGAAATCCCGTATGAAAAGGGACTTTTAGGACATTCTGATGCGGATGTGCTCGTACATGCCGTGATGGACGCCCTGCTTGGAGCAGCAGCACTCGGCGATATCGGTAAGCATTTTCCGGATACAGATCCCGCCTATAAGGGAATCAGCAGCATTCTGCTTTTGCAGAAAGTAGGGGAGCTGCTGGAAGAGCACTGCTTTCTAATTGAAAATATCGATGCGACGATCATCGCCCAGGCGCCGAAGATGCGCCCGCACATCGATCAGATGCGCCAGAACATGGCGGATGCGCTCAAAATCGACGTATCGCAGATCAATGTAAAGGCGACGACCGAGGAAGGACTTGGCTTTACCGGAGCCGGAGAGGGTATTTCTGCGCAGGCGATCTGTCTGTTAAACAGTCCGATGGGACTCTACGACCAGAATGTGACCAGCGGCTGCGGCGGCTGCGGCGGTTGTGGCGTGCAGTAAGTCTGCCTGTCGCATGGCGCAATCTTTGTAAAGTGACGGGAACGTTGGGGCAGCTGTCAAAGCTGGCATCGAAGCCCTCGCTCGCTGCATAAAATAAGAAAAGGGGACACTACCCTACTCAGCGCAGGCGGAACAAAAACACCGGCAGCCCTTGACAAAGAGAAGAAAATTTTTTATCCTAATTATAGTTGTGCAGATACTTCGGGAAGTCGCGAATCGCCAAAGCCGGAGCATCTGCGATATCGCTGAAATGAACAGATTGGAAAATGCATGGAACGGAAAGAGTATGCAGATAGACGGCGCCAGAGAGGGAATGCCATTGGCTGAGAGCAGTCCCCGCAGGTCTGTGCAGAAAGTGCATCCGGGAGCAGATTCTGCGAAGCCGACGGCATGAGCAGAGTACGAATTGCGCACGTTACGCGCCTGAGGGCAGGATTTGGAATCCTGAAACAGAGTGGAACCGCGGAATTTTTCGTCTCTAGGCTACAGAGGCGAAAAATTCCTTTTTTTATGACAATAGAAGGTTCACAGAGCGTGTATTCTATTGTATATTGCAAAGCAATGCTCCAAAGTCCGTGCATAGCATACACGAGACGTTGGGAACTGCTGTGATTATTCGAGAAAAGGGAAAGGAGAGTTTCGGATATGGGAATCATCGGAAATGTAAAAGAAGAGATCCGGCTGATCAGAGAGCGGGATCCGGCGATTCATTCTTCCATGGAAGTTTTTTTATATCCGAGTTTCCGGGCGATGCTGCACTACCGTGTGGCGCATAAACTGTATCTGTCCGGGCATTATTTCCTGGCGAGATGGATTTCACAGCGCGCGGTGCGCAAAACCGGCATTGAAATCCATCCGGGTGCGAAAATCGGAAAAGGCTTCTTTATCGACCACGGAAACGGCGTTATCATTGGAGAAACCGCAGAGATCGGCAATAATGTGACCCTGTATCAGGGTGTGACACTGGGCGGAACCGGAAAGGAGCAGGGAAAGCGTCATCCGACTGTCGGCGATAATGTCATGATCAGCGCGGGCGCGAAGGTGCTTGGATCCTTTACAATTGGGGAAAATTCCAAGATCGGTGCGGGAAGCGTCGTGCTTTCAGCGGTGCCTCCCAACTCTACGGTAGTCGGTGTCCCGGGCAGAGTGGTGCGCCGGTACAATCAGCCGCTCCCGCGGGAAACTCTGGATCAGGTGCATTTACCAGATCCGGTGCGGGAGGACATTATGACGCTGCAGAAAGCAAACAGCGAGCTGATCAACCGGGTTCTCGAGCTGGAAGTGGAAGTGAAGCGTCTGGAAAAAGAAAAGGAATCGAAAAACAATACGAAAGGAAACGAAAAACAGAATGAAAATTTATAATACATTGACAAAGAAAAAAGAAGAATTTGTACCGATCGAGCCCGGAAAGGTACGCATGTATGTATGCGGTCCGACCGTTTACAACTTTATTCATATCGGAAATGCGCGTCCGATGATCGTGTTTGACACCGTGCGCCGCTATATGGAGCATAAGGGCTACGAGGTAAACTATGTCAGCAACTTCACCGACGTGGACGATAAAATCATCAAAAAAGCGGTAGAAGAGGGCGTAGATGCGAATGTCATTTCCGAACGCTATATTGCAGAGTGCAAAAAGGATATGGCTTCCTTAAATGTCCGTCCGGCAACAACCCATCCTCAGGCTACACAGGAGATCTGCGGCATGGAAGAGATGATCCGCACGCTGATCGAAAAAGGCTATGCCTATGCAGCGGAAGATGGCACGGTTTACTACCGTGTCAGAAGCTTCAAGGATTACGGCAAGCTTTCCCACAAAAATCTGGATGACTTAGAGGGCGGCAAGCGTTCTCTGCTGGTTTCCGGTGCAGACCAGAAGGAAGATCCGCTGGATTTTGTACTCTGGAAGCCCAAAAAAGAGGGCGAGCCTTTCTGGAAATCCCCGTGGTGCGACGGCAGACCGGGCTGGCACATTGAGTGCTCCGTCATGAGCAAAAAGTATCTGGGGGATGAAATTGACATCCATGCAGGCGGCGAAGACCTGATTTTCCCGCATCATGAAAATGAAATTGCACAGTCTGAGGCTGCAAACGGAAAACCCTTTGCACATTATTGGATGCACAATGCCTTTTTAAATATTGATAATCATAAGATGAGTAAGTCGGCGGGCAACTTCTTTACCGTCCGCGATATCGTTGCAAAATATGATCCGATGGTGCTGCGCTTCTTCATGCTTTCCGCCCACTACAGAAGCCCCTTAAATTTCAGCGCAGAGCTGATGGAAGCTGCTGCAAACAGCCTGGAAAGGATCCGTACCGCAGTTGCTACCCTGCAGTTTAAGGCGCAGAACGCAGAAGACAGCGAGCTGACAGAGCAGGAGAAGGAGCTTCTTGCACAGGCAGCAGGATTTGAAGCGAAATTCGATCAGGCGATGGACGATGATTTCAACACCGCGGATGCAATCGCAGCGATCTTTGAGCTGGTAAAATTTGCCAACACCTGCGGAGATGCAGAGCACACCAAAGCGTTTTGGGAGGCTCTGAAAGAAAAGATCACAACCCTCAGCGATGTCTGCGGTCTGATCGTAGAGAAAAAGGAAGAGCTGCTGGATGCAGACGTGGAGGCTCTGATTGAAGAGCGTCAGGCTGCCCGCAAGGCGAAAAACTTCGCGCGCGCAGATGAAATCAGACAGCAGCTTCTGGATATGGGCATCGTGCTGGAGGATACCAGAGAGGGCGTAAAATGGAAGAGAGCCTGAGCCTGCTTGGCGCAATCCGGCAGAAATTTGTATGCGACCGGGTGGACATCCGGACCTATTCTCCGCTGACGCTGGCATTTGTCGGGGACTGCATCTATGATCTGGTCATCCGCACGATCGTTGTGGAGCGCGGCAATACTGCACCCGGCGTCCTGCATACCAAAAAGAGCTCCATCGTAAAGGCGCAGGCGCAGGCAGCACAGGCGGATGCGCTGATGGAGGAGCTGACTGCAGAAGAGCAGGCAGTTTACCGCAGAGGGCGCAATGCCCATTCCCATTCGGCAGCCAAAAACGCATCGATCGGGGATTACCGCAAGGCGACTGGATTGGAAGCGCTGTATGGATTTTTATACCTGACCGACCAGACTGACCGGCTGCTCTGGCTGATTGCGAAAGGGCTGGAGCTGACCGGGCAGCAAATATGATCAAATAGGAGAACACGCAGATGCGTTATGAAGAATTTACAATAGAAGGCAGAAATGCGGTGATCGAGGCGTACCGGGCAGGACGTCCGATTGACAAGCTGTTCATTCTGGACGGCTGCCAGGACGGACCGATCCTGACGATCAAGCGGGAAGCAAAGGCGAAACAGACGCCTGTTAAATTTGTAACAAAGGAGCGTCTGGATCAGCTTTCCGAAACTGGAAAGCATCAGGGTGTCATCGCCTATGCAGCGGCTTACGAATATGCGACCGTGGAAGAGATTCTGGACAATGCCCGTCAAAAAGGCGAAGCACCGTTCTTATTTTTACTGGATAATATCGAAGACCCGCACAACCTCGGCGCGATCATCCGAACCGCCAACCTGGCGGGCGCACACGGCGTGATCGTTCCCAAAAACCGGGCGGCAGGGCTGACGGCGGTTGTGGCAAAAACCAGTGCAGGAGCATTAAACTTTACTCCGGTGGCAAGGGTGACGAACCTCGCAAAGACCATCGAGGAACTCAAAAAAGAAGGCATTTGGTTTGTCTGTGCAGATATGGGCGGCACGACGATGTATGACCTGAATTTAAAAGGGCCGATCGGACTTGTTATCGGCAATGAAGGAGAGGGCGTTGGACGGCTTGTGAAGGAAAAATGTGACATGATCGCATCCATTCCGATGAAAGGCGACATTGATTCCCTGAACGCTTCCGTGGCAGCGGGTGTTCTGGCTTATGAAATTGTGCGTCAGCGCCTGCAGTAAGGGCAGCTGAGAGAAAATTGGCGAAATTGGCAGGAAGCATGAAAAAATACGAAGAATATCAGGACGAAGAACTGATCCGGAGGCTGCGGGACGGCGATGGCAGCGTCATGGATTATCTGATGGAAAAATATAAGGATCTGGTGCGGAGAAAAGCGCGCTCCATGTACCTTCCGGGCGCGGATCAGGAGGATCTGATCCAGGAGGGGATGATCGGGCTGTTCAAGGCGGTGCGGGATTATGAAAAAGACAGGGACGCGTCTTTTTCCACCTTTGCAGACCTTTGTATTTCCAGACAGATTTATACGGCAGTAGAGGCGGGCGCACGCAAAAAGCATGCGCCCTTAAATCATTATGTCTCATTGAGCCAGCCGGAAGATCGGGATGAGGACAAACAGGCGTATGAGCCGGAGGATGTCTGGGAAAAAAGCCCGGAAGAGCTTGTCATCGATCAGGAAAATACGAGGCTTTTGGAAGAAACGATTGAGCAGGAGCTGACGCCGTTAGAAAAGCAGGTCATGGATCTGCACCTGACCGGCATGGGCTACCGGGAGATCGCAAAGGTGCTCGGCAGAGATGGAAAAAGCACGGATAACGCCCTGCAGCGCAGCCGCGGAAAGCTGCGTCGGGCGCTGGATAAAAAGACGGAGCAGGAAAAGGAAGTGCTGCGCCCGTCTAAAGGAGAGGAATAGAGATATATGACGGAAAATCTGTTTTTGCAGGATCAGGCGGTTTCCTTTCACAGACCCTATCCTGCGTCCCTGACTGCGCTGCACGAAAAACAGCCGGAGCAGGGAATTTTTTATCGACAGGATGGAACGCCTTTTTTGAAGCTCTGGATGAAAAATGCCTGCGACGTAAAGATCGTCATCGGACAGGATACCTATATCCTGCTGGAGGTGGAGCGCAATCTCTGGGAGGTGAAGCTGCCGCTGGAACCTGGCTTTTATTATGCTGCACTGTATGTGGATAGTGTCGAGATCGTAAGTCCCTATCTTCCCATCGGCTACGGGTATTCCAGACCGTGCAATTATCTGGAAATCGGGCCAGCCATGGAAGCGTGCCGTTTAAAGGATGTTTTACACGGGAGCATCCGGCATGAATATTTTTATTCGGAAGTGACGGGGCAGACGGAAAGCTGTCTGGTGTATGCGCCGCCTGGATATGACCGGGATCAGCTGCGGCTTCCGGTGCTGTATCTGCAGCATGGTTTCGGCGAAAATGAGGGAAGCTGGGTCTGGCAGGGAAGAATCGGCTGGATGATGGACAACTTTCTTTCCGAGAAAAAAGTCACGCCGATGCTGATCGTCATGGCGGACGGGATGATGTCCGAGGACGGAGATCCGGAGAAAAAAATCATTCCGTCGCTGTTCACGAAATTTCTGACGCAGGATCTGATGCCGTATGTAGAGGCGCATTACCGCGTACTGACGGGACGGGAAAACTGCGCGATCGCCGGGCTTTCGATGGGGTCGATGCAGGCGGCCATGGCAGCGTTTTCCTATCCGGAAAAATTTGCCTGGATCGGGCTTTTTTCCGGCTTTCTGCGCAATTATATCGGCGTGGAGGAAATCGCGGACAGCCATTTGATGCAGGCGTTTGCGGACGTAGAGGCGTTCAATCAGAATACGAGACTTCTGTTCCGTGCGATGGGGCGTGAGGATTCTTTCTTTACGTGGTTTATGCAGGAGGATCAGCTCTGCGAGGACTACGGCTTAAAACAGGTGCGCAGAGTGTACGACGGCGGACACGACTGGAATGTGTGGAGAAAGTGCGCGGCAGAATTTTTGCCGATGCTGTTTCGGACACAGGAAATAAGGTAAAGAATGGCTTCGCGGACGTTTGTGCGCCGCGAGTCGCAATACGTGAAGGTGGACGTACAGTAGGATCAGGTACAGTTGCTACAATCATCGAGTAATACAATCTGAATATAGATTTGTTATCGCAAGATAACGTTGTGTCCAAACGTAAGATACCCGTAGAACTTCGGTTCTACGGGTTTTTCTGTATCTTAAAGAGAGAATGATTTGAAAAATTATAAGTAGAGAAATAGCGAAATATTTATCAGCAAGATAAAATACAGATAAATTTAAAATTGAAAAATAAGACCAGTGGTGCCAAAACGGTGCCCAAAAAGAAACTCCTGCGAATGTTTGCCATTCACAGGAGTGATTTTTTACCAACCTTTAATCTGCTTGATCTGTTCAGCACGTTTCGGATCTCGATGATATTGCAGTTTCAGACGGATTGTTTCTACAACTTCCTGTCTGGCTTCATCATCAAGCTGATAGAATGATGTAAGTAGATTATCTACATCAGGCATACTATTTTTGCCAAAAAGATACATCAACGGATACATAGAATTTTTTAAGTAAGTCTTTACACGACTTGCGTCTAAGGCTCCGTTCAAACCGTCTGGAAGTGTAGGATAAATCTCTTCTTCCTTAATTGTGTCAGAAAATGGACTGGCAGAACATATCTCATTCACATCAATTTGCAATTCGTTTGCAAGTCTTAAAGCAAAATCAAATCGAATATTGGAATCTTTTTGAATGATTGAATATAAGGTTGTAGCACTGATTCCAGTTGCTTTTGCAATTTTACGGACATTTATAAGTGGTTAAGAGATCTGATGTATGCGTAGAAAATGGAAAATATGTTACAAATAAAACGAGAATTTGAACTCGAAATTTGGAAAAAATAATGAAAATAATTTGACATTTGAAAATAAGAGATGTATTCTTAAGATAAATTCAATAAACGGGAGGTGGATAAAAATGTTTAATCTTGAAGAATTGAGCTTGGAGTTTGTAGAGATTTCTGAATTAAAAACCTCTAAGAACTTATTTGGACCAGTTATGTACGGAACAGGTGTGAGAATGTAGTTTGTAGAAAAGACTTGCTCTATGTAAAAAGAAATATAGAGTAGGTCTTTTTTATTTAAAAAGGATTATAGGAGAGAATATATGAATAAATTAACTACAGCTGTATGGGAAATAACAATGGGTTGTAATATGCGTTGTAAACATTGCGGTTCAAGTTGTGCAGAAGCGCTACCCGATGAGTTGAATACATCAGAAGCTCTTGAGGTGTGTGACCAATTAAAAGATTTGGGATTAAAAGTTATTACATTATCTGGAGGGGAACCTACGACACGTAGTGACTGGCATATTATTGCGAAAAGATTAGTAGATAATGGCATAATAACAAGTATTATTACAAATGGTTGGTTGATTGATGAAAACTTTATTCATAATGCGATAACATCAGGAATTAGAAGTGTCTGTTTAAGTATTGATGGTCTTGAAAAAACTCACGATTTTATACGGAGATCGGGATCATTCAATAAAAGTATTAAAGCATTGAAAGAATTAAGAAAAAATAATATTTCGACATCAGTAATAACTTCAATAAATAAAGAAAATATATGTGAATTGGAAGAACTATATCAATTATTAAGTGATTTGGGAGTTAATAGTTGGCAGTTACAGATTGCATTACCAATGGGGAATTTTGCAAAACGCCCAGAATGGCTTATAGAACCTCAAGATATTCTTTCTATTATTGATTTTGCATATAATAAAATTGGAGGTAAGTTGTTAATTGTTTTGGCAGATTGCATAGGTTATTATAGCAATAAAGATATAAAAGTAAATGAGAATTTTCTTAATGATAATTGGTCTTGGACAGGTTGTGGAGCAGGAAAGCATGTAATTGGTATTCTGCATAATGGAGATATTGTTGCTTGTACTTCTATTAGAGATAAAACATTAGTAGCGGGAAATATTCGTGAAAAATCTTTAAAGTCGATTTGGGAAAGTCCGGACTCTTTTAAGTGGAATAGAAATTTTGATAGTAGTAAGTTAAAAGGATTTTGCAGAGAATGTCGTTATACAGAACGATGCTTAGGAGGATGTAGTAATAGTCGTTATTGCATTAACGGCTCATTTGAAAGTGAAAATAGATACTGTGCATATAATGTTGAAATGAAAAAATGGAAAAAATATTTGGAATCACTTAATGATATATCAGAAATTGATAATGTTATAGAAAAAGCAGCGGCTTTAAAACATCAGGATCTTTATAAGATAGCTTGCGAAATTAAACAATCTAAATTATGATTAGAGAGGTAACAAATATGAATAAACATGAGTTATATCATAACCACAATTATGTTTATCTGCTGACTTCTAATATTATTAACCGCTGTGGTGATTCATTAGATACAATACTTTTTACATGGTTGGTATATTTACTTACAAATAGTGCAGGGTGGTCTGCGATTATTTTTGGTATTAATCAAGCTACTTCTGTAATTATTCAACCATTTATAGGTCCATTAGTCGAGAATATGAATAAAAAGAAAGTGTTAGTACTTTCAGATATAGCTCGAGTTCTGTTAGTTTTGTATATATTATATGTATATACACAAAACATGCTTTCACCATTAATATTGGTTTTTATGACAATATCCATTTCATTAATAGAAGCATTTCATATGCCAGCAGGGGTAGCAGTTATTCAGCATGTACTTCCTAATGAACATTATGATAAAGGTGTAAGTGTCAATGTGTCTTGTACCAAAATAGCAGTATTAGTTGGAACTGGCTTGTCAGGCATAGTGATTAGTTCATTTGGAATAGGTATTTCTTTAGCGATAGATGCTTTGATATTTTTAATATCAGCGTTGCTTATAGTAAAAATAGAATTTTCTGTTCAAGAAGAAAAGAAGACAAACCGAATAATTGGCAGAGAATATTTAATTTCGCTTAGAGATGGATTTAGTTATGTATTTGACCATAAGAAGCTATTAAAACTATGTTTTTTATGTATTCTAATTAATTCAGCAGTGGTTCCATTTGATGCACTGCTCGCCCCGATTGCAAGAGAAATGTTTAGTGGAGATGCCAAAATTGTTTCATTACTAAGTGTAAGCGTAACTATTGGTACTATTTTGGGATCATTGACTTTTGCAAAAATGAAAGAGGAGAAAAAAAATAATACACTTGTTACATTTTGTGGAATTGTTTTAGGTGTATACTATGTTTTTATTGCATTTGTTTCAAAATATATTGCAAATCCTATAACTCAAAAATTACTGTTGCTAATCGGTTCGATAATAATTGGTGCAGCATTGGGATTAATGATTACTTATGTACAAGTGAAATTTGTAAAAGAAGTTACTAAAGAATATATAGGACGTGTTTCTGCAATTCGATTTTCACTTACATACGCATGCGCGCCAGTGGTATCTTTTGTGATTAGTATTATATACAAAGTTACTGTTGTTGATACAAGTTCACTTTTTGTGGGACTTGGTATTGTAATAATAATTCTTTTTCTTTTGGCAAATAAGATTACGTTTTCTCCTTTGAAGAAAGGCGATAAAAGTTATTAGAAATTATTTATTTGTAAATTATATATGTCTTTTTGACTATCTTTTTATATCTTCTTAAATGTCCGCAAAGCCTTATTTTATCGGCTCTACGGGCATTTTGCTTTTGTGGTAAACCTCACATATCTAGGTCTATCTTCTTATATTTTCGCTATCAAGCGTGGTTAAAATCGTGGTAAATACTTCTATGCGATTAGACGCTGAACCTCTGATTTTGCGGTATCTATGGACGCATGAGCGTACCAGTTCATTGTGATACTGATATTTGAATGTCCCATGATATACTGTAAATCTTTCGGGTTCATGTTCTTGCTTGCCAGTCTTGTGCAGAACGTATGGCGTAGCGTATGTGGTGTGATATGTGGCAAGGGGTTATCCTTATGGTGCTTGTTGTATTTCTTTACCATACGGACAAATAAGGCGTTGTAATCAATCGCAACTTTGGGCTTGCCTTTATGATTGACAAATAGAAAGTTGCTCCGTCCGTCTATCACAAATGGTTCTGCCTTTGGGCGTTTCTTCATAACCCGTTGAAATGCTTGTATCGTTTCCCTGCTTAATGGCACTTGCCTTGTTCCGCTTTTTGTCTTAGGCGTTTCAATATAATAGCCCTGTTCCTTGCTCTTTAATAACTGGTGGTCGATAATCACAACTTCATTCTTGAAATCAATATCGGCTACTGTCAGTCCGCACAGTTCCGAGATACGAAGTCCAGTCTTTAACAGTATCAGCACATCATCATAATACTTGTGATACACATTGTCCGTCTTGATGAATGAGAGTAAGGCTTGTTCCTGTTCCTCTGTCAATGCGACTTTCTCTTTGGTATCATTTTCTAGGACTTCACTTAACTTGAAATCAAAAGGGTTTTTCCTTACACAATCGTCTTGTATGGCGATATAGAATGACGCTTTTAACGAGCGTTTATGGTTGTTAATGGTATTGTAGGAAAAGCCTTTGTCTTTCATGCGTAACGCCCATTCTTTAGCGTCAGAGGGTTTTATCGTATCAATGCTCCTAGCACCTAACTTATCCTCTTTCAATAACCGCATGAGTTGTTCCCGTTGTTTTAGTGTGCTTTTCTTCACGTTTGCCCTCTGTGCGTTCTGTTTGGCGTAGAGTTGGCAAAGCGTCATTTTCTTGCCTGTGCTGTCGATACCGTCCTCAATATCCCGTCTTATCTGCTGTTCCAGTTCACGAAGTGAGGGTTTTTCCCGTTTTCCCTTTGGTGTCGGGTCTGTGGGTGTCAATCTCCAAGCATACACATATTTTGTGTTTCCAAATGCGTCTACATATTTATATAAGTATTTCCCGTCTGTTCGTTGGCTCTCTCCAGTATGCAGGATACGACCTTTGTTATCCCGTCTTTTTTCTTTCATGGTGTCTGCTCCTTTCCTTGTTGGAAAGAGCCTTGATATGACTTGTGTTCATCATAACACATACAAGGCTCATTTGCATTAGATTGCGTCCAATTTGTCAATAACCTGTTCAAACTGTCGGCGTTTAATCTGTATGCGGTTGCCATTCATAATGAGCCAGCCAGCGTCCTTGTTTTCCTCTGCCAATCGTCTTAACTTGTTTTCTCCGATACGGAAATACTTTGACGCTTCTTCAATGGTAAGGGTGTATTTTTCCCATACGGGAATATCGTTGTTATTCATCAGATACCCCCTTTCCCATGTTTCGTGTCATACTGGATATAGGGGATAAGGTCGGTGCGGTTTATCCTCTGTAAATGGGCGGTTAATTTACTGGAAAGGGAATTGCTGTATCTTGCCTTATCAAGCATAGTTCCCACTTTTTCCAGTCCACCTAATGCGTCATGTTCTTCCAAGAAGTAAAAACTTTTGACAGCGGAAATCACGCCACCCTCTGTGAGCCATTGCTGTGTTTCTTCAAGGGAATTTTGCTGTTTTGGTACTTGCAGTTTTAAGACTTCCACAGCCCCTAAAAAGCGTTCCCAAAACCGACACGTTTTCCATCTGCTCTTATTACTTTCATTTCTGTTTGGCACGACAAAGCGTAGGTTGTTTGCCAATAGCCCGAAAGCCAGTTCTCCAAGTTCCAGCGGTCTGTCCTTGAATGTCATGGCAAAAGCATGAGCCTTATCATCACGCAGTTGCATTTCTGTCCGTTTCCAACTGTCGACTTCCTCAAGAGTCTTATTATGTTTTGAACAGACTTCCTTATCCTTATCATAAAAGCGATAGGACAATCCCGATTTTCCAGCACCGATATAAACAGTCTTTGCGGTGTCGAAATCATCAAACTTGCTTTCGTCAAAGTGGTAGCCCTCACTATTCGAAATAAATTCCTCTTTTTCGCATTTCTTCTTTATCTGCTCTATGGTAAAGAATGGCTTTTCGTTCTTATCATCAATGGCAATATCAAGTCTTGTGAAATGGAAATTATCCAGTCCGTATCTTCGCTCACAGCGTCGGAACATATCCCCAAAGGTATAATTCCTACTGTCGAGAATACGGAAAATATCATCACAACCTCTGCCAGTCATAACAAGATAACAGCCTAACCCTTGTGGGTTGTCCTCTGTCTTTCTTGCGTCCCCCGATACATAAATATCTCCAATCTGCCAGCGTGCTTGATAGGTTTTGTATTTAATGCTTGCCGGATAGACATTGAAAATGTCAGTCGGTAAACCTAAAATGTGCATGATGACATCTTCAGCAGTTGCAGTTTCAAATACAATGCTGATGTAATCAATCTTAACGGATAAATTTTTGTGTGTAGTTATAGTGCATTTCTCCTTTCGTATGCCCCGTTTTTTTGCGGGGTAAAAATTGTGTTTTTTCCTTTATTTATCACAGTTTCTAGGTACTATGACATGTATACGCAGGGCGGTGTTACATATACGCCCTTTACGAACGCCTAAAGGCGTTCCCTTTCTTCCTGTGTCTGATCCGTTCTTAACGCTCACGAGCCTTGTAAGGCTCGTGGCTAAACGGAACAGCCCCAGTCAGAAACCTTATTTTCGGTCTGATAGTCCATGCTTATTCATGCTATCAAAGTGAAAATATATCTTTTCTATGCTTACTCAAGCGTGTGATTAACCCTAGCGTGCTTAATCACTCTATCTAACACGATAATAACGCCATTAGAATTACTTGTCAAGAAGTTTTTGTTGACTTTTAGATATATATTAAGTATGATATGCTTATAAATACCAATAAAAGCAATGAAAGGAGTGTTTATACTAAGTCATGGAGCATTACGAAAAGAAAATCAGTTTCTTAGGAGAGAACATACAGACCATAAGAAAACACAGAGGAATGAAACAACAGGAACTTGCGGA
>NZ_JBKVPW010000001.1:110126-112901 GCF_046968865.1 Gallintestinimicrobium sp. | reverse complement strand
GAAGATACAGCAAACAAAAAGCCCAGTAAAGAGTGCAAAGCACCACCAATGGTGGCAAGGCTCTTGACAGGGCTTTTTCTTTTCTGTTGTGGGGTAATCAAGAGGAAGAAAGAAAAAGTGTGCATTTTTGTTCCATAAATGCTAAGGGTATGCTGATTTTTATTGTGGCGGATATATGGAACTGTTATAATATGGATATGAAGAAAGCGACAAATTTGAAAGTGTTAATAATTTTCAAACAGCCTCATTGCATGGAAATAAGAAACAGACTATCCTTAAAGTAGGAGGTGGCACAAATGGCAAATGAAGATAAAAAAGATTTTAATGCTATGTTGCATGATAGTAAGGATATGCCAAAATTTCAAATTATCATAGACCAGAAAAGTATTGAGAAATATGGTGGAAACAAAATGTATTTTGCTCCCCCGATTGACTATGACAAAGTAATGAAAAAAGTTCCGTATGGTAAAGTGATTACGGTTGGAAAAATACGAGAACACTTTGCAAAATTGAGTGGTGCAGATTTTACAGAGCCGATTACAGCGGGTATATTTGTTTCTATTGTAGCGTGGGCGAGTTATCAGCGTTCCGAAGATGAAACACCCTATTGGAGAACATTAAAAGCAAACGGAGAATTAAATGCTAAATATCCAAATGGTATTGAAGCACAGAAAGAAAAATTAGAAGCAGAGGGACATACCATTATTCAAAAGGGGCGTAAAAATATACGATACTATGTAAAGGACTATGAAAATTCTCTTTTTGATTTGAAATAGGCAAATTCTATTTCACAATTTCATATCTCTATACACAAAGCAGTTAGTCTTAGGATTGACTGCTTTTTTCATACCTAAATTTCAGATTGGAGTGATGAAATGGTGTTTGTTAGAGCTGTTCAATAAGATTATCGGTGCATAAAATTTTATTGTGGTGCAGATATGAAAATGATATAATGTGGATATGAAGAAACGGACAAATTAGAATTTGGAGTGAAACAGAATGATTATAATAATCGAAACCGTAATTTTATGTATCGCGTTTTTTCTAATATGTTTTTGGGGAACAGGTACAGATAACAAAAATTTAAAAAGCTATTCATCTTATCCAGATGAAGTGCAAAATCGAATAAAGAGTATTGCAGAATATCAAGGAAAATTTAAGGAAAGCAATAAAGTGGTTACATTTAGCCAAAATAATTCATATATATATATGTTGACAACAAGCTGCTTTTGTATATAATATTATATAAAAGGGGGGGAATGTTTATGTTACATAGCATGCGTATTCGATAAGCATTGAAATCAAAAAAGATTTTTCCCATTTTCAATATGGGCTTTTTTGTCATGCTTATTTTGCGTATGCTATACAACAAAACTAACGACGTATAGACATAGTATAAAAACTATGCCTTAATTTTGTTGTAGTATTATATGTATAAATGCAGGTCAATGCTCATGTTGAGAATTGACCTGCATTTTTTTGCGCAAAAGGAGAAATATTATGCTTGAAAAATATTGGATAAAATGTCCAATTTGTAACGGAAAGACGAGGGTTCAAGTATTTTATAATACGGTATTAAGAAATTTTCCTCTTTTCTGCCCTAAATGTAAATTAACACATATCGTTGATGTTGAAAAACTAGAAATCATAATCAAAAACTCTGAAAAACAAACTTTTTAATTTTGAAAAGGAAGGATATTTAAATGAAACACTTACCTAAAAGTACACCTACGGAAATATTGAATGACCCATACGGATTTACTTACAAAGAAATGTCGGAAGTAATTGGAGAGGATAAAGCAAGAGCCTTATATACGGAATTGTATAAACAGCCATTTCACAAAGAAAATCTATCAATATCAACAAAAAAAGTCTATAAAAGTAGCGATACTGAAAAGTATGTTTATGAATTGAAAGATAACAGGTATATTGAAACGGTTTTTATTAAACGGCGAGATGGTGGGACTGTTTGCGTAAGTACGCAAGTTGGTTGTTCTGTTGGCTGTATTTTTTGTGAGTCCGGACGCAATGGTTTTGTTCGTAATCTAACACCGTCTGAAATTGTGCAGCAGGTTGTATTGATACGTCAAAAAGTAAATCGTATCGTTTTTATGGGAATGGGAGAACCTTTATTCAATTACGACAACTTGATTGCAGCAATCCATATTCTTCGAGATAGAAATGGACTTAACTTTCCAACCGACGGCATTACCGTATCAACAGTTGGTCCAGTTAATCAATTAAAAAAATTGCGCGAAGAACATCTAAAAATTCAGTTGACAATATCTTTACATGCAGCAACACAGGCTGCGAGAAACTGTATCATTCCTCATATGCACATGTACGCTATTGAAGATGTTGTTAAGCAAGCATTGTCCTATTCTCAAAGGCATAATCGAAAAGTGGTATTTGCGTATTTGCTTTTACCAGGTATAAATGACCGTTCCTCAGATATAAGGCAACTTGCAAAATGGTTTAAGGGCAAAAATGTTATGATTAACGTGCTGCAATACAACCCGACGAGTAATTCAAAAATTAGAGCACCACAAAAACAAGAAATGGTTGCGTTCAAACATCAATTAGAGCAAACAGGACTTGAAGTTACCATGAGAGTTTCTCATGGTAGAGAGATTAAAGCAGCTTGTGGACAGTTAGCTAATACATATAATAAAGCCAAAAAACAACAGAAATAATTTAATTAAAAGAGCCAGACGCACAGACGCAGAGCCGATAATATGCAGTTTGAAATACTGCTGTTATCGGCTCTTTTTTGAT
>NZ_JBKVPW010000001.1:98275-99548 GCF_046968865.1 Gallintestinimicrobium sp. | reverse complement strand
GGTCTTTCCGACGCCACCTTTCTGGTTTACTACGGATATAACTTTACACATGATTTCTTCCTCCTTTAACTTTCCCATGATTCTTTTTTCCATAATTTCAACAGTGCCAGTATTTCCCGTTTCATCATTGCCGGTGTATAAGAATTTGGAAAATACTTGTGTAACTGCTCATTGGTAAATGCTACTCTGGTGATCTCACCCTTTTTCACTTCACACATAATTTCTTCCATCTTTTCCAGCGATAACTGTTTTTCTTTACTCAGCTGCCGGATCCTCTGGGCCTGTGAGAGTGACGGGATCGCCTGTGCATAATCCATTGCTTTAAGCAGTTCTCTTTGTTCATTTTCTTTCAGTGCTGCTATCTCCACGGCCGGACAAAAAGAAATAATCTCATCATCCAGTTTCTGCAGCATTTCCGGTATAAGCTTTGTCAGTGAGATATAACGCTGCACTTGTTTTGGGCTATCTCCACAATCCTCACTGATGATTTCTATTGCCCGCTTTCTTGGTGTTTTGTGGTCAACTTGGCTCTTTTTTCGACCACTTTTTCTTTTTAATACGTCATTCTTCAGTTTGTAAGCAAATGCTTTTTCACTGTAGCTGATCCGTTCTCTGTGAAGATTGGAATCTACCATGCTCAAGATGGAATCATCTTCACTTAATACCCGGATGATTACCGGTACTTTACGGTATCCCAGTTTCTCTGCAGCATGTTTTCTTCTGTGACCGGATATGATCTCATAGTATCCATCCGGTACCGGTCTGACGATCAGCGGATTTAATATTCCATACTTCTCAATGCTTTCCTGCAGAAGAAACATTTCCTTATCATCTTTCACCTGAAACGGATGCTCTTTGAACGGTCGAAGACGCTCAATCTCAATTTCTATGATTCTTTCTTCGTTTTCTCCTGATTGTCTGTTTGGCTCAGTCATCTTGACTCCTTTCCTCCAGGATTCAGGAACTAAAAAATGCCTGCCTGGAACTTTTATAGATAGTAAAGTTCCAAACAGACATTGCTGTTTGACCATTAGCTGTAGCTAATAGAATTGAATACTGTTTCAGCTAATTTATGTTTGCAGGTTTGGGAGAGATTGTTTCTTTTCCCGCCTTTTCTCTGATTTACATCCCCGAATAAGGGGTGACAACGGAGCGGAACCCAAATGTTAGCTGGACTTCTTAAAACCCATGTTTGCAAACCGGTAATTTTGATTAGCTGTCAGCTAACAAAAATCGGATTGCGTTAGCTGGAAATTGATCATTTTGAATGGAA
>NZ_JBKVPW010000001.1:0-97056 GCF_046968865.1 Gallintestinimicrobium sp. | reverse complement strand
CTCAATCACTTTCGTGATGAATCATCTGATTTCTTATTTCGACATTTCTATATGCTACTGTTCCAATCAGACTCTTTGTTGCCACTTTTTAGGTTTCACGGCTTTAACCATGGTTGCTTCTTAGAAGTAACACCTATTCGATTCGTCACACAAAAAACAGTTCCATAAACAAATTTATTATACAGAAATTATCTGTACAAGTCAAATACTTTACGCTGTCCGTGAACTCTTCTACGACTCTTCTGGGAAATTCACCTGTCCCTGCAACCACACGCTGCCCTTGAAGCGGCGTCCGACAGCAGGTTCGCCCAGCAGATCAATGCTGTTGATTGCAACCTTTAAATTCAGGTCGTTGCAACACAGGGTCAGAATATGTACCTTTTCGCCCGTCAGTCCGTTGGTTACAAGCTTCATATCCGTGATTTCACCCAGAACAGAATACTGGTCACATTCCACACCATACGGCATGAAATACGTATCTACAAGACTGAAAATATCGGCTTTTTGAATCTTTCTGGAAATGGACGTGTAGGTGTCCATATCTTCTAACGTCAGGCTTTCCATCGCTTCTTCATCGCCGCCGCGTGCAGCTTGAATCAGACGGTTTCTCTGTACCGCGTCCTTGGCAATCTTCTTTTTCTGCCATTCCGTCTTCTGAATCGGCATCATGATCGTTCCCTGACAGGAAAGTGCGGAAAGGTTCAAAGAAGTACCCTTTGCCGGGATCTTGCCTTCTCCCTGCAATTTCAGATACGAAATCATATTTTGCAGGTAAAAAATCAGGGAAACACCAACCTTCGGATCGTCGCAGATTCCCGCATAGGACTCCTTCGCTGCGTGGCGCTCGATTGAGATATCCTCTGCTGTACTGACAAGATCGGAGCGCAGGTACGGAAGATAATAATCGAAACTGTACGTATCGTCCTCATCAAATTCTCCGCACACTGCTATTCCGATATCTTCGGCGAAATTCCTGTCAAATTCTGCAACCAGCGTCTTTTTCCCAACGGTCGTATAGCTGCGCTCATCCGCATGAATAATGATATCCCGGATCAGCTTTTGAACCTGTTTCTTTTCTGTATACTGACTGAATCCCACTGCTCTCAAAAATTTGTGCAAGAATCTCACCTCACTTTTTGTTTATTTTAGTTTACATAATTATTTTTTGCGAATTTCTTTCATTCCGCCCATGTAAGGCTGCAGCACTTCAGGAATTCTGACAGAGCCGTCTGCCTGCAGGTTATTCTCCAGGAAAGCAATCAGCATTCTCGGAGGCGCTACTACTGTATTATTCAGTGTATGTGCAAAGTATTTTCCGTTTTCACCATTTACACGGATCTTCAGTCTTCTTGCCTGCGCATCGCCCAGGTTGGAGCAGCTGCCAACTTCGAAATACTTCTTCTGTCTCGGGGACCATGCTTCTACGTCTACAGATTTCACTTTCAGGTCAGCCAGGTCACCGGAGCAGCATTCCAAGGTTCTTACCGGAATATCCATGCTTCTGAACAGATCTACAGTGTTCTGCCACAGCTTGTCAAACCACATCTTGGAATCTTCAGGCTTGCACACAACGATCATTTCCTGCTTTTCGAACTGATGGATTCTGTATACGCCTCTCTCTTCCAGACCGTGTGCGCCTTTTTCCTTACGGAAGCAAGGAGAATAGCTGGTCAGAGTCTTAGGCAGCTCTTCTTCCGGAATAATTGTGTCGATAAATTTACCGATCATGGAATGCTCGGAAGTACCGATCAGGTAAAGATCTTCGCCTTCGATCTTGTACATCATAGCGTCCATTTCTGCAAAGCTCATAACGCCTGTTACAACATTGCTTCTGATCATGAAAGGAGGTACACAGTAGGTAAAGCCTCTGTTAATCATGAAATCTCTTGCATATGCGATAACCGCGGAATGCAGTCTTGCGATATCGCCCATCAGATAGTAGAAACCGTTTCCTGCAACCTTTCTTGCGCTGTCTAAGTCAATACCGTCAAAGCTCTCCATGATCTCTGTATGATAAGGAATTTCGAAATCCGGAACAACCGGCTCGCCATATCTCTGAACCTCTACGTTCTCGGTATCGTTTTTACCGATCGGAACAGAAGGATCGATAATGTTGGGGATGGTCATCATGATTTTCAGGATTCTTGCCTGCAGCTCTTCTTCCTGTGCTTCCAGCTCAGAAAGTCTCTTTGCATCTGCATTGACCTGTTCCTTCATCGCCATGGCTTCTTCTTTCTTACCCTGGCCCATCAGTTTACCGATTTCTTTGGAAATCTTATTTCTGTTGGCGCGCAGATCATCTGCTTCTTTCTGTGCAGTTCTGCTCTGTGCATCCAGCTCGATTACTTCATCTACCAGCGGAAGCTTTTCATCCTGGAATTTTTTCCGGATATTTTCTTTTACCACTTCCGGATTTTCTCTTAAAAATTTGATATCGATCATGACTCTTCCTCCTTAAAATCCAATCGCCATATTCAGCGCTTTTCTTTCTTCTTCACCAAGGGCGATTTCACATTCGCCGTTTTTGATTTCCTTCGTGTAGGTATAGCAGCCGTCGCTGCTGTGTACGGAATTTAAAATAAATCCGCTGTTTCTCTCATTCAGCATGCACAGGCAAAAGCTCAGATTACCGCCCATCTGGTTATAGGCATCGTATTTTACCAGTCCAGCCTTCTGATAACAGAATTCCAGTTTTTTCAGGATATTGCGGATGTCCTTTCGATTCTTCTCGCTCTCGCTTTTGATAAATTTATTATCCTCAAACAGAGCGATAATATCCTTTTCCAGGCTCTTTCCGTCTTTGCCTTTCATAAATTTGTCGTACTTTTTCTTCAGCTTTTTGTACTTTGCAAACTGTACAATGATTAAAACCAGAAGAATCAGCAATACAACAAAAATTCCGATAAACAGCCACGCAATATCCAATCCTGCTATTCCGAGATATTCCATCAACGGGCTTGTCATTGTTTTTCTTTCCTTTCTTACGGTATTTCGGTAATTTATCTTACCGTCTCACAACTTTAACCCGTGATCCGCTCCAGCAGGCGTTCCAGATCTTCATGATTATAAAATTCAATTTCTATCTTACCCGCGCCGTTCTGTTTTGCGCTCACAGATACCTTTGTACTCAGACTCTGCTTCAACCGTTCGGAGATCTCCTGATAAATTGCCTGCAGCGTCTTATTTTCTTCCTTCGGCGGCTTCGGCGGCTTGTGCAGATCTTTTACCAGCTTTTCCACCTCGCGGACACTCAGCTTTTCATCAAAGATTTTCTGTGCGATCAGATACTGTTCTTCCGGATCTTCAATGCTGATCAGCGCTCTTGCATGTCCGGTGCTGATCATATCGTCCACTACCATCTTCTGTACTTCATCGCACAATTTGAGCAGACGCATGGAGTTTGTAACGGCAGTTCTGCTCTTGGAAACCCGCTCCGCTACTTCATCCTGCTTTAAATGAAACTCTGTCAGCAGTCTCTTATAAGCCTGTGCTTCTTCGATCGGATTTAAATCCTCTCTCTGAATATTTTCAATCAGAGAAATTTCAACAATTTCCTGATCTGTCAATTCTCTGACAATAACCGGAACCTCTTTTAATCCGGCGATTTTGGCAGCTCTCCATCTGCGCTCTCCTGCGATGATTTCATAATAATCACCACGGTTCTGTACAAGAATCGGCTGCAGCATTCCGAATTGTTTTAAAGATTCTGCCAATTCCTGTAAAGAATCTTCATCAAAATTTTTACGGGGCTGTTCTCGATTCGGCTCTACCTTTGACAGCTTTACCATCAGAGTGCCGTCTTTTCCCTCCTCAGGTGATGAGGCGGTCGAAACTGTAGCATGCTTTACCTCTGACTCCATCATCACATTTGTCGGAATCAGAGAATCCAGTCCTTTTCCTAATCCTCTTTTCAACGCCATTATATACCCTTTCTCTTTATGACTTCATCCGCAAGTGCCATATAGCTCTCTGCTCCTGCTGACTTTGCATCATAAAGATTGATCGGCATTCCATAACTCGGTGCCTCTGCAAGTCGAATATTTCTGGGAATCATCGTCTTGTAAACCTTTTGATTCAGATGATCCTTGACATTTTCAACGACCTGCATCGAAAGATTTGTTCTCGCATCATACATGGTAAATACGATACCTTCGATATCCAGAGTCGGATTCAGACGTTCTCTTACCAGATTTACGGTATGGATCAGCTGACTCAATCCCTCCAGCGCATAGTATTCGCACTGAATCGGAACAAGAACTGTATCCGCTGTCGTCATCGCATTGATCGTCAGCATGCTGAGCGACGGCGGGCAATCGATGATGATAAAATCGTACTGATCTCGAATCCAGTCGATTTCATTTTTCAAAATGTACTCTTTTTTATCTACTCCAATCAGTTCAATCTCCGCTGCGGCAAGATTGACATTTGACGGAATAATTGAGACATTCTTAACAACATTCTTGATCAGACACTCTTCTACCGAACACTCACCAAGAATCAATTCATAAACTGTGTTTTCCAGTTCATTTTTTTCGACGCCGAATCCACTGGTCGTATTTCCCTGTGGATCCATGTCAATAACTAATACTTTTTTTCTTTTCGCCGCCAGACAGGCTGACAGATTGATTGCTGTCGTTGTTTTACCAACGCCGCCCTTCTGGTTCGCAATTGCTATTGCTCTCCCCATTGAAATTCATACACCTCGTGTCGTTTCACGACTTCTTCTCTTACCGTTTCAAATTCACATCATTTATTATAACATCAACATTTCAAGAATGCCATTGCTAATAGTTATAAATTTGTAAAAAGGAATGCACTTTTTTTCAGCAGTTCCGTTTTTTGACGTAAAAAGGAAATTTTCAATCTTACACGATATTCTTATTTCAGTCTAATCTTTGAAACGCACTACTGCTCCTCTCTTTCGCGATATGTCTCTATTTTTCGTTCCGACTTGTCCGGTCAATGTTTCACGTGAAACATTTGAGGATTATAAAAAAGGAGATGTTTCACGTGAAACATCTCCTTCTCATGTTGACCAACTCAGACAATCGGCATCTTCGCCGGTGTACCTGCTTTTCTCGGATATTTTTTCGGCGTCTTCTTAATCTTATCAATCACAACCAGCGTTCTTCCCATATCTCCGCCCGGAAGCTGGAACTCGATCTTATCAGATATTTCTCCGCCAAGAAGATCGACCGCTTTCTGTGCCGCTTCAATTTCCGCCTCCGCTTTTTCTGCCTTATAAGGAATGAATTTACCGTTTTCTTTTACATAAGGAAGACACAGCTCAGAAAGCGTTGATAAATTTGCTACTGCTCTTGAAACACATAAATCGAAATGCTCTCTGAACTCTGGCTGTTTTGCATAGTCCTCTGCTCTGCCATGAAGCATCTGGATCTCACCTAATTCCAGCTTATCAGAAACCTCCTGTAAAAACTTCAATCGTTTTTGTAAAGAATCCAGTAAAGTCAGTCGAATCTGCGGAAATGCAATTTTCAGCGGAATTCCCGGAAAACCTGCGCCGGTTCCGATATCAATAACGGAAACCACCTCCGTCAGGATTTCCGGATAGGCACGAACAACCGTCAGACTGTCGAAAAAATGCTTTTTCATTACATCTTTGTAATCTGTGATCGCCGTCAGATTCATTACTTCGTTCCATTCCACCAGAAGCTTATAATATTCCTCGAACTGCTGCTTCTGGACATCCGAAAGAACGATCCGCAATTCTTTTAATTCATTTTCAAATTGATCCATTCCGTACATAGAACATATGTTCTCCTATTCTTTCTTCAAATCGCGCATATGACTTTCATGCTCCAAATATACCAAAAGCACGGAAATATCTGCTGGGGAAACGCCGGAAATTCTGGAAGCCTGTCCAACCGATACCGGACGGAACGCTTTTAACTTCTGTCTTGCCTCCAGACGCAGGCTCGGAACCTCATCATAATCCATCCAATTCGGGATTTTATGCTTTTCCATCTTCTTGTACTGATCTACCTGTCGCTTCTGGCGCTCAATATAACCTTCATATTTGATTTCGATTTCTACCTGCTCAATGACCTCTGCCGGTAAAAGCTTCCGATTATGATCAATTTCTGCAAGCATTTCATAGGAAAGTTCCGGTCTGCACATCAACTCCGCCAGAGACGCTGCCGTCTTCAAAGGTGTACTGCCCATTTTCTCCAAAAACTTCTGATGCTCTGCCGATGCGCCGATCACAGTTTTTTTCAGACGATCCATCTCCTGTGTAATCATCTGTTCTTTCTGTTCCAGCCACTGCATCTGCTCTTCCGAAATCAGACCAGCCTCATAGCCCTTTCTGCGCAGACGCAGATCCGCATTGTCCTGGCGAAGCAGTAATCTGTATTCTGACCGCGAGGTCATCATCCGGTACGGTTCTGTATTTTCCTTCGTCACAAGGTCGTCTACCAGAACACCCAGATAGCCTTCCGAACGGTCTATAATCATCGGCTCCCTGCCCTGACATTTCAGACCCGCATTGATTCCTGCAAGAATGCCCTGGGAAGCCGCTTCCTCATAGCCGCTGCTTCCATTGAACTGTCCTGCCGAAAAAAGCCCCTCAACATCCTTAAATTCCAACGTCGGGTACAGCTGTCTTGCGTCGATGCAATCATATTCAATCGCATATGCATTGCGCACGATCCGGCAGTTTTCCAGCCCTGGAACCGTCCGATACATGGCAAGCTGTACATCCTCCGGCAAAGAAGAGGACATGCCACCGACATACATTTCATTTGTATAACGTCCCTCCGGCTCAAGAAAAACCTGATGGCGTTCTTTATCTGCAAATTTTACAACCTTATCCTCGATAGACGGACAATATCTCGGTCCCGTCCCTTCAATAATTCCCGCATAAATCGGAGAACGATCCAGGTTTGCCCGGATGATCTCATGCGTTTTTTCGTTCGTATAGGTCAACCAGCAGGAATCCTGATCAATCTGTACGCTTTCCGGGTCAGTAGAAAAGGAAAACGGCACAACCCTCGGATCTCCGAACTGCTCTTCCATCTTGGAAAAATCAATACTCCTTTTATCCATTCTCGCAGGCGTTCCCGTCTTGAAACGGCGCATTGCAATGCCCATTTCTTTCAGACTGTCTGTCAGGTGATTTGCCGCCTGCAGTCCGTTCGGCCCGGTATAGGTGATGGATTCTCCGCACAGGCAGCGTGCCTTTAAGTAGGTTCCGGTACACAAAATAACCGCTTTGGCTTCGTATACCGTTCCCGTAAATGTCCGCACACCACGGATTTTTTTTGTTGCACCGGCTTTTTCGGAAACCGTGTCTGAATCCACATCATCCCATAAAAGATCGCAGACTTCTGCCTGCTTGATAACCAGATGCTCCTGATTTTCCAGAATCTGCCGCATCCGTCTGCTGTATTCCGCTTTATCCGCCTGCGCCCGCAGCGAATGCACTGCAGGACCCTTCGACGCGTTGAGCATCTTTGACTGAATAAAGGTATGATCGATATTTTTTCCCATCTCGCCGCCGAGCGCATCCAGCTCCCGGACGAGATGTCCTTTCGAAGAACCGCCGATATTCGGATTGCACGGCATCAGCGCAATACTTTCCACGCTTACCGTAAAAATAACCGTTTCCAGTCCCATTCTCGCGCACGCCAGCGCCGCTTCACATCCGGCATGACCTGCCCCAATTACACATACATCAACTTTTTCTGTTATCTGAGCCATCTTTTCCGCCTTATTTTCTGTGCTTTTCTGCAATAGAATGCGCATCATACGAACATTCCATTGTCCTAAACAAAAGAATGCACGCTCTGCAAGCATTCTTTTGTCCTAAGCAATAGAATGCACGCTCTGCGAACATTCTTTTGTCATGAATCATCGCATGCTTTCTGCACCAATCATACACGAATCCTGCGTTTCCGGCAACTGTTTCTGTGGGCAGTGTTCTACAATCCTGCTCGCTGCCGCTTTTCCAAACCGTTTGCGAAACCTTCCCTTCGAGACTTTTCGCTCCTGTTTTTTTCCCATTCCTTTAGAAAATGTCTCTTCAAGACTTTTCGACACCTGGTCAGATCATTTTCCCATGCAGAATTTGGAGAAAATTTCGTTTACCAGATCATCGCCGACCTCTTCCCCGATAATCCGTCCCAGAGATGCATAGGCACTCATCAAATCAATAGAATAAAAATCCTCCGGCATATCGTCTTCCAGGCTTTTCTGAACCATTTTCAGGCTGTCATACGCCTCGCAGAGCGCTTCTTTGTGGCGCATGCTCGTGATAACCACCTCGTCCTCCGAACGGATTTCTCCATGGAAAAACATCTGCTCCAGAAGCCGCTCAAATTCCTCGATTCCGGCATTTTTCTTTGCAGAAGTGCGGATCATGGAAACCTCCCTGCCGCCGAACGCCTCCTGCAAATCCGTTTCGCTGACAGCCGCTTCCAGATCTGATTTGTTAAGCAGTACAATGACCTTCTGATCCCGGATCATCTCAATAATCTGCCTGTCATTTTCGTCCAGCGGGCGCGACGAGTCAACCACATACAGAATTAAATCTGCCTCTTTTGCATACTGCATCGCACGTTCTACACCGATTTTTTCCACGACATCATCCGTGCTGCGGATTCCCGCCGTATCGATGATATTCAAACTGATTCCCTTTAACCGGATGGATTCCTCCAGGGCATCGCGCGTCGTGCCTGCGATATCCGTTACAATCGCGCGCTCTTCTCCGACCAATAGGTTTAACAGGGACGATTTTCCAGCATTCGGCTTTCCGACAATGACGGTGCGGATGCCTTCTTTGCGTAAAAGTCCGTCCTCTGCGGACGCGATCAGCTTTCCGATCTCTCCTAAAAGCTCCTGCGTGATTTTGCCGAGTTTTTCCGAATAGCCTTCTGTACTGATATGCTCCGGATCGTCTAACGCGGATTCGATAAATGCAATTTCATATAAAAGCGCCGCACGCAGGCTCTTCACTTTCTCTGCAACAGAGCCGCGCAGCTGTTTGATCGACGCCTGCATCGAAAACTGGTTTTTCGCCTGAATCAGATCCATAACCGCCTCAGCTTCGGATAAGTCGATTCTGCCGCTCAAAAACGCTCGTTTCGTAAATTCGCCCGGCTCCGCCATCCTCGCACCGGCATGCAGAACAGCCTCCAACACACGTTTGGTTAAAAGCACGCCGCCGTGGCAGTTGATCTCTACCGTGTCCTCTGTCGTATAGCTTCTGGGTGCTTTCATGACAGAAACCATAACCTCGTCCAAAATCGTTCCGTTTTCTTCGACAAAACCATAATGAATCGTATGCGTCTGCCAGTTTTTCAGTGTGTGTTCTTTCTTCTTATTGACCACAACCCGGTTCGCAACCGCAATCGCCTCCGGACCGCTGATGCGGATAATGCCGATTCCCGCATCAGACAACGCCGTTGCAATCGCTGCAATGGTATCTGATTTCATACTACCTCCATGAATGAAAAAGAATATGCCTTGGCACATTCTCGCGCCGAGGCGCGGTTGCTTTAGCAACCATCTACCCCTGCGCCGAGTGCGCATCCTCGCGGAGCGTTTCTTATCGAATGGGAACCACATTCCCATTCGATGAAAAAGAACCGGCAGCTTTGACACCGCCGGTTCCTAAATACTTTATCTCTCGCCGTTCTTCTTCAGCGTTACAACAACGTGGCGGTAAGGCTCTTCTCCTTCGCTGTGGGTTGTAACATATTTATCATTCTGAAGAGCGGAATGAATGATCCTTCTCTCATAAGGATTCATCGGCTCCAGCGCTACAGGTCTTCTGCTGCGCTTTACCTTGTAGGCAATATTCTTTGCCAGATTTTCAAGGGTTTCTTTTCTTCTCTTGCGGTAATCTTCTGTATCCACCTTTACGCGGATATAGTCTTCAGAATCCTTATTTACTACCAGAGATACCAGATACTGTAAAGAATCCAGCGTCTGTCCTCTCTTACCGATCAGGATTCCCATTTCATCGCCCTTTAAATCGATGTCTAAATGTTTTTCAACTTCATCGTAAGCGATATCCATCACAACATCCATCTTCATGGCTGCAAATACATCATTCAAAAACTGAAGCGCCTTATCCTCAACGGTAACCCTTACCCTTGCCTGAATGACTGCCGGTTTTGCATTGAATCCAAGGAAGCCGGTAGAGCCTTCTTCCAGAATTTCATATTCCAGCTTGTCGCTTGTCACTAAAAAATGCTGGCAGGCCGCTGTTACCGCATCGCCAACTGTTTTTGCCGAAAATCTTTGGAAATCCATGCTGACCCCTCCTGTTATTTACTTATTATTCTTCTCGTTGTAATCCCTTACCATATTTGCCTTGGAAGCAAGACTTCCGGGCTTGGACGCATTTTTGTTATAATATTCCGTTGCCTTACGCATTGCCTCTTCCTTCTGTTCCTGTGTCATAGAAGGAGCTTTTGCCTTTGTGGCGGCCGGTGCAGAACTGGTTTTTACATTTCTCGTGCTCATATTGGCGTAGTTATTGAGCTTCGCAGGATCAATTCCCTGCTTGCGCAGCTTCGCATCCCGCTTCTCCAGATTTTTCTTGATCTGCGCGTCAATATCCATCTTATCGATGTGCTTGTTGATCAGCACCTGCTGCACGCTTCTTACAACAGAACCAGCAATCCAGTAAAGACCCATACCGGAAGGCAATGTATAACAGAATACCGCAGACATGATCGGCATTACGTTATTCATCATCTTCATGGAAGCTGCCATGCTGCTGTTGTCATTATTGGAAGATGCATCGGAAGCCTGGGGCATCAGCTTAACGTTCAGCCACTGGGTTAAAGCAGACAGAACCGGAATTGCCAAACCTGCAACAACCATCAGCCATGCGCCTGCTGCGATCGCTTCATGTACCATATAGGACGGAGAGTTACCCATGTTCAGACCAAGGAAATTGTTATAATGCTCCATCTTCTGCATGGTATCCGTGATCTCTGTCGCCAGCGTCGGAAAGTGATCCGCCAGATTTTTCCATTCTGAAGTCGATGCTTTATACAAAACATCAATAAAAGTGTTCTGAATGTACTCTGCATTGCCAGAGGTAAATGCCTCATTGGCAAACTGCTTTGCATACATTGCAGCATTGGAGAAGTTCTCCGAGTTGCTTAAAAATTCTGCACTGCCGGCTGTGTTGGCAAGCTTTTCCACCATCGGGAAAAATGCTTCCTTTACCTGGTTTACATAAGCCGGTACGTTCATAAACACACGATACAGAGCAAACAGAATCGGCATCTGGATCAGCATCTGCACACAGCTGCCGGTGGGAGATACGCCGTACTTTGCATAAACAGCCTTAGTCTCCTGCTGCATCGCCATCATGGAATCGTTATCTTTCTTGCCTTCGTAGCGTTTCTGAATCGCCTGCAGCTCCGGGTTCATCTTCGCGCTGAGCTTTGAGAACTTCTGCTGTTTAATGGTAAACGGCATCAGAAGCAGATAAATAACGATCGTAAAAATAATAATTGCCAGACCAATATTCGGAATCCCGATTTTGTCCAGCACCCAGAATATGCCGTTCATGATCCAGCCGAGCACTTTGGCAATCGGTCCAAGGATAGAGCCGCCATACTGTGTTAATAAAATAGCATTCAATGATATTTCCTCCTGCTTTTTGATTCCGGTTTACGGGACCGGATCATACCCTCCTTTGGAAAAAGGATTGCACCTTAAAATCCTCCAGACGGCAAGCAGTCCGCCTTTTAACGCGCCATATTTCTCTACGGCTTCCAGTCCGTATTCCGAACAGGTCGGAAAATAGGGACATTTCGTTGTCTTTAAAGGAGACAGATACCGCCGGTAGAATTTTATCATTGCGATCAGAATAGTTTTCATCATTTTCAATTCGATTGATCGGCTTCACATTCCGTTTTGGTTTCTTCTTTCATAATGTGGTGAAGCCTTCCAAGGTGTAATACTGCGCTCTCCATCTGTTCAAATGAAATGGATGCTGCAGAAGCCCGCGCTGTGATTACTATATTTAAACCACTATTAAATATATCCTCATGTAATCGATAGCTTTCCTTTACGAGCCTTTTCACGCGATGCCGAACCACGCTGTTGCCGACTTTTTTACTTACGGAAATCCCAAGCAGGTTTTCATCCTGATGATTCTCCAATACATACATGACCAAATACCTGTTGGCGCGGGAAACGCCTTTTTTGTAAACCTCCTGGAACTGCCGGTTCTTTCTCAACGACTGCGTAAATCTCATGAAATTGTCTCCATAGAGAAAATAGGCCACAAAACTGCGGCCTATGCGGATAATCTCTTTCTTCCTTTTGCTCTTCTGGCTGCTAATACTTTTCTGCCGCCAGCACTGCTCATTCTTGCTCTGAAGCCGTGTACTTTGGAACGCTGCCTTTTCTTAGGCTGAAATGTCATCTTCATGAAAGCTACACCTCCCTTTCAGGCCTTATCTGCTATAAGGCATATTTATGACATGTATCGGAAAATATCATTGACATTATATAGGAAGAAATTCGATAAGTCAAGCAATTTCCTGTATTTTAAAGGATTTTTGAACCTGGAAAATTTTTCTACAGAAATCTTTTCAAAATCGTTATTTTACACAATACAAGATATTGTTATCGGCAAAAAAATTTTTCCACAAGATCTAGTTTATAAACATCTGTGGATTTTCGAATCCACAGATCCACAGATTTACATAACATTATCCACAAAATGTGGAAAACTTGTGGATAACCCTGAATTTATCCCCACCATAACCACAGAATCCCCAGAAAATACAATGTGTATATGTGTATTCCACTTATCCACATAATCCTCATAATTATCCACGTCAACTACTCTCTGTTTGGGGATATCCACAGCTTTTGTGGACATGATCCGTGGAGTAATTAACATTTGCCATTTTCGAACAATTCGTTTATTATAGAATAGAATAAATCTCAAAGGGGATTTTATACCCTTTTTTGGGGTTTCTTTAGTGACGGTCACAGATGAGGAGGCTTTTTATGCATTTTATTGGGGAAAACTGGGAGATGATCAAGCAGACAATCCACACGGAATATGATCTTACCAACATTTCCTATAATACCTGGATTGAACCCCTGCAGTTTTATGATGTAAAGGATGATACTGTCTACATCCAGATTCCGACCGGACAGGCTCATGCCCTCAACTACATCTCCAACAAGTACAGCAATTATTTTAAGGTAACCATTTCCGAGATGATGGATCATGATTACGATATTTCATTCATCCTCGAAAAAGAGAAGGCCGCCGATACGGATACCGATTTAAAGTCTCCCTCTTCTAATATAAATAACATCAATTACGAACAGGCGAATTTAAACCCCAAGTACAAGTTCGACACCTTCATTGTCGGCAATAACAACAAATTCGCTCATTCCGCCTGTCTCGCAGTTGCGGAATCTCCCGGAAATGCCTACAATCCGCTGTTTATCTACGGCGGTGCCGGTCTTGGAAAGACGCATCTGATGCATTCCATCGGTCACTTCATCCTGGAGCAGAATCCGAATATGAAGGTTCTTTATGTCACTTCGGAATCCTTTACCAACGAAGTAATCGAATCCATCCGAAGCGGTAACGCGACCGCCATGACAAAGCTGCGCGAAAAATACCGGACTGTAGATGTCCTGATGATCGACGATATTCAGTTTATTATAGGAAAAGAAAGTACACAGGAAGAATTTTTCCACACCTTTAACGTGCTGCATTCCGCAGGCAAACAGATCGTACTGTCCTCTGATAAGCCGCCAAAAGAAATGGAAACCCTGGAAGAACGTTTCCGTTCCCGTTTCGACTGGGGCCTGATTGCGGACATCCAGCCACCTGACTATGAAACCCGAATGGCGATCCTGCGCAAAAACGCCGAGGCATGTAATAAACCCGTCGATGATGAGATTTTTAAATACATTGCTACCAATATTAAGTCCAACATCCGGGAACTGGAGGGCGCTTTTAACAGAATTATTGCCAAATCCAAGATTGAGAACCAGAGTGAAATTACAATGGAACTGGCAGAAGACGCCTTAAAAGACATTATAAATCCTGACAAACCAAAGGAAATCACACCGGAACTGATTATAGAAGTCGTTGCGGAACACTTCGGCGTTTCTCCGGAAGATATTACTTCCAAAAAACGGAACTCCGAATTCGTTCAGCCGCGTCAGGTTGTCATGTACCTGTGCAGGAAGCTGACGGATACTTCCTATGTCAATATTGGCAAACTGCTCGGCAAAAAAGACCACACTACAATTATCCACGGTGTGAATAAAATTGAGGATGAGTTAAAAAATAACGACGAATTGGCCAGCAAGGTTGAAACGATCAAAAAGAAGATCTGTGTATAACCTGGTCATAATCCCCGACTTATCCTAAGGTTGTACACAGGATAACCGTTTCCTGTTTTCTGCTATTTTACAGGGCTTGTGATACTTATCCACATTTCAACAACGCCTATTAAGAAAGATTACGAATTTAATTATTTATATCTTTGTTTGCGCTCCTGCAGGCCATCGCACGCCGGGTGTCTTTGGAAAACCCAGTGGATGTGGATAAGTCACAGAACACACCGTTAAAAGAAGGGAGTTTTTCACATATGAAATTTATCTGTCCGAAATCAGAGCTATTAAACGGACTTCAGGTTGTTTCCAAAGCAGTTCCTGCCAAAACAACTATGACAATCCTCGAATGCATTTTAGTTGACTGTACCCAGGGATGTATCAAACTGACTGCCAACGATATGGAACTCGGCATTGAGACCATTGTAGAAGGCACGATTGAAGAACCTGGCGTTATTGCGCTGGACGCAAAGATTTTTCTTGAAATTGTCAGAAAATTACCAGATAACGATATTACGATACTATCTGACAATAGCTATCAAACTCTGATAACTTGTGAAAAAGCGAAATTCAACATTGCCGGAAAATGCGGCGATGATTTCGCTTACCTGCCGGAAATAGAGCGCAGCAATAGCATTGTTGTTTCTCAGTTCACATTGAAAGAAGTTATCCGCCAGACGATTTTCTCGATCGCTGACAACGATAACAACCGTCTGATGACCGGCGAACTGTTTGAAATTAATGGCGATGAGCTGAAGGTGGTTTCCCTCGACGGACATCGCATTTCTATCCGGAAAATTCAGCTGAAGGATACCTATGAACCCCAGAAAGTTGTTATCCCGGGTAAGACCCTGAATGAAGTCAGCAAGATTCTTTCCGGTGAAACAGAAAAAGATGTATCCCTGTTCTTTACCGACAATCAGGTTGTGTTTGAATTTGATCAGACAACCGTTGTATCCAGACTGATTGAAGGCGAATATTTCCGCATTGACCAGATGCTTTCCAGCGATTATGAAACAAAGGTGACAATCAACAAACGTGAATTGTTAAGCTGTATCGACCGTGCGACTCTGCTCGTAAAGGAAGGCGACAAAAAGCCGATCATTATTAACATTACAGACGGTCTGATGGAGCTGAAAATCAACTCTGCCATCGGCAGCATGGACGAGCAGATCGATATCGAAAAGAGCGGAAAGGATCTGATGATCGGTTTCAACCCGAGATTTTTGATCGATGCGCTGAGAGTCATTGACGATGAACAGATCACGATTTATCTGGTTAATCCAAAGGCTCCCTGCTTTATCCGCAATGAGGAGAACAGCTACATTTACCTGATTCTCCCTGTTAACTTTACAACTGTTTAACTGCAAAAGCGCCGGAAAATGGCGCAGGAAAGAAGGAACGATTCATGCAGACCTATCGGATCAGAGATGAATTTATCAAGCTTGGACAGGCTTTAAAAGCAGCGGGCTTTGTGGAGTCCGGCGTCGACGCCAAATTCGCTGTACAAGACGGGCTTGTCAAAGTAAACGGACAGGTAGAAACCGCACGCGGTAAAAAGCTGGTGCCCGGAGACGTGGTAGAATATGACGGACAGACCTTAAAGATCGAGTGAATTTCCATACACCGATCTGACAGAAAGAGGAACTATGGTTATTAAATCGCTGGAATTATCCAATTTTCGGAATTACAGCCTGTTAAACCTTTCCTTCGACCGAGGGACGAATATTTTATACGGCGATAACGCACAGGGAAAAACCAATATCTTAGAGGCAATTTATCTGTGTGCGACAACCAAGTCCCATAAAGGCGCAAAGGATAAGGATATCGTAAATTTCAACGAGGAGGAGGCACATATCCGTGCCTATCTCGAGAAAAAAGAAGACGAAATCCGCATCGACATGCACCTTCGGAAAAACAAATCCAAGGGCATTGCGATTGACGGGACCCGCATCAAAAAAGCGGCGGAGCTTCTGGGCATTATGAACGTGGTATTTTTTTCCCCGGAAGATCTGTCCATTATCAAGAACGGTCCGGCAGAGCGCAGACATTTCGTGGACATGGAGCTGTGTCAGCTGGATGCAGGATATCTGTACAACTTAAACCATTACAACCGGATTGTGAACCAGCGCAACCGGCTGTTAAAGGATATTTACCAGAATCCGTCCCTGCGGGATACGCTGTCGGTCTGGGATGACCAGATGGCGGCGTTTGGCAGCCAGGTGATCGAGAGAAGGATCACCTTTACGGAGCAGCTAAACGACATCATCGGAGAGATTCACAGCCGTCTTTCCGGAGGCAGGGAGCATTTAAAGGTTGTGTATGAACCGGATGTGACGAGCGAGAATTTTGCAGAGGCACTGCACCGTAACCAGGAGCGGGATATCCGACTGAAGATGACATCAACGGGTCCGCACCGGGATGATTTTTCATTCCTGGCAGACGGCGTGGATATCCGTAAATTCGGATCCCAGGGACAGCAGAGGACGGCGGCGTTGTCCTTGAAGCTTTCCGAGATTGAGCTTGTCAAAAAGATGACAAAGGATACGCCGGTGCTTTTATTAGACGACGTGTTGTCGGAGCTGGACAGCAACCGTCAGAATTACCTGCTGAACAGTATCGGGGACATTCAGACGATTATTACCTGTACCGGTCTGGATGATTTTGTCAACAACCGGTTTGAGATCAATAAAGTTTTCAGAGTAGCAAACGGGACGGTGGATGCCGGCCAGAATGGAGGAATATAAATGAGCGTTGAATACGGAGCAGATCAAATTCAGATTCTGGAGGGTCTGGAAGCGGTCCGCAAACGGCCGGGCATGTATATCGGTTCCACCTCTTCCAGAGGTCTGCATCACCTGGTTTACGAGATTGTAGATAATGCGGTGGACGAGGCATTGGCAGGCTTCTGTGACCAAATTGAAGTAACGATCAACGAAGATAACTCGATCACGGTTGTCGATAACGGACGAGGCATTCCGGTTGGAATCAACCACAAAGCGGGCATTCCTGCAGTAGAGGTTGTTTTCACAATCCTGCACGCCGGCGGTAAATTCGGCGGCGGCGGATACAAGGTTTCCGGTGGACTCCATGGCGTAGGCGCATCCGTTGTAAATGCGCTTTCTGACTGGCTGGAGGTCGAAATCTGTCAGGGCGGAAAGGTTTACAAGCAGCGTTACGAGCGTGGTCATGTCTGCTATCCGTTAAAGGAGATCGGAACCTGCGATTTGGAAAAGACCGGAACAAAAGTAACGTTTAAGCCGGATGCGACGATTTTTACCGAGACGACGGTTTACGAATTTGATATTTTAAAGACACGTCTGCGGGAAATGGCATTTCTGACTAAGGGATTAAAGATTTCCCTGACAGACCTGCGCGGGGAAGAGCCCCACACAAGAACCTTCCACTACGAGGGCGGTATCCGGGAGTTCGTCACCTATCTAAACGGCAGCAAGGTTCCGCTTTATGACAAGGTAATGTACTTTGAGGGCACGAAAAACAATGTTTACGTCGAGGTTGCACTGCAGCACAACGATTCCTACAACGAGAGTGTGTTCTCTTTTGTCAATAATATCAATACGCCGGAGGGCGGTACGCATCTGGTGGGCTTTAGGAATGCGCTGACAAAGACGTTTAACGACTATGCGAGAAGTAATAAACTGTTAAAGGATAACGAGCCCAACCTGTCCGGCGACGATATCCGTGAAGGTCTGACTGCGATCATCAGTGTCAAGATTGAAGATCCTCAGTTTGAGGGACAGACCAAACAGAAGCTGGGAAACTCCGAGGCGAGAAGCGCTGTGGACAGCGTGGTGAGCGAACAGCTGACGTATTTTCTGGAGCAGAACCCGTCCGTTGCAAAGACGATTGTAGAAAAGTCCGTTCTGGCGCAGCGTGCAAGGGAAGCGGCAAGAAGGGCGCGGGATTTGACGAGAAGAAAGACTGCGCTGGAAAATACAGCCCTGCCCGGCAAGCTGGCAGACTGCTCGGATAAAGATCCGAAAAATTGCGAGATTTACATCGTAGAGGGTGATTCCGCGGGCGGCTCTGCAAAGAAGGCGAGAAGCCGTGCGACGCAGGCGATCCTTCCCCTGCGCGGCAAGATTTTGAACGTAGAAAAAGCCCGTCTGGACAAGATTTTTTCCAATGCCGAAATCAAGGCGATGATTACCGCATTCGGAACCGGAATTCATGAGGACTTTGATATCAGCAAGCTGCGGTATCATAAGATTGTTATCATGACGGATGCCGATGTGGATGGTGCGCATATCGCAACGCTGATGCTGACCTTTATTTACCGGTTTATGCCGGAGCTGATCAAGCAGGGACACGTTTATCTGGCAAAGCCCCCGCTGTATAAGCTGGAAAAGAATAAAAAGGTTTGGTACGCCTACAGCGACGAAGAGCTGGCGGCGATTATTAACGAGGTCGGCAGAGATCAGAATAACAAAATCCAGCGTTACAAAGGTCTGGGTGAGATGGATGCAGAACAGCTCTGGGAGACGACGATGGATCCTGAGCACAGAATCCTGTTAAAGGTCTGCATGGATGAAGAGACGGAATCCGAAGTGGATCTGACCTTCACAACGCTGATGGGCGACCAGGTGGAACCCCGCCGGAAGTTTATCGAAGAGAACGCTCAGTTCGTAAAGAATCTGGATATTTAGAAAACTGATTGGAATGCCGCCTGGGCGGCTGGATAAGAGGAAAGATGGAAGATAATATTTTTGACAAAATAGAAGAAGTCGATCTGAAGAAAAAAATGGAGGAATCTTATATCGATTACGCAATGAGCGTAATCGCTGCCAGAGCCCTCCCGGACGTCCGCGACGGCTTAAAGCCGGTACAGAGACGTGTTCTGTACTCCATGATCGAGTTAAATAACGGACCGGATAAGCCGCATCGTAAATGTGCGCGTATCGTCGGTGATACGATGGGTAAATATCATCCCCACGGCGACAGCTCTATCTACGGAGCGCTGGTCAATATGGCGCAGGAATGGAATACCCGTTATCCGCTTGTTGACGGTCATGGAAACTTCGGCTCTGAGGATGGCGACGGCCCTGCAGCGATGCGATACACCGAAGCGAGATTGTCCAAGATCTCGATGGAAATGCTGGCGGACATCAACAAGGACACCGTTGATTTTGAACCGAACTTCGATGAAACGGAAAAAGAGCCGGTTGTACTGCCCTCCCGTTATCCGAATCTGCTGGTAAACGGTACCTCCGGTATTGCAGTCGGCATGGCGACCAACATTCCTCCCCACAACCTGCGGGAGGTGGTCGATGCGGTCGTAAAGATCATGGACAATCGCATTTTGGAAGACCGCGACACCGAAATTGAAGAGATCATGGGCATCGTCAAAGCGCCTGATTTCCCGACCGGCGGCGTGATTTTAGGAACCCGCGGCGTGGAAGAGGCATACCGGACAGGACGCGGCAAAATCCGTGTCCGCGCCGTGACCAATATCGAGACGCTTCCAAACGGCAAGAGCCAGATCATCGTGACGGAGCTTCCCTACATGGTAAACAAGGCGAAGCTGATTGAGAAGATTGCAGATCTGCATAAAGAAAAGCGTATTGACGGCATCACAGATCTGAGAGATGAATCCAACCGTGAGGGCACCAGAGTTGTCATTGAGCTGCGCAGGGATGCGAACGCAAACGTTATCTTAAATCAGCTTTACAAGCACACCCAGATGCAGGATACCTTCGGCGTTATTATGCTGGCACTGGTAGATGGACAGCCGAAGGTGCTGAGCCTGCTGGATATGCTCAAATGCTACATCGCCCATCAGGAAGATGTCGTTACCAGACGGACAAAATATGACTTAAATAAAGCCGAAGAGCGCGACCATATTTTACAGGGCTTGCTGATCGCACAGGATCATATTGATGAGGTCATCCAGATCATCCGCAGCAGCCAGACCCCTCAGATCTCCAAGGATCGTTTGATCGAACGCTTTGGTCTGACCGACGTACAGGCACAGGCAATTATCGATATGCGTCTGCGTGCGCTGACCGGTCTGGAGCATGAAAAGCTGGAAGCAGAGCATCAGGAGCTTTTGAAAAAAATTGCAGAATTAAAGGCAATTCTGGCAGACGAGAAGCGTCTGCTGGGTGTTATCCGCAGCGAGCTGCTTGTGATCAAGGACAAATACGGAGATGACAGAAGAAGTAAGATCGGCTATGATGAATTTGATATTTCCATGGAGGATATGATCCCGAGAGAGAATACGATCATCGCCATGACGAACCTTGGTTATATCAAGCGAATGACCGTCGATAACTTTAAGGCGCAAAACCGCGGCGGCAGAGGCATCAAGGGCATGCAGACGATCGAGGAAGACTTTATCGCAGATCTTCTGATGACGACAACACATCATTATGTGATGTTCTTTACGAATTTTGGACGTGTTTATCGTTTAAAAGCATACGAAATTCCGGAAGCTGGACGTACTGCGCGGGGTACGGCAATCATCAACCTGCTGCAGCTTGCTCCGGAAGAAAAAATTTCCGCCATCATTCCGGTAAAGGATTACGAAAAGGACGACAACCTGTTCATGGTAACCAGAAAGGGTATCGTCAAGAAGACTCCGATTCTGGAATACAGCAACGTCAGAAAGAACGGCCTTGCGGCGATTAACCTGCGGGAGGACGACGAACTGATCGAGGTGAAGGTAACGAATGCGGACAGCGAGATTTTCCTCGTAACGAGAGACGGCATGTGCATTCGTTTCAAGGAAACCGACGTCAGAAATACCGGCAGAACGTCGATGGGCGTGATCGGTATGACGCTGTCTGACAACGATGAAATTGTCGGCATGCAGTTAGACCATCAGGGAGATTCGCTGCTGATCGTTTCTGAAAACGGTATGGGCAAGCGTACCTCGATGGACGAATTTACGGTACAGCACCGCGGCGGCAAGGGCGTGAAGTGCTATAAGATCACGGAAAAGACCGGCTATGTCATCGGTGTAAAAGCCGTTACGGATGAAAACGAGATCATGATGATCACGACAGAGGGCATTATCATTCAGATCCGTATGGATGATGTTTCCCAGCTGGGCAGGATTACCTCCGGTGTGAAGCTGATTAACCTGGATGCAGGCGTAACCGTAGCACAGATTGCAAAGGTACGGGAAAAGGTATCGGACGGAAATCAGGAATTTGACGATGTAGACGATGCAATGGAAGATGTCTCAAAGCCGAGTGAAGTTGACCAAGAGGAAGACGACGATCCGGCGGAGGAGCATATTACCATGCCGGAAGAGACAGAAGAGGACGAATAAGACGATGAAGGTTTTTGCACACAGAGGTTTCAGCGGAAGATATCCGCAGAATACGATGCTGGCTTTCCAGAAGGCTCTGGAAAGCGGCTGTGACGGAATCGAACTGGATGTCCAGCTCACAAAGGACGGTGAGGTTGTCATTATCCACGATGAATATTTGGACGACCTGACGGACTTTACCGGAAATGTACGGGATTACACTTTAGGCGAGTTAAAAAGCTGCAATGCGGGCGGAAAATGGCAGGAAACCTACGGCTTCCAGCCAATTCCGACCTTTGAGGAATACTGCGAATGGGCATCCGGCAATTCGCTGATTACCAACGTGGAGATCAAGAGCAGCGTGTACTATTACGAGGAGCTGGAGAAAAAGACGATGGAGCTGATCGAGCGCTTTGGCTTAAAGGAGCGGATCATCATTTCCTCCTTCAACCATCTGTCTGCACTCTCCTGCAAGGATTTTATGCCGGATATGAAAACCGGTGCTCTCGTGGGAAATGGCGGCATCGCAAATGCAGGCTATTACTGCAAAAAGTTTGGGTTTGAATGTTATCATCCGGGCATTGAAGGACTGACGAAGGAAGAGGTAGAGCTCTGTCATAAAAACGGCATCGAGGTCAATGTATGGACGATTAACAATATGGACGATCTGGAAAATATGTATGAGTGGGGCTGTGATGGCGTCATCACCAACTATCCGGATGTCTGCAAAAGCTGGCTAAAAGCAAAAAAAGCGAAGGGCTGAGAAACGCTCTGACACGCGTTTTCTGCGGCGCAAGGCGCTGCAGCATTTACAAAATGGAGGGTATGGTTATGGAAAAGCAGTTTTACAATTTTGTAAAAGAGGTCTATGACAAGCAGCTTGGTGTAGAAGGCATTGCAATTGCTGACGGGGAAAAGATCCTGATGGAGCATCATTTTACACCGGATCAGGCGAGAAATATCTATTCTCACACAAAGAGCTATATGAGCACAGCAGTCGGTCTGGCAATTGCCGATGGTAAGCTGTCACTGGATGACAGACTGGCAGAGTTTTTCCCGGAGGCGGTTCCGGAAAATGCACAGCCGGAGCTGTTTGAAATTCGTCTGCGTCATCTTCTTATGATGTCGAGCGGTTTCCATGAACCATATCTGATGGGCGCAAACCGGCGTGCAGGTGTCGGGGCGCCGGATTACGTCAAATATATGCTGAGCAGACCCGTAAAGGTACAGCCGGGCAGCGAATTCGTCTATTCAACGGCAGACAGCATTCTGGCAGGCCGTATGGTGGAAAAGGCAGTGGGAAAACGGCTTTCAGAGTATCTGTATGAGCGCTTTTTTGAACCCCTCGGACAGGGCTTTCCGATCTGGGAAAACTGTCCTCAGGGACATCCGATCGGTGGCGGCGGCATGTTCATGACGCTTTCCAATATGCTTAAGATCGGTCAGGTATATCTGATGGATGGAAAATGGAAAGGACAGCAGCTGGTAGATCCTGCATGGATCAAAGAAGCAACCGCAAAGCAGATCGAAACACCGAATCCCGGAAACGATATCTGGGTTTGTGGTTATGGCTACCAGTTTTGGAGAAATCCGTATGAGGATTCCTACCGCGCAGACGGTGCCTATGGACAGCTGACGATGGTGTTGCCGAAGAAGGGACTGATCGTAGCCATTCAGTGTCCGGAAAGCGGCGATCTGAACAAAGTAAAACCGGTAATGCATGAACTTATTTTGTCTCTGTAAAACGGAAAAAGAATACATCAGAAGGAGAAAAAATACTATGGAATATTCCGCAATTTTTCATGATATGGATAAGAGATTCTGTTATGCAATCGAGAAGGATTTATTTGTAATACGCGTGCAGGTAAAGAAAGATGATATGAAGGAGATCATCCTTCACTATGAGGATAAGTATATCCCAATGGAGCGTGAGGATACGCGAAAGACCATCGTGATGAAAAAGGTTGCTACTTCACAGTTTAATGATTATTATGAAGCACAGGTTCGGATGCACCTGATCTGTCTCCGCTATTTCTTTGAATTTACGGATATGCAGGGAGAAAAGGTATATTACGGCAACTATGAGTTTGATAAGGAATCTATCACAAACAGAGACAGAATGTTTGACTGTCCGCAGAACCTTCGGGAGGAAGAAATGTTTGAGGTCCCGGATTGGGCAGCAAATAAGGTCGTGTATCAGATCTTTCCATCCCGTTTTGCAGCATCACAGCCGGTAGACAAAAAGCTTTGGTATAAAGCACCCATTACGCCTATGGATGATCTGCATGGTGACCTCAGAGGAATTATCGATCATCTGGATCATATTCAGGATCTGGGAATTGATGTTATATATATGACGCCCAGCTTCAAATCGGATTCCTGCCATAAGTACGATACCATTGATTATTATGAAATCGATCCTTCCTTTGGAACAAAGGAGGATCTTAAGGAGCTGGTACAAAAAGCACATGACCGCGGGATGAAGGTGGTTATGGATGCGGTGTTTAACCATACCGGAAAAGAGTTTTTTGCATTTAAGGATATCCTGGAAAAGGGCGAAAAATCCAAATATCTGGACTGGTATTATATCGATGAATTGCCACTGAAGGGCGAATGGGGAGAGATTCCGAACTTCTTGTGTTTTGGGTATTATGGTGGAATGCCAAAGCTGAATCTGAAAAATCCAGAGGTTGCAAACTACATTACGGACGTTGCATGCTATTGGATCAGGGAATGTGACATTGACGGATGGAGACTGGATGTAGGAGATGAAATCAGTCATTTCTTCTGGAAACGTTTCCGAAGAGCAATCAAGGCAGTAAAGAAGGATATGCTGATCATTGGGGAAATCTGGCATTATGCGGGAGATTTTCTGGAGGGAGATGAATGGGATACGGTCATGAATTATCCTTTTTATCTGAATCTGATAGATCTGCTTGCAGATGAAAAGATCAGTGTCAGCCAGTTTGTCCAGAATCTTGGATACCTGAAAGGACGCTTACACAAAAAATGTTATCCTCTTATGTGGAATCTGATCGACAGCCATGATACGGCAAGATTTTTACATTTATGTAAGGACAATAAGAAAAAGCAGCATCTGGCAGCGGCCTTCCAACTGTTATTGCCGGGAATGCCTATGATTTATTACGGGGATGAGTATGCGATGCCTGGAGCAAATGATCCAGACTGCAGACGAGGCATGTACTGGGATGAAGAATACCAGGATAAAGAGATGTTTGAATGGTATAAACGACTGCTGCAGGTTCGAAAAGCACATACCTGTATCGTAGAAGGGGAATTGGCAGAAGCCATCACAAGGGATGAAGATGAGACAATCGTTCTGATAAGAAAAAATGGGGAAGAAACCATTGCCCTGATTTTCAATTGCAGCGATCATACGAAGGAATTTAAGGAGTATGCGCAAAAACAGGATCTGCTTACAGAAAAGGCTTTTGACGGAAAAGTTGAGGCATTTGATGCCGCTGTAATAGTATTTTAAGCAGTTTAACTGTGATCGCAGAGCAGGGCTGGAAGTCCTGCTCGCGGCTCGTTTGGCACAAAGATAAAAATGGGTTACATAAAAGGAGCTTCGCAGAAACCTGTGTTTCTGTCGAAGCTCCTTTTTACTTCATAGGAAAATGTGTCCTATGAAGTAAAAACGCTCCGCGGGGATGCGCACTCGGCGCAGAGGTAGATGGTTGCAGAAGCAACCGCGCCTCGGCGCGAGAATGTGCCAAGGCACATTCTTTTTTAGATGTCAGAATTGCATTTTTTAAGCATTTTTCTTTGCTTCTACCTGGATAAATTCAACCTTGCCGCATTCACCTGGTACATAGATTTTTTCTGTGATATCTGTTGTTGTGAAGGTCATGAAATCCAAATCCTCACGCTTCCATGCTGTTGCAGGTACATGCATTACTTCTTTTTGAGCAAGTAAGGGAATACTTGTTCCTTCTTTCTGGAAAACAAGAAGGGAGGTACCGCCATCTGCAAAGGATTTCGTTTCTACATGGACAAAGGATCCGCCTTCATATACTTCTTTGCTTTCAATATTTCTCCACTGACCTTCCGGAAGATACAGATCGTATTCCTCTCTGTCAAAGGCGGGCGAAACCAATAAGGAATCTCCCAGCATATACGACAGATTCTGCATCTTTGCCATTGGATCCTTTGGATATTCCATTACCACCGGACGAAGCATCGGAATGCCGAAAAGATGGCTCTGGCAGGCTGTATGATAAAGATATGGAGCAAGACGATGTCTGAAATTGATCCATTCTTTAACGTTTTTCAGGGCCAGATCACCATACTGCCAAGGCTCTCTCGGTGTTTTGCCATGTGCTCTGGATAAGGGCATCCAAAGTCCCATCTGTACAGAGGAAAGATAATCTTCTGTATCAGGGCGCTCCTCATTTCCGGTATAACCGGTATGATAAAATCCGCCCAGATCATACCCCCAGAAGGATACACCGGACATTGCCATGCCAAGGCCGGCCTGAAGGATCGCACTGTGAGTCGCTTTATCACTGGAGGAGTCTCCTGCCCATGCTGCCGGAATCGTATGAGAACCAGCATAACCGCTGCGTCCCCAAAGAAGGGGCAATTCTCCGCGTTTTTCACAGATTTCCTTCATCCATCCGTAAATATTCTTTGCATACAGATAGGTCAGCAGATTATGTCCTTCGTATCCGTTCATTCCATTGTAGAACACAACATCCTTCGGTACTGCTTCAGAAAAATCTGTTTTAATGACAGAAACGCCCATGCGGACGATCTTCTTGATCCGTTCTCCGTACCATTCCAGAAATTCCGGATTTGTAAAGTCAAAGCAGGCACATAAATACTCTGAGTCAGCGGTGGATTTAAACAATGCCGGCTGTCCCTCTTTATTTTTAATAAAGAATCCGCGCTCTGCCAGAGCCTTATATTCCGGTGAATTTTCCTGCAAATAGGGATAGTTCCAAAGACTTAAATGAATATTCTTTTTATTTAATTCCCGGATCATTCCCTCGGGATCAGGAAAGCGTTCGGTATCCCATTCCCATAAACCGGCCATATCCGGCTTCTGCCAGCCATCGATATGGATTACATCAATGCCTACACCAAGCTGTTCCGCCTTATCAACCACATCTTCGATTTCCTTACGGCTCATATAGGAGCATTTGGACATCCAGAAACCAAAAGCCCACTGAGGAATCATAGGGATCTGTCCGGTAAGCTGCAGATACTGCTGTAACAGCTTCTTATAATCCTTACTCTCTTCTGCTAAGAAAATGTAATCCAATACAGGGTCATTACTGCCGATCTGATAACTGATCCATGAGGAAGCACCCATGTCAAAGGACGAACGGGTAAAGGTGTTTAACAAGATGGAATATCCGCGGCTGCTTGTAAAATAGGGATGTCCTTTGTAGGAATCCTCTGAGTTGGTTGACAACGCATCCTTCTGCCAGCATTCGATCCGCTGTCCGCGCTTGTTAAAGTGTGTAAACTTCTCACCAAAGCCCCAGAACATCTCATCGGAAAACAGGACAAACTGCTCGAAGGTGGAAATGCTTTTTCCGGACGCATCTACCTGAAAGCCTGTCGGAAGCTGTTTCCAGCGATTATCTACGTTCGTATCGAAGGCCTGTTCCTTTGTCAACAATTTTCCATTTTGATATACGGACATTTCCCAGTAATCTTTTTCGAAATGCAGACTTAACTGTTCTGTCTCATATACAAAATAATGTTGGGTCTCGACAAGTTTGGCATTTTTGCTTTCAAATTCGGAAGCAGACGTAGATTCCAGCACGGTCTGTCTGTGACTTTGGGCAGTCAGCTCAGGTACCATAACAAATCGGAATACAGATGGTGTCAAAAATGTGACACAGACCTTTACGGTACGATCCTTCCATGTACGTACTGCAAAATGCAGCCCATCCTCCTGAACACATACGGACTCAATTTTGGTCAGAAAATCATATTCATCCGAAAAAATAGTTCTGCGAACGCCATATTGAGGATTATATTGGGTTTCTGTTTCAGCTGACATATATTGTCCTCCCTGAAATTTTAATATTTTTGTGTCTGCCGCTATACATATTTCCAAATAAAACACATTCTTTTTGGTAATAATGCACAATTGGCAACGTTTCCGATTTCAGTATATCATACCTTTTTACTTTTTAAAATATCTTTTTGATTCTATAAAAAATGAATCAGAAAATGGTTCAAAAAAATAGGATCAGGATCCCCTTTTTTTCTGGAAAAACCTTGCAAACATCGGCATGAGAAGGTATTCTAAACATAGAATAACAGAGCATAGATTTGGGAAAAGTACGAAAGGGAAAGGGAAAGGAAAATAAAAATCAGAAAATTACGATTAAAATTGTTTGCAATTCTGCTGCTTTTTGCAGTCGGAGCAGGAGTTTTGTGGAAGCTGTCAGATAACAGTACCTTTGAAACCACCTTTTATCGCGTGACCTCGGAAAAGATCGGGGAGAATATAAGGGCAGTGGTGTTGGCGGATTTACATAACAACGTATTTGGTCAGGATAACGAACGACTGTGTTAAGGGATGTTCGCAAAAAGGACTCCTGAACGACCTGAATGAGCGCTGCTTCACTGCGCTTGCGCTCTGTGACAAAGAACGGGATATAACCGCCCTGCCGTACCTTAGGAACCATGAGGTACATCGTCCCCATACGTGTGTCCAGACGGCTCGGACGGTAGCCGCTGCGATAGCCGCTCCTTCCGTCCGAGCGCTGACTTTTCTCTGCCCCCAGCTGCTGATCCACCTCGGTCTCCATGAGCCGTGTGCACAGCCATTCCAGCATGCTCAGCATGGGATCCGGCTGAGTCATACATTGCAGTAGTAATTCTGTGAGATTTGTGTTATTCTTTTTGTGAGCCATTAGGGTCTCTCCTTTGCAGTATGATTGTCTCGACAACTTTCATTTTACAGGAGCCCCTAGTGGCTTGTCTATTTCCTTTTCACTTTTGCAAACATCATTGTACTCTATCAAAGCTGGTATCGGAGGACAGACTGCGCAGGAAATTTTCAGAAAAAGGAGCGCGGCTCATCCGGGAATCGTTTTCCCTGAAAGCGTCAATTGATCGCCTGGAACATTTTTATGAGGAGATTTGTAAATGAGTATTCCTAAGAAAATTCATTATTGCTGGTTTGGAAGAAATCCACTGACGGAGTCGGCAAAGAAATGTATTGAGAGCTGGAAAAAATACTGTCCTGAATATGAGATCATCGAATGGAACGAGAATAATTTCGATCTGACGGAAAACCGATATGCACGGGAGGCCTATGAGCAAAAAAAATGGGCATTTGTCAGTGATTATGCGCGGTTAAAGATCGTGTATGAACAGGGCGGAATTTATATGGACGTGGATGTGGAGCTGATCAAACCGCTGGATGAGCTTACAGAGCTGGATGGTTATATGGGCTTTGAAAAAGAGATAGATGGTCAGATGTGGATTGCAACGGGCCTTGGCTTTGGTGCACGTGCAGGGCATCCGATCGTCGGTGCACTTTTAAAGGACTATGAGGATATTCCTTTTATCAAAGAGGATGGAAGACTTGATACAGAGTCTTGTCCTGGACGCAATACGCGGACGCTGCGCACCTTCGGTCTGCGCCTTGACAATACAAAACAGGAAATTGACGGAATCATTTTTCTCCCGACACAATACCTTGCTCCTGTCAGCTATTTTCATCGAAAAAAAGAGATCACAGAGCATACGGTTTCCATTCATCACTATGACGGAAGCTGGCTGAACGAAAAGGAACAAAAAAGCCTTCGGTTAAGAAGGCTTTTAGGAAACAGACTGTATCATCGTCTGCAGTGTCTGTGGTATAAAATCAATCCGAGGAAAAAGCAGCCCTAAATCAGCTGATGGATTTTACGAGATGGAAAATAGTATTCTGAGCGGTCTTTTCACAGTTGTTCAGATTGCTTAAGGTATCGGAGAACAGCTTATCCAGCCGGTTTCCCAGCTCCGGAAGGGAATCGTCTGTCTGAGGCTTATCAGCTTTTGGCGCTTCCAGAGTCGGGAAAGGCGTGGTCGAAGGGGGAAGCACTGCGGACAGCTGAACTCTTTCAAGGCTTTGCTGTACCTGCTGCAGGACGTTTCCTGATTGAACCAGCTGCTTGCGAAGGGAGGTCAGATCCTTCTCTTTTTTCGCAAGGTCAGACTGCAGGGTTTCGATCTGTGCAGACTGAGCTTCGAGCTGAGTGCGCTGCTGTTTGATCTGCGCAGACTGAGCCTCGAGCTGAGCGCTTTGTTGTTTGATCTGTGTTGCCTGGGCCATTAAACGCCCCTCCTGCTCCCGTACCTGATGCTGAAGCGTCGAATCCTGTGCCGGAAATTGCTTGAGGGTTTCCATGACCTGGCTTTGCAGGGTGCGGATCAAATCCTCCGCTTCGCGCTTCTGACGGCGTGTGATCTGTATCGTTTCTTCCCGGAGTGCGCGAAGCTGGTCGGAACCGTTCTCGGAGGACTTCTTTAAAGAAGCGACCTGTTCCTGCAGCTGTTCGATCGTAGATTCATATACTGTTGATAGATGACGGTTCTGTGGATAAGTCCGGTGAAATCTGCGATGCCTGTGCATTAAAGGATAAAAGGATCAAGGTCATCCACAAAAAGAATGGCGGAGTGAGTGCGGCAAGAAACACCGGACTGCAGGAAGCTCGTGGGGAATATATCACCTATGCGGACTCAGACGATCTTGTGGGAAGGACAATCTATACAGAGCTGATCGACGCTATGGAGCAAAACGGAACGGACAGCGCCTGCTGCAGCTATGAAGCCTTTACGGGGGCTGGTACAGAGCAGGGGATGGCAGGCAGCAGGACAGGAGTGCAAAAGGCATCTGGCAGCAGTAGAAGCAGGGGGCAGATCTGCCGCGGCACGGAGGCGTTTAAGGTTTTTTTGAGAGAAAATAACTACGCACCTGTGGTGTGGAACAAGGTTTTTAAACGGGAGGTACTGAAATCTGCAGAGGGGCTGTTTTTGTTTGAAAAAAATACGACCCTGGGGGAGGATGAAAAATGGCTGGCGGAGGTTTTCTGCGGCAGAGAGACTTCTGCCTGCTTTATTGCAAAGCCGCTGTACTATTGGAGACGGCGGGACAGCAGCGCGACCCATACAGAGAAGGAAGGAATCACGAAAAACAATCTGGACAGTATCCGGGTGCAGGAGGAGCTCTTAGAGACTGTAAAAGTTCTGCAGGATGCAGAGCTGGAGGAGCTGTTAAAATGGAGGTTGTATCTGGCTGTTATGGATGTTGTGAGGAAATGCTATAAGCGCAGAGATACGGAGAATTTTCGGTACTACTATCAAAAGCTGAAACAAATCGGAAAAGTGCGCACATTTGGCGAATCCGGGACAGAAAAAATTCGGAGGCTGGTGTGGAGCGTCTTATTCCGACTGCGGGTTCTGTAAAGGGATGCCCTGCAATGGCGCGGGTGAACAGTAACATTTACGCAGAAATGATAGTGAAAATGAGAAAATTATGGTTTTCTTTTTGGTGGTGAACTGTTAGAATAAAGGATATCAGAAACGTTTGGAAAAACGTGAAAGAAAAGACAGGAAGGGGAATATTCCATGAAGAATTTTGACGTAGTTGCACTGGGTGAGCTGCTGATCGACTTTACCGAGAACGGCAAGAGCGCACAGGGCAATATGACTTATGAAGCAAATCCGGGCGGAGCGCCCTGCAACGTGCTGGCAATGTTGAACAAAGCAGGCCGCAAGACCGCATTTATCGGCAAAGTCGGACAGGATCTGTTCGGCAACAAATTAAAAGCAACCCTGGATGAGGTTGGCATCGACACTTCCAACCTGATCATTGACGAAGATGCAAGAACAACTCTGGCATTCGTAGAGACCTTCCCGGACGGCGACAGAGACTTCTCTTTCTACCGGAATCCCGGTGCAGATATGATGCTGCGCAAGGAGGATCTGCATGAGGATCTGATCCGCGATGCGAAGATTTTCCACTATGGCACACTGTCCATGACTCATGATGGTGTCCGTGAAGCGACCAAGAAAGCGATTGACATCGCAAAAGAAAGCGGCGCAATCCTTTCCTTCGACCCGAACCTGCGTCCCCCTCTGTGGAAGACCTTAGACGATGCAAAAGAACAGGTTGCATATGGTCTGTCCAAGTGTGACGTTTTAAAGATTTCCGATAACGAGATCCAGTGGTTCACCGGCGAAGAGGATTTCGATGCAGGTATCGCACAGCTGCGTGAACAGTACAATATCCCGCTGATCATGCTGTCTCTGGGAAGAGACGGAAGCCGCGCTTACTACAAGGATCTGCGCGTAGAGGTGAAGCCTTTCCTGCAGGATTCCACCATTGAGACAACCGGTGCCGGCGACACCTTCGGCGGCTGCTGCCTGCACTATGTCCTGAAATACGGTCTGGACAACCTGGATGAGGAGAAGCTGACTGAGATGCTGACCTTTGCAAACGCAGCAGCATCCATCGTAACCACCAGAAAAGGCGCACTGCGCGTAATGCCTGACGTGGAAGAGGTTGAGGCGTTTATCAAATCCAGAGCCTAAAAGGAACGGAATATGCTTTTTAATTCCCATATTTTTATGTTACTGTTTCTGCCGCTTCTGCTGGCAGGATGGTATTTTCTGAACTGGAAAAAGAAATTTCAACTGGCACAGGGATATCTGATCGGGATGTCCCTGTGGTTTTATGCGTATGCAAATCTGCAGTATCTGTGGCTGCTTCTGTTCAGCTGTCTGATAGGCTGGCTTCTGAGCTGTCTGCCTGAAAAAATTTTCTCGAAAAAAGGGAAAAAAGTGCTGACTGGTGTCGGATGTGTTTTTCATCTGGGGCTGTTGGGGTATTTTAAGTACAGCAATTTTTTCCTGGAAAATCTGAATACAGTATTTCATACGGACTTTCCGATGCTGCAGATCCTGCTGCCGGTTGGAATCAGTTTTTACACGTTTCAACAGCTGGCATACCTGATTGACCGGTGCCGGGGAGATGCGCCAAGGGACAGCTTTTTTGACTACCTGATATTTATGGTTTATTTTCCGCAGCTGCTGCAGGGACCGATTCTGCTTCGTTCAGAGTTTATGGGGCAGCTAAAGGAGCCGGAAAGGCGCAGGTTTCATGCAGAGCGGTTCTCGGAAGGGATCCAGTTTTTCGTGTTCGGTCTCGCCAAAAAAGTGCTGCTGGCGGATACGCTGGCAAAGGCGGTCAACTATGGATACAGCAATGTTTCGATGCTGGACAGCATTTCGGCACTGCTTCTGGCGGTCGGGTATCTGACGGAGCTGTACTTTGATTTCAGCGGCTATTGTGATATGGCGGTCGGTTTGGGCAAAATGATCGGTCTGGAGGTCGCAGAAAATTTCGATGCGCCGTTTCACTCTGCTTCGGTCAAGGAATTCTGGCGCAGATGGCACATGACGCTGGGACGGTTTTTTACAAGGTATGTATACATCCCCCTGGGCGGAAATCGGAGGGGGAAGATGCGGACGCTGTGCAATGTGATGATCGTTATGCTGCTTTCAGGGCTCTGGCACGGCGCGGCGTGGACCTTTGTGCTGTGGGGATTTTTACATGGAGTCGGGATGATCTGGGATAACCTGGAGCATCCGCATTTACCGAAAAAATGGATGCGGCAGGCAGCGACCTTTGCCTATGTATGTATGACCTTCGTGTTTTTCAGGGCGGAGAGCATTGCGCAGGGGGTTGACGTTTTAAAAAGCATTGTCAGCCTGAAATGGAACGGCTTTGTGTTTCAGATGGCATCGGCGCTCGACATGACGGAATGTTACATTATCACAAAGGCGCTGTCGATGAAGCTGCCGGGACTACTTTCGTGGTTCTGGCTCGGAATTTTTGTTGTGCTGATTGCAATCTGTTTCCGGGTTCTTTCCGGAGAAAAAGTATCCGGCGTGGTTGCATTGCAGAGGCAGAAAGGCTATGGCAGGCTGTATCCGGTGCTTCTGGCGGTTTTGTTTACCTGGTCAATAATCTCAATGACAGGCGTGAGCGAGTATCTCTATTTTTCGTTTTAAAGGGAAAATGGCGGCAGTATGATCTGTCCGGGACAGTGTGAGGAATGAGAGAAAAATTGAAAAATAAAATTTTTCAATCGCGAGATTTGTGTCTGCGCGCACTTGACACAAACTCGACATGCGCAAAAAGCGTGCGCAGAAATGAGCGGAAAATATGGTAAATTCCAAATGGATTCGGCGTTTTGCGGTCTGGACGGCAGCGCTTTTAGCAGCGATCGCAGCAGTGGTAGTGATTTTTGACCCGTTTTATCATTTTCACGGTCCGCTGCCGGGGATGAAAGCAGTCGTAACGAAATCGGAATATCAGTGTATCGGCACAATACGGAATTTTTCTTATGACAGCGTGCTGGCAGGATCCTCTACAGCGGAAAACTATAACAATCACTGGTTTGACGAGGCATTTTCCTGTAGGACGGTCAAGGCGATCAAAAGCTCCGGGACATGCGCAGATCTGAAATTTTATATGGATGAAGCGTTTGCGACGCACGATCTGAAAAATGTGTTTTACAGCCTCGATCTGTTTGCCTTGGACGGCGACCCGGAGACGAATTTTGTCAACGATTCGATGCCGCTGTATTTATATGATAAAAATCCGTTCAATGACGTGAAGTATCTGTTCAACAAGGATGTATTGTTTGAGGATATCCCGTATCTGCTGGCGATGAATTTCAGCGGGTACGACGATGGGATGTCTTATAATTTCTGGCAGTACAAAACCTTTTCTGAAGAAGAGGCGAGAAAGCATTACGAACAGTCGGAAGAGATTGCACCGATGCAGGAGCCGTCTGAGTGGCAGGCACGGGTAGAGGAAAATATTGGTTTGTTGACAGATATGGTAAAAAAGCATCCGGAGACAGAATTTTATTTTTTCCTGCCGCCCTATTCCGAGCTTTGGTGGGACAGCGTGTACCGGAGCGGGCAGACGGAGGAATATCTCTATGCCAGACAGGCGGCGATGGAAGCGCTGATTGCGTATGACAATGTGCAGATTTACGATTTTCAGACGGATGAGGATATTATTTTGAATCTGGATTATTACATGGATCCGATTCATTTTTCTGCGGATGTGAATCAGTTCATGGTCGTAAAAGCAAAGGAAGCCGATGTAGCATATCTGGTGACAAAAGAAAATCTGTCTGACCGGTGCAGTGCAATGCGCAGGCTGGCAGAGAAGATCACAAACAGGTAGCAGGAGTATTTACACGAGATATTTTCCAAACATTTTTAGGGTGTGATCATGACAGATATTTATCAGAAAGCTTATACGAGCATATATCCTTCCAGGCTTGGGGATATTTTGCTGGCGGCGGACGAAATCGGGCTTACCGGTTTGTGGTTTTTCGGGCAGAGCTATTTTGCAGATACACTTCCGGCAGAGCAGGTTGCGCAGGAAACGCCGATACTTGCACAGGCAAGGGAATGGCTGGACGAATATTTTTCGGGAAAAGAACCGGACTTTACACCGAAGCTGCATCCGATCGGATCGCCGTTTCGGCAGGCGGTATGGAGGATTTTGCTGCAGATTCCCTATGGTCAGACGATGACCTACGGAGAAATCGCAAGCCAGATGGAAAAGCTGCAGAACCGGCCTCATATGTCTGCGCAGGCGGTAGGCGGTGCGGTGGGACATAACGGGATTTCAATCATCATTCCATGCCATCGGGTTGTTGGGACAAAGGGGAACCTGACAGGGTATGCAGGCGGACTTGACAAAAAGATGGCACTGCTTGAGCTGGAGCATGCCAATCGGAAAACTTATCCGGAAAATTTGTCGCTGTAATGAATATGCATATCTTCCCAGTCCATAAATAATACATAGAATACTTTTCCATATTGTGGGCTTTCTACAATTCTCCCATGATCCAGTACAGAAAGATAAGATCCGTCCGCCTTTCGAAGATGAAAATGAATATAGTCATTTTCATTTCCGCTGTCGATTTGTTCCCAAATGCTTGCTTCTATCTGCTGCTGCTCATCTTCACGAATCAGGTTGTGAAAACTCTTATTGGTGAGCCTGAAGAATTCATCCATACTTTGATATCCGGTCATAGAAAGAAATTCATGGTTTGCATAAAAAAGTTCGTCATCTTCCTTGTCTGCTCTGTATATGATAAATGCACCCGGAAGGTGTTCGGAGATATCTCTAAGTGCAAAGCCCAGCTGTTTGCGAACAACGGATTGAAGTTTCTTACTGTAAGACATACATCCATTTTTCCCGTGAAGCTTTATTTCATAGAGAGCTGCATCTGCACAGCGCATGAGCTGTGAAAGACTGGATGCAAAGGTCGGATATTCCGCATATCCAAGAGAAATATAAAATTGCTGCTCCCTTCCTCTGCATGAGAATGTTTTGGGAAGGCTGGTGAATTGCTGCAATTGCGCTTCTGCTTCTTCAAAGGTATAGTTAGGGAGAAGAACACAAAATTCGTCTCCACCGTTTCTTCCTAATATGGCATCAGATGGAAAAAAAGCTTTCATGCTGTCTGCAAGACATTTCAATGCCTTGTCACCATAACCGTGTCCATAGATATCATTGATAAACTTAAAGTCATCAATATCAAAAAGTGCAGCCACAAAATGAGTTTTCGGATTTTTAGCTATCATTTTCGCTGCCAATTCATCAAATCCATAGCGATTGTAAATATTGGTAAGGGAATCCGTGTGTGCCAGTATCTGAAATCTGTTTTTATTTTCTTTCGAAGTCAGCCATACACAGGTAAGAACGGACAGAAGTATAACGTTAGCAGTTAATATCACACTGGTTTTTGCTATTAATAAATTGTTTCGCCATCCACCTTGAGGAGCTACTTCAAACATCCATTCCTCTTCCCCTATCGTAAAAGTATAAGAAACCGGATTTATCAACGAATCATTTGATTGAGAAACAATGTTATAGGTATCACTCCAGGGAGCATCTGTCTTTGAAATTCTGTATTCATATCCAAAGCTGGAAAGTGCACTGACCGCGTCTGAGAAAATGTCGGGTACACGCAGGACAACAATGGTAAAGCCCCAGAAATATTCCAACCCGTTTTCATCCTTCAGGAAAATGGGATTGCGGACAGCAATTCCAGAGCCGCCCTGTTTCAATTTGAATGGTCCCTGGGTAATGATTGTATGGTTGTCCCTTGCATAACAGGAAATCTTTCCACGATCTTTATCATGGAGCAGATCAATTTTGCCTGCTTCATTTCCGGTGGACGGATAAATATCTGTCACAACACCATTCGGAGCAAGCTGCACGCTTTCAATAGAATCAGACATAAGATTTTCTGCAATCATGTCAAACTGGTTAAATTCTCCAGATTCACTGATCAAAATCTGTTTCAGAACATCCGTAACGTCTATCCCTTCTGTAATCTCATTTTTTATGCGTTCCCCATAGGTTGTTGCATTTAATAATGCTGTTGTATGGTTCTGTGCTGTTTCATGAGAGTCTACTTTGTATAGGATTATACCAACAAGGCATATACCCAGTAAGAAAACGATAAGCGGAATAAGTGTTTTTTGTTTCATCTAACATGCCCTTTTTTTCAGAGGTGTTTTGCAAGACCTCTGTTGATGTCAGTCATGGCGGCTGTTTTCATAGTATTTTCCCTCACATTGTGTTCCGTGTCAAGATTTCGTACAAGCTAAAATAAGAAGGAGAGCCAAAGCTTTTGGATATTGTTTTTGTCATTTTACAGAGCTCGCAGCGTTCACAAATTCTTCACAAAAAAATTAGCACTCGCCTATTGACACTGCTAATAATGAGTGTTATATTACATCTAGAACAAAGGAAAGGGAACAAAAAGAACAGAAGATGCCGAAAACGGAATCGGAGTTCTCAGAAAGCTTTTCTTTGAACCAGATAAAATGACAACCACTTCTGAAAAGGATTCACAGAAGGCATGATAGAAGGAATGGAGGAATGACTTATGTTACTGCCTAGAATTTGGGATGAAGATTTATTTGAGAATATGGATAACTGGATGAGCTGGCCGGATGAGAGTGAGTTCTTCGGTAAGAAGAATCCTCTGTATGGCAAACATGCAAAGAACCTCATGAAGACAGATGTTCGGGAAACCGAGGATGCTTACGAGGTAGATATTGATCTGCCTGGCTTCAAGAAAGACGAGGTTACGATCACCGTCGAAAATGGTTATCTGAATATCAGCGCTGTCAAAGGCCTTGATAAAGACGAAACCGATAAGAAGACCGGCAAGTATATTCGTCAGGAGCGTTACGCAGGCAGCTGCTCCAGAACATTTTATGTCGGCGAAGCCGTTGAACCCGAGGATGTTTCCGCGAAGTTTGAAAACGGTATCCTGCAGCTTCACATTTTGAAGAAGGAAGCAAAGAAGGTAGAAAAGAAAGACAACCGGATCGCAATTGAAGGCTGATCTTTTCGGTATACAAATCTGAGCATTCCGTCAAAATCTCACCTGATAAAAATCCCGGTGCGTGAAAACGTACCGGGATTTTTTGTCGTAAAGGAAGCTTCGATTTTATACAATAAAAACGCTTTGGGAGGATCCCACTGCGGCAGGAAAGGAAAAGGGCGATATTCGACAGGAGAAATGCGCTGGATTTCACCCGAAAGGTTGCGTAAAAAGGCTCAATCATGTAAAATCAAAGTAATATCTTTGAAAAATGAGCGGCAGGACCGCAGCATGGAGGATGAAATGGATATATTCGGAATATTGGCGATGGTCGGGGGACTTGCTCTGTTTTTATACGGTATGCAGGTTCTGGGAGATGGTCTGAAAAGAACGTCGGGCGGACGTCTGGAAGAAATTCTGGAATCGCTGACTTCCAACAAATGGAAGGGCGCGCTGCTGGGCTGTGTTGTCACGGCAGTAATTCAGTCATCGTCAGCAACGACGGTAATGGTAGTCGGACTCGTAAACTCCGGTATTATGAAGCTGACGCAGGCTGCAGGCGTTATTTTGGGAGCGAACGTCGGAACGACCGTTACTTCCTGGATGCTGAGCTTGACTGGTATCGAAAGCAGCAATGTGTTTGTACAGCTGTTAAAGCCGGCGAACTTCTCACCAATCGTCGGTATCATTGGCGTGATCATGCTGATGACCGCTAAAAATGATAAGAAAAAAGATATCGGTACGATTTTGATCGGCTTTGCAGTTCTGATGTTTGGTATGGAAACTATGTCCTCTGCAGTAGAGCCGCTGGCGGGCAATGAGAAATTTACCGGCATTCTGACGATGTTCTCCAATCCGATCCTTGGTATGCTTGCCGGTCTGGTGCTGACTGCGGTTATTCAGAGCTCTTCTGCATCCATCGGTATCCTGCAGGCACTTTCCATGAGTGGAACACTTACCATCGGTTCTGCGATCCCGATTCTGATGGGTGAAAACATCGGTACGGCGATCACTGCGATCCTTTCCTCTATGGGCGCAAGTAAAAATGCGAAGCGTGCAGCGCTGATGCATTTATATTTCTGTATTTTAAAGACAAGCTTTTTCATGGTGCTTTTTTATCTGATCGATGCGATCGTACATTTTTCGTTTATGACAGAGCTTGCAAACCCTTTCATCATTGCCATGATCCACAGTATCTTTAACCTGTCGGCGGTGATTATCATGCTGCCGATATCCGAAGTATTGGTAAAGCTTGCGATGAAGACGATTCCGGTTACTCCGGACGAGCTCGAGGATGTTCCGGTAGAAAAGAGCATTCAGATCCTGGACGAGCGTTTCCTGGCATCGCCGCATTTTGCACTGGAGCAGTGTAAAACAGCCGCAGGCGATATGGCAGAGTATGCCCGGGAAGCCCTGTTGCTTGGAATGGGGCTTGTGACAGAGTTCCATCCAGAACAGGCAAAGCGGGTGGAAAATCTGGAAAATCTTGTGGATTCCTACGAAGATCAGCTGGGTACTTATCTGGTAAAATTAAGCAGCCGGAATCTTTCTACGAGAGACAGCCATACACTGTCCACGCTGCTGCATTGTATCGGTGATTTTGAGCGGATCTGTGACCATGCGATCAATCTCGTAGGATATGCACAGGAAATGGCGGAAAAGGATCTGCATTTTTCTGCCAAAGCAGAAGAAGAGCTGAAGGTATTTACGGCGGCGGTTCAGGATATCATGAACCGTGCGGTAACAGTATTTAAGAACGATGATCTGAAGCTTGCAAAGTCTGTAGAGCCTCTGGAAGAGGTGATCGACGGACTGAATATGGAGATCAAGAGACGCCATATCCGCAGATTACGGAAGGGAAAATGTACCATAGAGCTTGGACTTACGCTGTCGGATATTACGACCTGCTACGAACGTGTTGCAGACCACTGCTCCAATATCGCAGTATGCCTGCTGCAGGTCAATGAAGACGGCTTCGATACCCATGGCTATTTGGAAATGGTCCGTGATACGGACAATCCGGAGTTCCGCGCAGAGGTGGCAGAATTTGAACACAAATACGAGCTGCCCCGTATGAAGAAGGATGAAATCGATTCTCTGCCGACGATCGCTTTAGAGGAAACAGATACAGCCTCCGGAGAAAAGTCAGATTTTCTCAGCAGTCGAATTCAGGAGCGTAAGAAAAAGAGAAAAGACGGGAAAAAGAAATAAAGAAGGCACCGCAACAACCGGACGATTTTATTTCAGCCAAATCAGCCTGTTTGGTTCTATGATAAGCGGGCTTTGTGGGGGTGGGATAGAGAGCATTTTGCCCAGGGAAGCGGCGATGGCATTTTTGAAATAGCAGGCATTTCGGTCGGAGTCAGGATTTGTTTTGAAGTGCGATTCCCGGAGTATTTCAGGGAGCTGTATGCGAGGAAAACGGACTTGAATGTCGTTCTGTTTTACGATGTGTCGGATGTGGATGACACAGGCAGATACGATTTGATTAAAGGGCATCTGCAGACCCGCGCGGTAGAAAATGTGTCGACGATTGTTTCCGTTGATTCGATTCATCCTTACCAGACTGCACCGACCGCAGTTTTTGGAAAATCCGGTCAGATTTTAAAAGAATGTACCCGGAATCAGCCGGAGCTTCTGATCTATGATTTCGAAAAGACAGAGGACGATTTTGGCGAAACGGGGCGGCGGACGATTTCGGACACGCTTTTTTTCGAAGGAAAGTGAATAAAAACAACGACATTAAATATCGGTATGGCTTTTGTCTTGTGGCCATCCAACGATATTTGGTGTCGTTTTTTTGTTTCCGGAGAAAAGGAGTGGATAAGCTTGGTTCCGTAAAAAAATACGGCATAAGTTGAATGATTGTTATGTTAAAAAAATTCAGCGTAGAAAACTTTAAAGGGTTTCAGGATAAAATCACATTTGATATAGGATCACCCAGCAATTATAACTTTAATTCTGAAATTATAAAAAACGGTTGTGTGACAAAAGGAATTATTTATGGCATTAACAGCAGCGGTAAATCAAACCTTGGATTGGCTATTTTTGATATCATTACCCATTTGACAGATAAACAGAAATTGCTTTCCAGCTACGATTTTTACCTGAACATGAGTGGAAGAAAATCCTTTGCTGAATTTGAATACACCTTTATGTTTGATGGTCATGAAGTGGTTTACCGATACAGCAAAAATGATGTAAATACTATGAAGAGTGAGAGTTTATCTATTGATGGAAAGGAAGTTATCTTTTTTGATTTTCTTACCAGGGATGGGTTCACCTTGCTGGATGGTTCCGGCACTTTGAATGTATCGATCAAGAGCGAGAGTCCGATTTCCCGTGTAAGGTATGTGAACAACAACTCTATTCTTACGGATAATGAGCAAAATCGGGTATTTAAAAAGTTTATTGATTTTGTGGAACGTATGCTTTTGTTTTATTCGTTAGACAGCCGGGGATATGAAGGCTTTACAAATGGTAACGAAGGTGTAGCGGAAGGTATTGTAAATAGTGGAAAAGTGCAGGATTTCCAGAGGTTCCTGAAAGAAAATGACATTGACTATGAATTATACGGATGCGAAGTGGACGGCAAAAAAGCAATCTACTGTCATTTTGATAATACAGATGCTGATTTCTTTAAGATCGCCTCTACCGGAACCAGATCACTGGCATTGTTCTATTATTGGTATATTCGTATGGAAAAGGCATCTTTTGTGTTTATAGATGAATTTGATGCATTTTATCATTTCGAATTATCCGAGTCGGTGCAAAGACATTTGAACCAGATAGCTGGAGTTCAGATATTTACAACGACTCACAACACGGATCTGATGAGCAATGATCTGCTTAGACCGGATAGCTATTTCTTACTTGCAAATAACAGCATAAAAGCGATTTCTCAATTAACAGAAAAGGAACTGCGTCAGGCTCATAATCTTCAGAAAATGTATAAGGCAGGTGCATTTAATGGCAAATAAAGACTATAAGGCATTTATAGTCGAGGGAGAGGTCAGAGAACCTCAGGTGATTGACAATATTTCGAAGATATTCTTTTCTCATAAAAATTATAAAGTCATTACGCTTCCGACTGGGGAAAATTATACATTAGCTATCCGATGGTTGAAGCACTGAGAGATTATCAGCCGGGAAAATACGGGAATGGAGCAGATTGCTTCGCAGAGATAGAAAATCTTGGCAGGTATAAGAATGTTTCTGCGACAAGGGCACTCAATCCGCATTTTAAGGAGTATGATATTGATATTTGGAAAGACATTATCGATGTGTTTGCAATGAAGGTATTGTGTTTATATAAGTTGTCGGATACAATGGAATACGCGCAGTATTTCGAAGAGGTAACACCGGGTCAGATATATGTCATGGAAGTACAGGAGGCTGAGAGACAGCGGGTATTTGTGTTGAGTGCATTTCCGGAATTTTTGCTGGATTATTTTGGGGTGAAGCTGTGGAAAACAAGTGTGAAACATACAAGAAATCAGATGAGTGAGTTAGAATGCAGAAAGAACTGGTTTCAAAAATCTTGAAAAAAGTGTCAAAATCTGCAAAAAAAGTTTTAAAGAAAAGTATACGAGGGAAAATTTGATGAAAAAAAGAGTTTATCTGGCGATATTTGCATTGACCTTTGGACTCTGCGCAGGCTGCGGAAACAAGGAAGCAGACAGCGATATTTCGGGTACGGAAGACACCGTTTTTCAGACAGAAGAACCGCTTGAGCTTTCAGGCACAGGAAATATTGATTTAAGTGAAGAAAATAAGGATTCCGGCGAAGAAAATGCTGATTCCAGTGAAGAAAATAATGGTTCCGGTGAAGAGGATACTGATATCGAATCAACCGATACTCAGGAGATCGATTTTACGCGCGATTATTCTGAGGACATCAAAAAAGATGTGGACGATGTAGTATCGGCTTCGGCTTCTTTGCAAGAGGAACTGGAAAATATTCACACGCTTTCCGAACAGTATGAGGCGATTGCCCAAACTGCTCAGACGCAGGGGGAAATGAATATGTCGTCTGGATGGTTTCTCAAAATCTGGGATACGGAACTGAATAACCTGTGGAGCAGATTCAGCGATTCGGCGGATGCGCAGACGAAGGAAAAAGTCCTCGCAGAGCAGAGAAGCTGGAACTCCATGAAAGAAGAAGTGGCGCAGGAGAGCCTTGGTTTCAGCGAAGAAAACGGGAGCATGTACTCGCTTCTTGTGAACTTTTTTCAGGAAGAAATTACAAAAAACAGAGCTTACGTCCTTGCAAATGAGCTGGCAAAGGTGAAGGGCGAAGCATTTGAAATGCCGGAGCGGTCGACGAAGTACGGAGTGTTTGTGGATAATCAGGGGACCGGCAGTGTATACAGCCGGTTATGTACCCAGCAGGGCGTAAATGGCAGCGATGAAGCGGTGATCTCCATTTACAGGCAGGGCGAGCTAAAAGGAAGCTTTGTGGATAACGGAAACGGGGAGCTGGAATTTTCATCCGAGGATGGCTCTGTAAAGGGAATTATTCAGATCAACGGCTGGGACGGCGCGAGCTTTGAAGTGACGGAGACATCCAACCCGGATGCATTTCCCGTAGGACAAAAAACGGAATTTCCGTTTGCGTTTTAAAGAAAACAGAATATCAGAATCGAACACCCCCAGACCTGACCGAAGCGCGATGCCCGGCGGGGCTGGGGGTGTTTTGTGTGCCGTATCTTACCAGATTCCCAGCACATGCTGCATGAGCAGGCTCATGGAAGCGATGCCGACCCAGCAGCAAAAGCCCAGGGCGAGCGGTTTACCGCCGGTTTTGATGAGTTTTACGATGTTTGTATTTAAACCGACCGCGCACATGGCGAGGACGATGAAGAACTTGCTCAGTGTTTTGAGAGGAGAAAATACGGATGCGGAAACACCGAGAGAGGTTGCGATTGTTGTGATGACGGAAGCCAGCACAAAGTAGAGAATAAACATCGGGAAAATCTTTTTAAACTCGACTTTTTTGCCTTCGGAACCGGCTTTTTTCGTGCGGACAAAAGCGAGTACCAGCGTGATCGGAATGATCGCAAGGGTACGGGTCAGCTTTACGGTAACAGCTTTGTCCAGTGTCTGTGTACCGAGCTGATAGAGGGAATCCCAGGTGGATGCGGCAGCGGTCACGGAAGAAGTATCGTTGACAGCAGTTCCGGCGAAAATTCCGAAGGCTTCGCCGCTTGTGGTGGAAAATCCGAGCAGCGCGCCGAGGGCCGGGAAAAACAGGGCAGCCAGCATGTTGAAGAAGAAAATAACGGAAATTGCCTGCGCAACCTCTTCATCATCTGCATCAATAACGGGGGCTGTTGCAGCGATTGCGGAGCCACCGCAGATCGAGGAACCGACACCGACCAACGTGGAGATTTTGCCGGGAACGTGCATGATACGGTGCAGCACATAGGCGATAATCAGCGAGGTGGAAATCGTTGCGAGGATGATCGGCAAAGACTGCTTTCCGGTTTCCAAAATAACGGAAAGGTTTAAGCCAAAGCCAAGCAGGATGACTGCGTACTGCAGCACCTTTTTGGATAAAAATGTGATGCCGCTCTGGAACTGTGTCTTATCTTTGAGCAGCAGTGTGATCAGCATACCGGCAAGAATACCGAATACCGGACCGCCGACAACCGGGACAGCCTGTCCCAGAAACCAGCAGGGAATGGCAAGGACGAGGCATAACAGGATGCCTTTTACATTTTTCTGAATGAAACTCATGTGTTCTCCCTTCCTGACGGAACGTTCGCCGCCAGTTTTCTCTCATAATTACGTGTCAGATCAGAAGTTTTTGAAACTGACGGATGCAGCAGTTTACAGTACCGCCTGCAAACAGTTATTATCCTAGCACAGAAATATAATAAATTAAAATGATATATTTATAAAATGATAGATTTTTGTTATGATGAAGCGAAAACTGCTGTGGAAAAGGAAAGAAACCGGGGAAATGCAGAGATTTCTGCATTTCTGACAAATCGCAGTCTGCGGCGGGAAAAGAGGAGGATATGAAAAAATTTTTAAAATACGTTGTGCCGTCGGTACTGGCGTTTGCACTTTCTGGTATTTATGCAATTGTAGATGGCTTTTTTGTAGGAAACAGTGTCGGAGATGTCGGACTTTCTGCGATCAATGTGGTATATCCGGTGGTGACGCTGATGCAGTCGGCGGGCACCGGAATCGGAATGGGCGGTGCGGTCATGTGGACGGTACGGCGTGCAGAGGGACAAAAGGAGGACGGAGACGAGTATGTGCGTACAGCGCTGCGGCTGCTGCTTCTGACGAGTATTGTACTGACGGCTGTGATGCTGATCTTTATGGATCCGGTGCTGTCCTTTCTGGGGGCAGAGGGGACGATTCGTCCCCTGGGTGAGGAATATCTGCGGATCATGGTCTACGGGACGACGTTTCAGGTATTTGCGACAGGCATTGTGCCGCTGATCCGTAATAACGGAGGCGCTTCCTTTGCGATGGTTACAATGATCGCCGGATTTGGAATGAATATTGTACTGGATTATCTGTTTGTCTGGGTGCTGCAGCTTGGTATGGCCGGTGCGGCATGGGCGTCGATCCTGGGGCAGGCTGTGACAATGGTGTGCTCTTTTGTTTATGTATGGAAAGAAAAGCTGCCGGTATTGGGCGTCTGTAAGGAGTTTGGAAGAAGGGTCTGCAGAATCGTGCAGATCGGCATCGCACCGTTTGGACTGTCGCTTTCTCCGATGATCTCCCTGCTGTTCATGAACCGTTTCTGTCTGTCCTATGGAGGGGAAACTGCGGTTGCGAGCTATGCCTGCATCGCTTATGGATTGACGATCGTGTATCTGCTGATGCAGGGCGTGGGGGATGGAAGCCAGCCGCTGATGAGTCTGCATTACGGTGAGGGCAAAACAAAAGAGGTGGACCGGGTGCGCAACATGGCATATGCAACAGCGTGGGTGCTGGCACTTGCCTGTATGCTGATCCTTTATATGACCAGATATGATCTGGGTGTGATCTTTGGTTCTTCCGATGTCGTAACGCAGATGACCGGAAACGCGATGCCGATATTTCTGGCCGGACTTTTGTTCTATGCGTTTTCGAGAATTACCACATCAGGATTTTATGCGACGGAGCAAAGCCTATTTTCCTACATCTGTGTGTATGCAGAACCGGTACTTTTATTGCTCCTTTTGTTGATCGTGCCGAGGATTTTGAGGCAGGACGGTGTGTGGCTGAGCATGGTGCTTTCACAGATCCTGACTGCAGGAATCGCATGTTTGCTTCGTCAGAAAGAGAAGAAGCGGATTGTGTGACCGCGTAAAAAGGGTAAAAAGTGCTGACCGCACGATCTTATATATTTCTGAAAGAATAATATATGTAATTGAGAAATCTCCTGTGCTACACTTCTTGTGCACAGGAGATTTGCAGTTATGTAAACCTATGAGATTTTCAGGATTCCAGATAGGCGCGCAGATATAAGCGGCGATAGGAGGACGGTGTCATGCCGGTCTGTTTTTTGAAGAAATTCGAAAAATAAAACTGGCTGCCGAATCCGAGAGAATCTGCGATGGAAGCGATGGGCAGATCGGTGGAGGTCAAAAGCTGCGTTGCGGTTTCCGTTTTTTTCTGAAGGATGAACTGACCGGGAGAAATGCCCATACGGGACTGGAACAGCCGCGTAAAGTGGCTGACATGATATCCGGCAGCCTCTGCCATTTGCTGTACCGTGATCTGCTCGTTCAAATGTGTTTCCACATAAGCGATGGCATCGGAAAGGGGCGAGTCAAAGGTCTGCGCAACGAGGGAAACGCTGTCTGGCGGACAGCATTCCAGATAGTAACAGAGCAGGTTTAAAACAGCCTGTTTGGCTTTCAGCGCAGAAAAGATATCATCCTGTCGGACGCTGTGGACGAGATCGAGGAAAAGCTGTTCGGCCTTTTTCGGGTCTTTCGCGTCGATGCAGAGCGGCAGATGAATGAGTTCGAACAGGTCGGTCTGCTGGCAGGTGATCTCGAAATGGCAATAGTAGGTGCGGTATGGATTATGGATATCGGTAAAAAACGCCTGGTTCGTGTAGGCGGGGAGCAGATACAGCTGTCCGCTTGTTGGATGGATGGTTGTCTCATCGATGCAGATGGTTCCCTCCCCCTGCAGGACGAGCTGAATGCTGGAAAAGGGCGGAACCGAGGAATCACATTTCCACGTCTCGTCACAGATGATGAGGTTGGCGCGTTCCAGACTGACGGTCGCTTCGCGCAGGCGGTTTTGGATAATCAGATTTGTTTCGTTCATAGGTTGTCTGTCCTGTTGCAGTGGTTAAGCATGATTTCGCGGATTGTTTTGTGCATTGCGCATCTACAGCCCGCTGGAAATTATAATCATTATTCTATCATACAAAAAGGAGATTTTGCAAATGGCACACAAGATCAGAGAAGTTTACATTGTACATCATTCTCACACAGACGTTGGTTACACAGACCTGCAGGAACAGGTTATTTACAACCAGGTGAATAACATTCGCCGGGCAGTAGAGCTGATTGTGGATGGACTGGAAAAAGGAACCAATCAGAAAGGTCTGAAATGGAACTGTGAGACCTGGTACTGCGTAGAACAGTTTTTAAAGGTTGCAACGAAAGAAGAGAAAAAGGCGTTCTTCGATCTGGTAAAGAAAAACAGCATCGGTCTTTCCGCAAACTACTTAAACTTCAATGACCTGGCGGACTGCGAATATCTGACCGAGAAAATCCATGATATGCAGGAGGTATGCGCTGAGGAAGGTATTACCGTAAAGACGGCGATGTTTGCGGATATCAACGGTATTTCCATGGGACAGAGAGATGCTATGCTCGCAAACGGCGTTGAGTTCTTATATACAAATATCCACACCCATCACGGTATGTATCCGCTGTATCAGAACCAGAAGCCTTATTTCTGGGAAAATGAAGACGGCAAGCGTCTGCTGGTATGGAGCGGCGAACATTACAACCTGGGCAATGCGCTCGGTATCGTATTCAACAAAAATGTCAACTTCATGACAGAGAATTATTTCGGCAAAGCACAGGGCGATGCTGCAGGGGCGCTGGAGAAGCTCCACTCCAACCTGATTACAAGCATGGAGGAATATGAAGAAAACGGTTATCCCTACGATTTCTATATCACAAGCGTTTCCGGTGTATTTTCCGACAACGCGCCCATCAATCCCTCAATTGCAGACACGGTAGCGTTGTTCAACGAAAAATACAGCGAAGAAGTTACCCTGCGCATGGTAACCTTACAGGAGCTGTATGATCTGATCCGCAATAAGGTAGCGGATGCTCCCGTTTACCGCGGTGCGATCAACGACTGGTGGGGCAACGGTGTTGGCAGCACGCCTTATGCAGTAAAGCATTATAAAGAGGCAGTTCGTTTAAACCGTATCTGCGACCGACTGGAAGAAAAGACCGGTGTTCATAACGCAGAGCTGGTAAAAGCTTACGGCGATAACTCCTTGCTGTATGCGGAACACACCTGGGGGCATTCCGCAACCGTAACCAACCCTTACGATACCATGGTAACAAACCTGGATATACGTAAAAACAGCTATGCATCCAAAGCACATGAGGCAGCGGCAATGCGCAAAAACGAGCAGTGCCATCTGCTCGGCGATATCCTGCGTTACTACAATCTGTCCGGTAAGGTAAAAGCAGTATCCACCAGCCATGAAAAGAGAGTATTCCCGGTTGAGTTCTATGTGGAAACCATGAGCCTTCCGGCTGTAAAAGTAACCGATGACAAGACAAACGAAGTGATGGAGGTTCAGCTGTCTACACATCCCCGCGGTGTTCTGGTAAGCTTCCTGGCTGAATTTGAGCCAATGGAAGAAAAGACCTTCACTTATGAAGAACAGCCGGCATCGGTACAGACCCTGTTTACCAGAACCGCATGGGTCGGCGCAGAGCGTGTACGTGATATTATCAATACTTATGATACCGAAAGCTACAAGCTGCCTTACGGTATGGAAAACGATTCCTTCAAAATCAGCTGGAAGGTCGGCGAAGGAATTACTTCTTTCTATAATAAAAAAGCAGAGGTGGAAATGTGCAAGCCCGGATTGGAGACTTTCTTTACTCCTGTCTATGAGTGTACCAAAATCCGCAAGGATGTTTATGAAGAGCGCCGTCTGATCGGCAGAAATATCAGAGGCCTGCACGCGGAACAGTATCAGGGCGACTTAAAGGATGTAAGGATTCTCGATCATGGCCCGGTATTTACTAAGGTGGAACTGGTATTTGATCTGGAAGGAACGTACTACAGCAGCGTTATCATCAAGATGTACAACAAGCTGCCCAAGATTGAGTTTTCTTATCATATCGCAAAGACACTGAGCGAGGATATCGAGAGCGTATTTATGCCTCTGGCACTGAACCTGCCTGATGCAGAGGTTTCCATCCAGAATGGCGGCGTAGCCATGCGTCCTGGTATCGACCAGCTGCCCGGCACGAATATGGAGTACTATCTGGCAGATGAAGGCCTGATCTACCGTACCAAGGATCAGACGATTCTGGTAAATACATTTGATACCCCTCTGCTGTATATGGGAGCAATGGAATCCCATCCGATTCTTCTGTGCGATAACAGGGAAGAAAACAACAAGCGTCCGGTTTACAGCTGGATCATGAACAATACCTGGGAGACAAACTTCAAGATGGATCTGTCCGGCTTCAGCGAATTCCGTTACGGCGTGGAGATCGTAGACAACGGTTCTGTAAAAGAAGGCATGGAGCGTCTGTCTGATAACGATAAGGGCGTTGTAACCTTTATCTGCGGTTGATAAGGGCAGCTTGTTGGAAGGGACTCTGAAAGGATTCAAAACCGGTATCTATCCTTTCGGAAGTATGCTATAATGAGCGCAAGTGAGCGAAGGAACACAAGCTTTTAAAAGCACACAAAAGGAGGGGTTTTCTATGAGCAGCAAAATGACTGTCAAAAAGGAAGCGATTATGGCCCGATTTGGGGGAATGGGGTTCCATAACAGCGAAGCAAACGTCTGGCGGGAGATGGATGACGTCCAGTTCAACCAGTACGTCGGCAAGGTTTATCGGGAGCTTTCGCCCGGTTTTTCCAGAATGTGGGGAGGCTTTCCGGAATGGACGAAGGAAGAGATGGACGCGTTCGCAGAATATTGTGAAAAAATGCAGTGTAAGGTTGGTGCAACAATCTATCTGACCGGGCATTGCGTGCGGTATGAGACGGACGAGGAGCTGACTGCGTATGCATCGAATGTTGCAGACCGCCTGGAGTATCTGATCTATGAAAAGGGTCTGAGCAACGTTAAGATTTATTGTATGTCCAATGAACTGAGCCTGGATGACTGGGGAGACCTGGCATTTGAAATGGCTACGTTCAAAAAATATCATACCTATCTGTATAACGAGTTTGCGCACAGACATCTGCCGGTCTACCTGCTGGCGACCGACGCTTCCCCGATGGAGCGCTGGGAGACGGTGGAATGGGCGATTGCAAACGGCATGGTTCCGATTTCCAACGTATTTGGCGGACATCATTATGTAAACGACTTCGAAGCGGAGGATCTGGATTTTTATAAGATTTTCAAGCGTCACTGCTCTGATGTTGTCAATATGTTAAAGCCTTACGAGCGTCGTTTTATTCTGGGCGAGTTTGGTCTGGCGCAGGCATTCAAGCAGGGACAGAACAATATTAATGGCGTAAAGATGGACGTGTGTGATGCCTTCTATAACGGAAAGGAATCCTACTCTGCGCTGCAGATTTGTGAGATGGCACTGGCAGCAGTTAATGCCGGCGTGTATGCGATGGCACTCTGGACCTTTGTAGATGTTCCGAATCCCCGTGATCTGCAGTACCGTCTAAACAAATGGGGATTGCTGCGCTGGGATGATACGGATTACGGCGCACGGGACTGGCTGTATGCCTATGGCCTGCTGGTTCGCTATTTCCGGAAAAATTCCAAACCTCTTACGATTTCCTCCGAGGACTATCTGCTGCGCAGCGGCGGCGTTGTAAACGATGACGGTTCCTTCTCTGTTGCGATCGTCAATCGTCACAAAGAGCCCGTTGAGATCGATATTTCTCTGGAAAATCTGAAATCAGACAAGGCTCTGCGCAGATATCTGTATGATTCTGCCAATGTGCCCCGCAGCAAATTTGCAGACCTGCAGGATTACGATGAACTGATTGCATGCGCCGGCAACAGCGTGCATGTGACCGTTCCGGCAAGCTCCATCGTTCTGCTGACAACGGATTACACCGATCATAAGCCGGCAGCAATTACAGGTATTTGTGCAGAAGACGGGACAGTTACCTGGGAAGCCTCTACAGAGGCAGAGCATCGCTATTATCGTGTATATAAGGGTGATTCTGCAGACTTTGTTCCGACAAAGGAAAATCAGGTTGCCTCCACCATCGCAACGTCCTTTACGGATCCTGACGCAGCGCCCGGATTCTATAAAGTGGAGTCTGTCGATGCATGGGGAAATCACTGAACGGCAGCCGCGATAGCTGTTTGGCGGCAATAAAGTAATATGATGCCAGGGGCAAAAGGTCTAAGCCCACATGAGCTTGCTCATAGGTGGGTGAAAGACCTTGTGACCCGCCCTGATAGGAGCATAAAAGTGGGATGATAATCCCACGATATGCGACTATCGGGCAGGATTGTGGGAGTGCGCAGCACGGAACAATCCGTAGGCATCAAGTCGGGGGCTTTTGACCCCGACATCAGTAATATAGTTTGGTTGTGCGGATCAGACGGGAAGAAACGAGGAATGAGATGACCTATAACGAAGCGATTGAATGGATGGATTCAAGACACTGGAGCGGCACGGGAAAAGGGATCGTGCGGTCACAGGAGCTTTTGGAACGGCTTGGAAATCCGCAGGACAAGCTGAAATTTGTACATGTGGCGGGTACGAACGGCAAAGGTTCGGTCTGCGCGTGCCTGTCGAAAATTCTGACGGCAGCCGGCTATCAGGTTGGACTGTTTGTTTCTCCCCATTTAAAACGTTTTAACGACAGAATTTATTTTAACGGAACAGAGATCGGAGACGAAGATTTTGCGAGGTTGGCGTCACGGATCCGAACACAGGCAGAAGTCATGAAGGATGCGCCGACGGTGTTTGAGATCATGACGGCAATGGGGATGCTGTATTTTGCAGAAAAACAGTGTGATCTTGTGATGTTGGAAGTCGGCATGGGCGGCAGGCTGGATTCCACCAATGTGATCCGAACGCCGGAGGCTGCTGTTATCACCTCCATCGGATTAGATCATACAAAGGAGCTGGGTGATACACTGGAAAAAATCGCGGGAGAAAAAGGCGGCATCATAAAAACAGGGGGCACGGTCATTGTGGACGGAAGCAATACAGCAGTTATGCCGGTATTTGAAAAAATCTGTCAGAAAACAGGCGCGTTGCTTGTTACAAGCGCGCCGGAACAGATCCGGAATGTTGTGTTAAGTCCGGCGGGCGAGGTATTTGATTATAAGGATCTGAAAGAGCTTCATCTCTCTTTGACAGGTGTCTATCAGATGAATAACGCGGCGGTGGTCATAGAAACTCTTCGTGTGCTGGAACAAAAAGGGTATAGGATCGGTGAAGCTGCTCTGCGCAAGGGGCTTTCAGAGGTGTATTGGCCGGGACGCTTTGAACGCCTGCATGAGCAGCCGACCTTTCTGGTGGATGGCTCCCATAACCCGGACGGCATCCGGGCACTGCTGAAAAGCCTGCGCAGTTATTTTCCGGATAAAAAAATCCGTTTCCTGCTGGGGATTCTTTCTACAAAGGATGTCAGCACAATGCTGCAGCTGATCGAACCTTTGGCAGAAGAAATCGGCGTGATTATGCCGCCGTCTGAAAAAGCGATGGATAATGAAAGAATGGCGCAGCAGATCAGCCGGGAATGTGCGGTAAGGACGACGGCATTTGATTCGATCGAAGAAGGGGTACGCAGTATGATCGAAAATGCTGAAAAGGAGGATGTGATCTGTGCAACCGGCTCGCTGTATTCGATTGAAGAGATCCGTACCTGCGCAAACCGGGAATTTCATCAAAACTGCGGAGGCTGTGAGAGACTGTGACATCGGAAGAAACTGCGCGCTTTACTGCAGCAAAGGAGCGGATCATCGGTAAAAATCGGGAACGCAATGGTATCGGCACCCTTTCGGAAAAGACGGTTCACGCGGTGTTGAAAAACTATTACGCTCCGGATGAAACGCAGCATGAAATTCCGGTGGAGGGCTGCGTGGCAGATATATTTAATGGAAAAGAGATTATCGAAATCCAGACCAGAAGCTTCGATCGGATGCGCCCGAAGCTGGAGCGATTCCTGCCGCTGTATCCGGTGACGATCGTGTACCCGATCCCATACTGCAAGCATGTTTTCTGGATCGACGAGGAAACCGGAGAAATTTCCGGCGGACGGAAATCTCCATTAAAGGGAAGTCCTTATCTGGCATTTAAGGAGCTGTACCGGATCAAAGCTTATCTGCAAGACCCGAACCTGACGATCCGGCTCACGTTTCTGAATATGGAAGAATATAAGCTGTTAAATGGCTGGAGCCGGGACAAAAAACGTGGCTCCAGCCGTTATGACAGAATTCCTGTTTCCATTGAGAGGGAAATGGAATTTACCTGCGCACAGGATTATGTCCAGCTGATCCCATACGATCTGCCGGAGCCCTTTACATCTGCGCAGCTTGCGAAAGCTGTGCAGATTCGAAAGGAGCAGGCTGGTATTGTGTGCAATATCCTTCATGACCTTGGCGTGATGAAGCGGGAGGGCAAAAAAGGAAATGCGTATCTCTACAGGGTGGTGGAGGTATGAGTTTCGATGGACAGAACATCATCCAGAAAAATCTGCATTCCATCCTCCAGTGTGAGGATGCGCTGGAAAAGGTCGAGCTTTTTGACCGTGCCGGATATAGAGACATAGGAACCGCCCTGTTTGCGTTTGTCAGGGCAAAAAAAGGTAATGGAAATCAGCGGTTTTTCGGAGAGATGTTTGAGAAGCTGCTGAAATTGTATGTCGAGAAGCTCTTGCAGATCTTCGTTGAGTGTGATCTTTTCTTCTGTCAGGCGTGCTGTTTCCAAAATGGCGGAATCATAGCCGGTGAGAGCGGCAAAGGGAGAAAACTGGGCTGCGCGGTCATGCATGGACATCTGAGGATGTGTTTTGGAAACGTGGTGCGGAAGATGGATGATATCGCTGTAGTCTGACTTCATGCCTTATGTCCTCCGATCTGGTTGTTGCGGTCTTTGGCGGTTGCGCCCTCTTCCAGGTTCATCGCTTTGAGGACTGCGTTTTTACCGAATTTTTTTCGGATGGAAAGCATCGCCTCCTGCAGCTTTCGCTCACGCTCCAGGTCAGCAGCGTCGGCTTTCTGTTTTTGTTCTTCTGCTGCATAATCTGTGAAAAGATCGAGCTGGGTAAAGCGGTCTTTCTTTTGCAGAGCAGTGTCCTCCGGGATAATGTGGTTGGCGACAATATACAGCCGGCGGATCAGGAGCGTCGGATCGATAAGACGATCGAAAAGATCGACGGCGGCGTTCATGATCCTGTGGGAAGAGGAGGTGTAGTCGTCCAGATTTTGGGTTCCATGCGCCTGCTTTGGAATCGAACGGCCGTAGCGGTCTGTTTCGATGGAACCGTGGTAGGCGGATCTCCGGGAGGGATCGGACAGGTTTTCGATATCGTAGCCGACGGTGAGGACAATCTGGTCGGTTACGATTTTTTTATTTACAAGATCGAGGGCGAGCTGGTCTGCCATTTCTTTCAAAACGAGCTTTGCTTTGTCTGTCTCATACGGACAATGCAGAACCTGCCCGGAGCTGATGCTGTTGGTTTCCGGTTTGTAGGCTTTGATTTCCGGGACGGTGCAGGGTTCAAAGCCCCAGGCGTGGTCGATCAGAAGCTCTGCATTTTTTCCGAAAAGCCGATAGAGCAGGTCTTCATTTTTGACAGAGCAGCGTGCGATATCCCCCATCGTGAACAATCCATTTTCGGCAAGCTTTCTGGCATAGCCGTGTCCGATGCGCCAGAAGTCAGTGAGCGGCTGATGTGCCCAGAGCTTTTGTCGGAATGTCATTTCATCGAGAAAAGCGATGCGCACTCCGGATTCATCTGCCGGGAGGTGCTTTGCTACGATATCCATTGCAACCTTGCAGAGAAAAAGATTCGTCCCGATGCCGGCAGTAGCGGTGATTCCTGTCGTATCCATGACATCGAGAATAATTTTGCGGGCAAATTCGCGGGCAGTCATCCCGCTGGCGGGCAGATAATCCGTAATGTCCATAAAAACCTCGTCGATGGAATAAACTACGATATCCTCCGGTGCGACATATTTCATATAGATAGAATAAATTCTGGTGCTGCATTCCATATAATGCGCCATCTGGGGCGGCGCGATCAGAAAATCAACGGCGAGTGCCGGATTCTGAGAAAGCTCCGAGAAAAAATAGGATGTACCGGAAAGTATCTGTCCGGGCGCATGCTGTTTTCGTTCGATATTGACTTCCCGGACTCGCTGCTTTACTTCAAAAAGACGACTTCGTCCGGACATGCCAAAGCTTTTCAGAGATGGTGTGACAGCAAGACAGATGGTTTTGTCTGTACGGCTGATGTCTGCCACGACAAGGTTGGTATCAAGGGGGTCAAGGCCGCGCTCCCGACATTCTACGGAAGCGTAAAAGGACTTTAAGTCGATGGCAATATAGATGCGGTCTTCCATGAAATGTTGGCTCCTTTCTTTACATTGCAGTGGCTTTTTTATATTATACACGAACAGATGTTTGCTTTGCAAAGAAAATTTTTTATCTGGTTTCCTATTTTTTTCGAACAGTCTTTCAGAAATCTGATATACTATAATCTATCTGATGCCAGGGTGAAAAGGAGGGTTCCTTATTATGTTCAGACAAGGAAAACAGGCTGTGAAAAAATCGGCACAGCAAAATGTTGTAGTTATTTATGCCGATGATCTTGGTTTTGGGGATCTTGGATGCTATGGGAGCAGGAAGATCGACACCCCGAATCTGGACAGGCTGTGTGCAGAAGGATTGAAATTCACCAACGCATATTCTACCTCTGCGGTTTGTACGCCTGCACGCTTCAGTATCCTGACAGGGCGTTATCCGTTCCGGAATGAGCAGGCACATATCCTGCCGGGAGATGCGGGCTGTATTATCAAAAGAGAGCTTGATACCGTTCCAAAGCTGTTTCAGAGAGCGGGGTATCATACCGGAATTGTTGGAAAATGGCACCTGGGGCTGGGAGATGGCAGCAAACCGATCGACTGGAATCAGGAGATCAATCTGACACCGATAGACCTTGGTTTTGAGGAATCATTTATTTTTCCGGCAACGGCAGACCGTGTGCCCTGTGTATTCTTAGAGGGACGCTCGGTGGTAAACCTGGATCCAAAAGATCCGATCGAGGTTTCCTACGAAGCAGAATCTCCCTTTGAGGATATTCCAACGTATTATAAAAATCCGGAGCTTCTGCGCGTGCGCTCTTCTCACGGACACGATAAGAGCATTGTAAACGGCATCGGAAGGATTGGCTATATGCGCGGCGGAAGCAAAGCAGTCTGGAAGGATGAAGAGCTGGCAGAAACCTTTTTAAATCGGGCAACGCAGTTTATTTCAGACAGCTGCAGGGCAGAAAAACCATTCTTTTTGTATTATGCCCTTCATCAGCCCCATGTACCCCGCGTGCCTTCTGCACGCTTTGAGGGCGCGACCGGACTGGGACCCAGAGGGGATGTGATCGCAGAGCTTGACTGGTGCGTTGGAGAAGTGATGGCTGCGCTGGAAAAAGAAGGGATTCTGGATAACACCATGATTATTTTTTCCAGTGATAATGGACCGGTACTGGATGATGGTTATCTGGACAGAGCATATGAATTAAATGGGACGCATCGGGCAGCAGGACCGCTGAGAGGCGGAAAATACAGCAAATTTGACGGTGGTACAAGGATTCCGTTTATTGTATACAGTTCTGCGCTGAAGCATCGGGGTGTTTCTGAGGCGCTGATCAGTCAGGTAGATCTGTATGCTTCCTTTGCACATATGCTTGGCATCGAAACAAGAGAGGACAGCGCAGTAGACAGCCAGGACAGGTATGCGGCACTGATCGGAGAGGATCCTGCAGGCAGATCAGAACTGATGACAGAGGACTTATCCTGCGGAAAAATGCTGCGCTGCGGCAGCTGGGTATACTTATCTCCCAGCGAAGGAGCTCCATATATGCCCTTTACCAGAATTGAAACCGGTTTATCAAAGGATCCGCAGCTTTACAATATGGATTATGATATCGGGCAGCAGAACAACATCGCCTGGGATTATGCAGATCAGGTGGAGAAGATGGAAAAGCGTCTGCAGGAGATCCTGACAAGCGAAAGCACCAGATAAAAGTAAAAAAACGTAACTGTGAGGGTACTGAACAGTTTGTAAAAAACAAAGAATGCCCGGAAGATCCGGACGGAAAGGATAGGAAATGGCAGGATATCTGATTAAAGAAACCACTTGCGAGGAACGCAAACAGATCGTGGAGGAGGCACTTGGCAATCTGTCCGCCAGCTGCGACGGCTGTATGGCGGGACTTGCGGATATGTATCAGGATTACATTGACGGCAAAAAAGAAATCCGTGACATCAACATGGAATTCAATGCCAGATACGAGAGAGGAGACATGGATCGGGAAGAAAGAAGAAGCTGCCCGATGTCCGTGTAAAGGGAGAAAGAATAGAAAGACAGGAATCAGCCGGGGCGCGATAGTGCATTTCGGCTGATTTTTTCATAATCGAAACTGTCAGTTGATAAAAACATTGTGAGGAAGTAAAACTTTACTTTTTTACAGTGTTGACAGTGCCAAAACGGACAGATATAATAGCAGCAGGGTAAAATCGAAGGAAAGGTTTGGAAGAAGAAATTGGAAAGAAAATACGATTTGACAAAGGGAGATGTTTTCCGGACGATCCTGATGTTTATGCTGCCGATCCTGGCAGGAAACGTATTTCAACAGCTGTATTCTGCTGTGGATACGATCATCGTGGGCCGTACCCTTGGTTCTGACGCGCTGGCGTCGGTTGGAAGTATCGGAAGTCTGCAGTTTCTGGTGTTTGGATTTTGTTCCGGCCTTGCCGGCGGTGTGACAGTTGTGACATCTCAGTTTATTGGCGCAGGAAAAACGGAAAATGCGAGACGTTCCACAGCGGTGATCTATATGATCTGGGCGGTGGTTTCCCTGCTTTGTACCGTGGTAGGTATTGTTTGCCTGCCAGGGCTTTTGCATATTTTGAATATGCCGGAAAATCTGTTTCAGCGTGCGTATGCTTATCAGCTGGTCTGCTTTATCGGACTTGGAGGACAGCTTTTATACAACGTGGAATCAAGCCTTTTGAGGGCGATTGGAAACAGCAAAGTACCGCTTATTTTTCTGATCATTTCCTCTGTGTTGAATATTATATTGGATTTTGTGTTTATTCTGGTGTTTCATATGGATGTGATCGGAGCAGCTGCAGCGACGATTCTGGCCCAAAGCCTTTCCGGGGTCGGCTGTCTGATCTACAGCTTTCGGAAATATCCGCAGCTGCGTGTCAGAAAAGAAGATTTTAAAATATCATTTGCTTTTCTAGCGGATCATCTCCGGGTAGGGCTGCCGCTTTCGATTCAGGACTCCATTACGGGCGTCGGAATGATGGTATTTCAGAGTGCGCTAAACGGGATGGGTGCAGATGCGATTGCGGCATACACTGCATGTAATAAGTTGGAAACCTTTGTCGTGATGCCGATGTATTCGATCGCAGTTGCCATGGTAACGTTTACAGCACAGAATTTTGGTGCGAAGCAATATCAGAGAATTCGAAAAGGAATGAAGGTTTCCCTTTTGAGCTGTCTCTTTTTCAGTGTTGTGGTAGGCGGATTGATCATTGTGTTCTGTAAGCCGCTCGTTTCGATTTTCGTTGGAAGCGGTGCAGCAGAGGTGATCCGGCTGTCCAGAATTTACAACAGTATTGAAGCCAGCTGCTTATGGTGTGCGGCACTGTTGTTCACCTACCGGGGCGCGGTGCAGGGAACCGGAAATACGAAGATCCCGATGATGGGCGGATTTTTGGAGCTTCTCATGCGTGTTTTTGCAGCACTTTGCTTAAGCCGTATCTGGGGCTTTCCGGGACTGGCAATGGCCTATCCGCTGGCGTGGATATTTGCGGCACTGTTAAACATGTGGTATTATCGAAAGCTAGACAAAAATGATTTTCAGTGTACCAGAACTTCATCAATATGAAGAAGAATATGTTCCATGAGATAGAGGAGGACGAGTTGCTCGTCCTCCTTTGTCATGTCGGAAATCGGCTGCAGGAGAGTGATGTGGAGAATTGAGGTATCCAGAGAGCTTTCCGTAACTGCAAAGGCACAGAGACATTCTTTGCCAAATACGGAAACCTGCGCCTGAATATCACCGGTCATAACTTGGTCATAGGAGCTTTTCAGGCGATCCAGAATATCAAAAATCGCATAGACGGTCATACGCCGCGGACAGCCTAGATCCTGTTTGAGCGTGAACATGAGAGAGCCCTCCTATTACATTTTCCAATGAAAACTGGCGTTTTTTGCTTTTTTCAATGCTGCAGACTTACAGCGGACGCAGCGTGCCTATTATTTCGGCAAGCACATTGCTGGAGTTATCAATATTTTCTTCGGATGTGCTTGCACCGACGATATAGGGGACACCGTCGATATCAGCTGCAGCGAAGATAGAAATATCAGAATCGTGAGAAACGATCCGAAATTGCCAGACAATATCGTCTTCACGGCTTTCTGTCATGATCTCCGAAAGGGAAGCGCCGGAGACATCTTCCCAGATGCCGGAAAGGTAAGCAATACATTCGTCTGCGTTTTTTCCGGCAGAAAGTCCCTGCTCCACCTCAATATATTCCTCTTCGTTGGAGGAAAGGAAAAGAAGGAGGGCGGTTCCGCTGTTGCCGTTTGGAAGCGTAAAGCTGCTGCGTCTTGTGCTGCTGATCTGAGTGGAATCCGTGATGCATTGGATGCCTGCAGCGGTGTCGCAATAGCGCTCGTAGGTAATATCCACAGGACCATTTATACGAAAGGATGTCAGACTGTTGTAAATCTGTGTGTGGTCTGTTTCGGAATCCTTTGGATAGGAGCCGACGAGCAGATATGCGCCAAAGTCATTCCTTCCTTCTACTGCAAGCAGTACATGCTGCAGGGTGGTCTGGCTGGAATCTGTTCCCTGGAAGAAAATCTGGTAAGCGGACTGTCCGCCGAAATCGTCCGGTCCTGCGGTCAGAATCATGGCGTCGGTAAGACCGTAGCCCTCTGCGTAGGAGGAAACAATATCCTCCCGGTAGTTTTCGATGTCGGCAAGGGAATAGATCGGAACAATTGTAGCCCAGTTGAAGCTGGTTTCGATCCGGCAGTTTCTGGCATTGTTGGTAAAAGTAAAACCATCATCTGAAACGCTATACTCTGCCGGAACGTCGATGGTAGCATTTAAAATTCCGAGATCATAGGTGACAACTTCTGTACCGATGCTGTCGTTTGAATCGCCGGAAGAAGAATCGTCCGGTGCGTCTGAATCCTGCCCGGGCGGGGTTTGAGAGGGCGTCGGCGTATCCGAACCGGGAGGTGCAGATGCAGAAGAAGGATTCATGGACGAAGCAGAGTTTGTATAGCTGGTATTTTTTCCGGACTTTCCGGAAAGGGGCAAAAAGAGGACGAGGGCGACTACCGCGACCAAAGCGCCGCCAAGAGCGACTGCCAGAAGCGGATTTTGTTTCAGATGTGCCGACAGGACAGCAAAAAATGTGGCAGGTCGGGAAGACACCGCGCCGGAATATGGCTGCGGTGCGTTTGCCGTTGATCCGGGGGATGGCGATTGTGCCGATGCAGTTGCGACATCCCCGTTCAGCGCGCAGATAAAGGCTTCCATGCTCATGAAGCGGTCTTCCGTACGGATGCTGAGCGCCTTCAGAATCGCCTGTTCGATGGCAGGGGAAATGGAGATGCCAAGCTCGGAGGGGCGTTTGAGCGTATCGCCGTGAATCCGTTCGATGGAATCCGGCGGAAGAACTCCGGTGATGCAGCGGTAAAGCGTTGCACCCATGGCATAAACGTCTGTCCAGGGTCCCTGATTTCCATGGGAAGAGTATTGCTCCTCCGGGGCATAGCCATGCTTTAGAATAACGGAAACGCTTTTCCCATCACCGGAAGCAAAGCGCGCTGCGCCGAAGTCCAGAAGCCTGCTGTCACCGTCGGCGGTCAGGTAAATGTTGTCCGGGCTGATATCCCGGTGTAAAAGCTGCATGGAGTGGACAGAAACGAGCGCGTTCATAACAGGCAGCAGGATTTTCAATGCTTCTTCGCAGAAAATTTTTTCCCCGTGCGCAGCAAGATAGGCTTTTAGACTGGTGCCGTTCACGTATTCCATGACGAAGTATGCGGTGTTGTTTTCCCGGAAATAGTTCTGGACGGAAACGATATTCGGTGTGTTCTGGAGCTTTGCCAGAATGCGTGCTTCCTCCAGAAAACGTTCCATTCCGGATTGATAATCCTTTTCCTGATGACTGGTCAGAACGACAGTATAGCGGTCGGTGTTCCGGGTAGCCATGGCGGAGGGCATATATTCTTTGATGGCGACTTTGATTTCGAGGGTCAGGTCAAAGCCGAGGTAGGTAATGCCGAAGCCGCCGATGCCGAGGACTTTGCCGATCAGGTAGCGACCGTTTACAATTGTGCCCAGAGGAAGGGCGAGATAGGGCTGCTGCTTTGTTTCATCGAACCCGCAGACGGGGCAGACCGTGCCGGGTTCTTTTTCGGAAAAGCAGCCGTAACAGATACGTTCGGGATTCATAATTCCTCACATTCCGCCGCAAAAGCGGCTTTTGATGATAGACAGTTGTAAAATGTTCCGGTGTATTAGGAAAAGGCTGGCGAGATCGCATCGGGACGGCTGATGCAGGTCAGGACGAAAAGCGTCTCATCGATGCTGCGGATGCGTTCCGTATGGCGAAACAGCAGCCCTACGAGCCAGTCTGTCGCGTTGTTGGCTTTTGAAAATTCAATCTGGATTTCCAAAGGTTCAATATAAAAATCTCCGCAGCAGACAAGGCCGCCCTCCCCCGGCAAAAGTACCGGGAGAGAAGTCTCTTTTTGCAGCCGCCCATCTGCCATCAGATGGTAAAAGACGGCAGCTTCGGGAAAAGAAAGCGTATCGGGGGAGAGCTCGACCAGCCGCGTTTCAAGGAGAGCCGCACAGGAAAGCCCTGTTTGGGTAGAAATCGTATCAGATGCAGTCATAGGTTCTCTCATTTCTGCGCACGCTTTTTGTGCATGTCGAGTTTGTGCCAAGTGCGCGCGGACACAAATCTCGTTTATTCATGACAATAGAATACTGGCAGAGCGTGCATTCTATTATTCCTTCGCAACGAGAAAACGGTTTGAGGGATCGCAGAGGAAGAACGTATCTCCGGCATAGAGCTTTTCGGGGACGTTCGGGGCGAGCTTTTTCCCATTTCCAAGGAAGGTTCCATAGGAGGAACCGAGGTCGGTCAGGACGAAGCAGCTTTCCCCCGGATTGTAGGAAAGCTGGCAGTGGCGGCTGCTGATGCCGGGCGTGCTCTTTTCATAAACGATGTTGCAGAACGTAGGATCTCTGCCGATGGTAACCTTTCCCTTGAGCAGGTCGAAGCTCTGCCCTGCGTAGCTGCCGGTCATTCCACGCAGGATCGCATGAGCGCCGGAGCTGCCTGCCGCACCGGAGTGTACAGGATTGCCGTTTAAGCCGCTTGCTGAGCCATTCGCCAGACCGCTGTTTCGATCTGCCAGGCCGCTGCGGTTATTTGTAACGCTGGCTGCAGCCTTCCTTTCCTTCCAGAAGAAAAACGTGCCCGCTGCGATCAACAGAATGCCGAGTAGGAGCAGCACAGCACTGCCGGGACCGTGGAACAGGGAAAAACCAGAGCTCGAAAACGTGTAGGGAATGCGCTCAACATCCAGGATTTTCGTCAGCTCGTTGATGATGATGGCATAGTTCATGCCAAGGCTCAGCCCGGTATTGGGATCAATGGCGCCTGCAACGTTGATACCGATTACGTTTCCTTTTTCATCGACCAGAGGACCGCCGGAGTTGCCGGGAGCGATGGAAACGTCCATTTGAAATGCCTCATAGGTGGAAAAAGAGGTGGTTGTACGTTTGCTGATGATGCCTCGGGTGATTGTAATATCGTCTATATCGTAGGTGGCAAAATCCTGACGCTGGGAGGAATTGCCGGGATAGCCGAGCGCGTAGGCGGTGTCGCCGATCTTGATGTCGCCGGAGTCGCGCAGCGTCAGGGCAGTCCGTTTATCCGTCGGGGAGGGCAGCTGCAGGATGGCGATATCCTTTTCCTCCTGAGGGGAAAAGTAGACGACCTTGGCTTTTACATAGTCGTTTTCCGCTGCGGAAAAAAAGACATCAATTTCCCCTCCGTAAAGACTGGAATCATAGCGGGGATAGGTATAGGCTTTATTGACGACATGCCCGTTTGTCACGATGTACTGAATCGGCTGTCCGGGCGTGCCGATGGCCCAGCCGGTTCCCATTCCGGCTTCGCTGTTTCCTTCGTTGTCATAGACTGTCGCATAGACCATGACGATACCGTTTCTGGATTCATAGGGATCCTCAGAGGAGCTTTTGGTCAGCCCTGTGATGCCGAAAATGGATGAGACAGCGCCGATCAGGATTAGCACAAGGGCGATCAGCTGTTTAGAAGAGAGTTGTTTGGTTTTCATTCAGTATTCTCCTTTTCCCCGTAATAATGTAAAACGATTGCGGTATAGTTATCCTGTGTGGGAAGTGCGGCTTTTCGGATTGCTGTTTCAAGCGCGCTGCAGCAGTCCTGAACCGGAAGCTCCATCGCCTCGCGGATTTGTTTCAGGGTCAGCGGATCGCTGATTCCGTCGGAGCATAAGAGCAGGACGTCCCCCGGGAAAAGGGAAAGTGGAATGTAGGTGCGATCCGGCGTGACCTCCTCCTTCCCGATATATTGGGAAAGTGCGCCTGCCTGTGGGTCAGAAAAAGCTTCCTCGATGGGAAATGCGCCGTGAAAGGAACGCAGCAGCAGGTCCTTTTGAAATTCCTGCCGGGTGTTTAATGCATAGAGCTGATGTTCCCGGAGCAGAAAAAGGTCACTGTCTCCGACGCTCCAGAAGTGCAGTTGATTTCCCGAAATCCAGGCAGCGACAAGGGTGCAGCCGCCATGGCCGTAAAACTGCTGATAGATAGTTTGGGTACATGCGGAAATCAGCTTTGGCACGCTCGTGACGGCTGGTTCCGGAAATGGAAAAGCATTCAGGAGACAGGCGGTCGTCTGGCAGGCGATCCGTTGTCCTTCCGCCATTCCGCCCATGCCGTCACAGAGAACGGCTAAAATCCCGTCTGTTTCATAGCGGTCTGCCGGAGAGATTCCGAAGGCATCCTGCTGCTGTTCACGCTGTCCGAGCCCCTGCAGGTTTGCAATTTCCAGAATGGAAGTTTTTTCCGGGGTCAGAACGGTGGTAACGCAAAGCGACTCCGGTGCTGGTTCGGATGGCTGCTGCTGAGTCTGTGCTTTTTTTCGCTTTTTAAAAAAGAACATGAGCTATTCCTCACTCCACTGAAACTGTTCGCTGCAAAGAGGCAGGAAAAGCAGTCGGCTTTTTCCGACCTCGATGATGTCGTATGCTTTGAGCGGATGAACCATTTCGACCTGTTCATCGTTGCAGTAGGTAATGCCGCGTCCCTGCCCGGGCGAAAGGGAAAAGGTGTTGTGTTTTACATCGTAAGTGACCAGTGCATGACTTTCACGGGATACGGTATCATCATCCGGCAGGGAAACATCCATCGCGGCAGCCCGTCCGATAAAGTTTCTTCCTGAAACGAGACGGAAATCCGTTCCGCGGTGTGGACCTTCGATGCAGATCAAAAAGCCGACTGCCGGATCAATACCGATTTTCTTTTTCATCACAGCGACTGTTTTGCCGCTGTCGAAGGCTGTCGCAGCTGCAGCAGCAGGATTGCCCGGAAAGGCAGCCACTGTCTTGCCGATATCCGCTGCAGCCATCGTCTTTCCGATCCCTGTATTCTCCTTGCAATACGGACAGCTTTCAAATCTTGCTTCATCATAGAAATGACCATTATCACACTGCTTCATAGAGTCCTCCTTGTTTTCCGAAGGAAAATGCGACTGCATTGAACGCTGCGCTGCGGTTTGCGTCAGGCGGGCATTTTCCGTTTTGCAGTTTTATTGTTACCTTCAGTCTACGCGTCGGGCGGTCATCCGGGTATGCCGTATGCGCGCCAAAACGGCGAAAAATGCGGTTTGGCGCTGGTGCGCCAGGGGAAAATAGGGAGAAGTGTGGATTAGGAATCGATTTGAGTCGGTAATTTGAGAAAAATGCAATTTATCGAATCATACTTTAGTAAATCGTAATTGACTAAACCGTAATTCGATACTATGATGAAAGAAACAGGAGGTACGGCAGAATGTTTATCGGACGGGAAAGAGAGCTGCAGACGCTGGAGCGGCTGTTTTATTCGGATCATTTTGAGTTCGCTGTTATTTACGGCAGACGGCGTGTGGGAAAAACTGCTTTGATCAGTCGTTTTATTCAGGATAAAGATGCGATTTATTTTATGGGTGTTGAAAGCAGTGAAAAACAAAATCTTGAAAACTTGAGCAAAAGTATTATGGAATACAGCAGCGGGATAGAGGCTGAGACGTCCTTTCTTTCTTTTCAGGCGGCACTGGAATATGTGTTCCGACTGGCAGAAAAGAAACGGGTCATTCTGACGATCGATGAATATCCGTATGTGGCGCGCGCTTCCAAAAGCCTTGCTTCCACATTACAGTTGTTGATTGATAAATATAAAGAAGCTTCAAAACTGATGTTGATTCTCTGCGGATCCTCGATGTCCTATATGGAGGATCAGGTTTTGGCATATAAAGCCCCCCTGTACGGACGGCGCACTGCCCAGATGAAAATACAGCCGTTTGATTTTGCGGAAACCTGTCGTTATTGCCAGTATTTCAGCCCGGAAGAAAAAGCCTTGATGTATGGAGTTGCAGGAGGTACGCCACAGTACCTTTTACAGATGAATGATCATCAGAGTGTGGAGGAAAATATTAAAAATACCTTTTTAAATCCGAACTCCGCAATTTATGAAGAACCCTCCAGTCTGCTGAAGCAGGAGGTACGGGAACCTGCTATTTACAATGCAATTATTACAGCGATAGCAACAGGGGCATCCCGGATGGCTGAGATTTCGACGAAAGTAGGGGAAGATTCCAATGTTTGTTCGACCTATGTGAAAAATCTGATTGCACTTGGTATTATTCGTAAGGAAGTTCCTTATGGAGAAAAAACGACGCGCAAAACAATTTATTCGATCGAGGATAATATGTTTCGGTTCTGGTATCGTTTTGTTCCGGAAAATAATTCGATCATCGCCCGTGGCGCGGTGGAACTGGCTTACAGGCGGATTGAGCCGCACTTGTCAGATTATATGGGACATATTTTTGAGGATATCTGTTCGCAGTATCTCTGGGCATTGCTGCTGAAAGGAAAAAGCCCGGTTGATTTTTCGGAGCTGGGACGTTGGTGGGGAACAGATCCGCGTACCAGAAGCCAGACGGAGATCGACATTATGGCAGAGCAGGATCGGCAGGCAGCTTTGTTTGGAGAATGCAAATGGACGAATGAAAAAGTGGATGTTGGTGTGTTGGATACGCTTGTTGAGCGTAGCCATTTGTTTCATTATGATCAGACCTTCCTTTATCTGTTTGCCAAGACCGGTTTCACCCAGGGCTGCATAGAAAAAGCCGAACATCTTGGCAATGTCCGGCTTGTGACGTATTCGGATATTTTAAAAGAGCTGGTTCCTGAGACTTAGGGAAATATAATTTCAGCTCCGGTTACAGGTTTTTGCGCTGCCATTCGATGTAGGACTGGTACAGTCCCATCCGGGATTTTGCACCGACCTTTTCATAAATGGATGTGATATAGCGCTGACAGGTTCTTCGGGAGATGAAAAGGCTGTCGGCGATTTCCTGGATGCTCTTTTCTGTGTTGACGAGTTGGTCAAAAACAGACTGTTCCCGGTCAGTCAGAGAAAATGCCGTGGAAAATGTGGAAAACGGGTCTGCATTGGGAGTGTTCTGTGGATAATCCGGATCGGAGGAAATGTCCGAAACCGTAGAGGCGGACGAATCGTTGCCGAGGGCGGCCTTTGTGTTATGGATCGCGTTCGCTTCGCAAGTTGCCTGCATTTTGTGAGTCATAGTGCCGCCTGTCTCAGTCTGTACGCCCGGCGCATTTAACATGCTATAGGCTGCGATCAAAATGCTTACCGTTGCGAACAGGACAAGAGCCGTGATAATCAGCGTGATGCTGCTGTTCGATGCGATCAGGGAGAGAGACAGGTTTGAGACCAGGGCAGCGCCCGCATTGTTGACAGCACGCCCCATTCCTGCCCAGAGGCGCGGGCAGCGGGTATCTTCGGACAGCGCCAGAAAAGAGGTCGTAAAGAATACGACGAAAAATCCGGAGGACAGGTAAAAGACGATCAGTCCGATCAGGAAAGAACCGCCAAGCTGCAGGATTGCGACGCTGAGCGTGGAAAGCATCATAATGCAGTACATGATGAGATTCATGAAACGTCTGTTATGGAGGTCAAACAAAAATCCGGCAGCAAGTCCGCTGCAGGCGAGCAGGATACGAGGCCACTGACCGATATCCATGGTTCCGTCTGCGTGTCCCAGTGTAACGGTGTTGTCCAGTGTACTGAAAATACAGGTCATAAAAATGACGAGAAAGATCAGCAAAACGAGCTGCGGCAGGGCACCGGAGGCAGATGGAGCAGGGAGCTTATGCTGTGGGTCGGTGCTGCCGGAAGAGACGCAAGCTGACGTGTCTGACATATGTGGACAGGGATTTGTCACATCGGACACCTGAGGGCTGGAATTTGCAGTGTCCGGCATCTGGGAGCTGCGGCTTGCCTTCCGGTGCTGAAACCGGAACAGGAAAAATACGATAAAAAGTAACGCGGCGCAAAGCAGCAGCTGTTCTGCCAGGGCAGAAGAAATCAGACTGTTGTTTAGAAATTGCAGCAGGATAGCAAACCCATAGGAAATGCCAACCATGCGTGCGAAATATTTTTTGTCAGAAATTTCACAAAGAAAATGGTAATGCACTGCGCTGCCGAGGATGCCGAGAACCAGAAACAGAAGCATTCCGACGGCAGTCAGAAGACCGGGCGGAACAGGACTGCCAAGGATTACAAAGCAGACGATTGCCAGCATTGTAAGTGTGAAAAACACAGCGCTGTGCAGGCGATCGCGAAAAAACCGAAACAGCAGAGGATAGAGGCAAAAGCCGATCGCACTGATACCGAGCGCATAATTCTGGACGTTCACCGTCCGGGCGCTGGAGGCGTTTTGAGCGATCTGGTTGACATAGAAATACTCTGTGCTCAAAAAGAGAAATGTAAAAACCGCCAGCATGGAAATGGCGCGGAGGGATGAAGGTTTTGTAAGTTCCTGTTTCATAAAGGGGAAAGCTCCATTCGTATCGTTCACGAGTGTCGGTTGACAGCTCTTTAAAAGGGAAAATGCTGTAAACCTTGAATCGGACTTCTTTTTCGTTGCATAATTCATTATATAAAATTTGAAAAAACAGTGCAATCGCTTCGCCGCAGAGAACTGAGAAAAGAGGTAACGGGAAAGAAAATAAAAAAACAACACCATAAATTTTAAAGGGGAGAGTAAAAGGTATGTACGAAGAGACACAAATGGAGAAAACATTCCGGAAATTAAAACGTCTGGAAGAAATGCTGCATGACCGGATGTTCATTCCGGTGGATCAGGTGGAAATGAGCGTCTGGACGACGAAAAAGCCGGTGCATGAGGTGCCGGATCGGGCGCTGTTTAGTCCGTGCGAAAAGGGACGAAAGTGGCTGGAGGAGGGATTGTATTGCTGGTTTCTGGGGGATTATACCATACCGGAAAAGCTGGCAGGACAGACACTTTTTATCTTTCCGAAGATCAAGGGCTATGAGGGGATGCTCTGGGTTGACAAAAAGCCCTATGGGAACTTCACCTTTAAGGTAATTCAGAACAGCTACGGATATCATTACTGCGACCTGCTGACAAAGGGAAAAGCAGCGGGCGAGCAGCTGGAAATCGCGCTGGAATATTATTCGCATCATTATGTGCGCGGCACGCAGCCGTTTGAGGAAAGTGACGAGGTATTCGAGATCGCTTACGATCATGTGGATATCTGTGTAAAAGACGAGATCGTCTGCAACTTCTTCTACGATCTGCACATTGTAAACCAGATGGCGGAATCCCTTTCCAAGGAGCAGTTCCGCAGAGGGGATGCGGTCCGTGCGCTGTTAAGAGTGCACGAGATCATCGACTACGATATCGACCTCGCAGATCCTGTCGAATGGCATGAAAAAGCGCAGAAAGCGGACGCTGTTTTACAGAAGGTTCTGTCCGACCGCAACGGACCGCATGCAGGCTTTGCAGGTCTGATCGGGCATTCCCATATGGATACCGCATGGCTGTGGCATCTGGATGAGACGGTGGAAAAGTGCGCGAGAACCTATGCAAACCAGCTGTCTTTGATGGATCAGTACCCGGATTATAAATTTATTCAGAGCTCCGCGGTGCATACCTCCTGGATGGAACAGTATTATCCTGCCATTTTTGAAGGGATGAAAAAACGGATTGCCGAGGGCAGATACGAGCCAAACGGCGGCGTCTGGGTAGAGTGCGACTGCAATATTCCCGGCGGTGAATTTATGGTGCGCCAGTTCTTATGGGGACAGCGCTATACGATGAGCAGATTTAACTATCGTTCCAACTGCTTCTGGCTGCCGGATACGTTTGGCTACAGCGCAGCCCTGCCGCAGATCATGAAAGGCTGTGGGGTGGATTATTTCCTGACGACGAAGATGGCGTGGGGCGATACGAACGAGTTCCCGTATGATACGTTTTATTGGGAAGGAATTGACGGTACAAGGGTATTTACTCATACAAACCGTACCCATATCTGGCCGGATGCGCAGCAGCTTCTGGAATGCGTCAACGGCTGCAAGGGCTACGGTATCAAGGATAAAAATGTGACGGACAGCAGACTGCTTTCCTACGGCTTCGGAGATGGCGGCGGCGGTCCGGAATTTGAAATGGTGGAAATTGCAAATCGATTAAAGGATGTAGAGGGGCTGCCCAGAACGGAGCATATCCGTGTCGGTGATTTCATGCAGAAGCTGGAAAAAGAGAGCTTCCGTCCTTCCGTTTATGCAGGGGAGTTGTATCTCGAGCTGCACCGCGGCACGCTGACCAATCAGCACCAGATCAAGAGAAATAACCGGAAAGCGGAGATTGCCCTTCGAAATCTGGAATATATGACCGTCCTTTCTGCATTGCAGTCGGGCAAAACGATCAGCGGGGAAGCGATTGCACCTCTGACCGAGCTTCTTTTGCTGAACCAGTTCCATGACATCCTGCCCGGAACCTGTATTCCGCGTGTGCACGATGAATCGCTGGCACAGACTGGGCATGTGATCGAGGAAGCGATAAAGCAGACAAAGGAACTGCTTGCAGACATGGCAGAGGAAAACAGCGCGGCAGATGGCGCAGATCATGTATTTCGGACGATTTACAATACCCTTTCCTTCGACCGGAAAGACACGGTTTATCTGCCGATTGAAAAAGACAGCCACATCGACAGCACATACGGACAGCAGATCGTTGAAAGGCTGGATGGGCAGGACTACCTCGCGGTAGATGGACTGAACGTTCCGGCATTTGGCAGCCGCAGCGTAGCGCTGGTGGGTGGAGCGCCTGTTGAAAACGCTGGCTGTGAGGCGGCAGCTGCGTTTGTCCTGGACGGCGATCATCTGCAGACGCCTTACTACGATGTGATCTTTGATGAAAGAGGTTACATTTCATCCCTGATCGACCGTGAAAACGGCAGACAGCTAAAGGGAGAGGGCTATGCACTCAATACGTTCCTTGTGGCGGAGGATGTGCCGGATTCCTGGGACAACTGGGATCTGGATGCGGATATCGCGGACAAATGGAGAGACTGTGCGAAGCTTTTGAACCGTGAGGTCATTTCCTGCGGAGCGGTTGAACTGCGGATCCGGAGTGAATATCAGCTGACGAAAAACAGCAGCCTGCAGCAGGATATGGTATTTTACAGTAAGGATAGAAGAATCGTTTTTGAAACGGTGATGAACTGGCAGGATGACCACCGCTTCTTAAAGACAGCGTTTGACACTTCGGTTCAGAGCCGTTTTGCGAAACACGAAGTTCAGTTTGGGTATATCGAGCGTGCAACTTACCGCAACACGTCCTGGGAAAAGGCGAAGTTCGAGGTTTCCAATCATAAATATACAGACCTTTCTGAACCTGGATACGGCATTGCAGTTTTGAACGATTGCAAATATGGCGTCAGCGTGGAAAATGGACGCATCTGGCTGTCGCTGCACAAAGGCGGCTGCCGTCCGGACTACAGAGGCGATAAAGGAATTCATGAATGCACTTATGCCTTGCTTCCGCATAACGGCGGCTTTGGCGCAGAAGCAGTCGTACAGCCTGCATACGAGCTGAACATTGCTCCGGTTGTTATGCCCGGCAGAAAAGAGCTGGAATCCTTCGCCACCGTGGATGCACCGAATGTTATCGTGGAGGCGATCAAGCCGATGGAGGATGGAAACGGCTATGGGCTGCGTCTCTATGAAGCGGAGGGAACTTCCGTGCGGACAAAGCTTCATCTGACAGAAACCGGCAAAAAAATCATGCTGACGAATCTGCTGGAAGAGGAAATCGAAACGCTTCCGGATGAAAAGGAAATTGCACTGGAATTTAAGCCATTTGAAATTAAGACGATTTGTGTATTGATGAAACAATAGAATGCACGCTCTGCGAGCACTCTATTGTCATGAATAAGAACATACCGCCCGGCAGCTTTTGTAAGAAGAGTTGCCGGGCGGTATGTTTGTTATGGGAGACGAAGCATCTTGATGAAAAATGCTTCGCCTCTGCGATATGAGGGGAAAAACGGGCGCTGGAAAAGGTGGGGGAACCAGCGCCCGACTGTCCAAAAGGTATTGGCAGATTAAGAAGCTTCCGACAGCAGGAGAATCATGCGAACCGGGAAGGCGCTGTCGTTGCCGTTTGCAGCATAATTGACTTCGAAACTCAAAGTCTGCGCATTGTCGGGCGTCATTACAATCTCTGACTGCGTGCCGTCAGTGTGAAGCGCAACCAGACGGTGTCCTGCAAGCAGGGAAGCCGGAACGGTAAAGCGCACGATGCCGGTCGGCTGTACTGCCCGGTGATGTTTGATCACTGCTGCGGACATAATGCCTACGCCGTTGTCAAGCGTGCCGATGCAGAGAACCGGTGATCCGGCAGGAAGCGTTCCGGTTACAGCCTGTGCGGAAACATCGGAAACCGGCGACAGGAAATCTTTGCCGTCTTTTTTACCGCATGCCGGGCAGAAAGAGAAGTTCGACAATCCTGCGGACGGAAGAGAGAGGGTAACCGAATGACAAAAGCTTTCTGTAGAGACAGCAGAGCTTTCGGTCTGTCTGAAACCGTTGGAAACAGAAGCAACAGGCTCAACTGCCGGAGCAGATTCCGGCACAAGGGTCGGCGTTTTTACCGTATTGAGCTTTACATTACTGCTTTTGCCATCGAGAATATCCGAGCCTTTTGTTCCGTTGATATTTGTATTTGCTCCAATAGAAATATCGATTGTGCTGGAAGCTGTACCGCCGCCAATGGCGATATCGGAAGAACCGTCGATATTGGAGACAGCCGCGTTGCCGGAAATTTCGATTTTACCGGTTCCGGTCGGTTCAGAAGAAGCTTCACCGATCAGGGGAGTTCTGGAAGTGCCGAATTTGGTGTCACTGCCGATTTTTACCTGGGCGTTATCTGTTATGGTAATGGTTCCGTTCATCGGGGCTTTGGCAGGGTTATAATCCGGATTGGCTTTTTCAGAAGCACCGATGGCAGGATTGCTGCAGGACGTGTTCTGGGAAAAACCGTTGGAGCCGATTGCGGTAACTTTGGAATTATCCTTTATTGTGATTGTTCCGCCGGAAAAGGTGCTGTCCCATCCACTGCCGATTCCGGCGGATGCGGAACCTCCGGAGGCAGTAACCTCAGCATTGCCGCCGATGATAATATCCCCGTTATAATCTCCTTTTTCTCCGCAGCCGATGCCGGGACCACACCAGGTGGCATCTGCGTTGACTTTTGCATTTCCATCAATGGTAATCGTGCCGGTAAAATTGCCTTTTTCGCCGGAACCGATAGCTGCAGAGCCGGTATCGGAAGGATTATAGTATTCTCTTGTTGCGGAGATTGTTACATCATCGGTGATGTGGATAGAACCGGTAAAATCTTCTTCTCCCTGTCCGGTGTCGCTGCTGTATCCATTGGAGCCGATTTTAGCGCCATCGGTCCAGCCGGATAGCGTGAGGGAACCGTCGCCGCGCAGGGTGAGATCACCATCGCTGACATGGATCATGGACGGGGAGGATTCGTCTTTGCGGTTAATCGTATTCGTACCGCGAACCGTGATGTCTGCCTTGGAGTCGCCTTTGACATCAATGGCAGATTCCTGGGAATGCTTCAGGTTGATGTCCTCAATCGTGATGTTCGCTGTCGCGTCATCGGAGGTTGTGATCGTAATGGTGCTGTCGGAAGCAACATCGGAATCCCGATTGGTAAAGGTCGGATCGTTATCTCCTATGGTATTGTTGTTCTGGGAAACGGTCTGCCCGCTCTCAGAAGCGCTCACGATGACGTCACCGTCTTCCATATACCAGGTGGCAGCATAGGCGGTCGATGAAAGAGAGCCGGAAAGAAGAGCGATCGTCAGAAAAAAGGCGGAAATTCTTTTCTTTTTCATAGGCAAAGTCTCCTTGGAATTGTTCTGTTTGGATGTAGGGCGAAAGGTGTGCCGTGTATCAGAGTTTTAGTCCTTTTGCCCAATGTTTCATTCTAATTAAATGATACTATAAGTCTCAAAAGAATAATAGCCGTTATTTTCTCAAAAAAACCAGTGAAATCAGACAACGGTTTGGTTTACTCGTGACATTTCCCAGTTTTTTCCCTTGACACGATGGAAAAAGTCGATATAATAAATTGAAAATGATTTTTAATTTCAAAATGAACCGCGGCGGTTTTGGATATCGCCGTGCGGGAGTATGCGCGGATGCCGCAGTGGTTCACAGGGGGAGAAAAATGGCAGAACGTGTCAGATACAGAACGAAGCAACAGGAGCTGATCCGGGATTGCCTGGAAAAACACGGCGACCGGTTTGTGACGGCGGAACAGTGTATGGACTGTCTCAAAGCCGAAGGAATTCACGTTGGACAGACGACGGTTTATCGGGCTCTCGACCGTCTCACAGAGGAGAACGCCGTGATCAAAATTCCGGCAGTGGACGGCGCAGGCGCGCAGTACCGCTATATCGGAGAATTGAGGCCGGGCAGCCCGGGGCGACTTGTCTGCCTGCAGTGCGGGAAGATCATTCCTCTGGAATGTAACAAGCTCCATGGATTTTCCGAACATATCCTGAAAGAGCATGACTTTGCGCTGGATTCCTCGCATCTGATCTTTTACGGCTGCTGTCGGGAGTGCCGCAAATTCAGGGAAACACAGGAAGGACTGCAGGACAGAAATGAGGATGAATAGAAAAAAGCAATGCGGGAAGCATGCTGTGATTTCCGGCATCAGAATGCCGCAGCTGCGCTGCACACGGGTATCGGAAAGCGGCATCCTGCGTCGTGTGGCGTTGGCGCTCTGCGCGTGCTTACTGTTTACCACAGTGTTTGTCGGCTGCGGCACGGAAACTCCTGACGAACCAGTGGATCCCAACAAGCTGCAGGTGATGGCGAGTTTTTATACGATGTACGATTTCGCACAGAAAATCGGCGGCGAGCACGTCCAGGTGACCTGCATGGTGCCGTCCGGTACAGAGCCCCACGATTGGGAGCCGTCCACAAAGGATATTACCCGGATGGAGCAGGCGGACGTTTTTATCTATAACGGTGCTGGGATGGAGCACTGGGTTTCAGACGTTCTGGCGGGGCTTTCCAATAAAAAATTGATTTCCGTGGAAGCGTCGCAGGGAGTGAGCCTGCTGCGCAGCGCAGAGGAAGAGGAGAGCCATGACCATGAGGCTGTGCATGCCGATGAGGACGAAGAGGACAGTCATGACCATGGGATCGCGCATGCTGATGAGGACGGTCACGATCATGCGGGTGAAGAAGACGCCGCTGTGAGCAATGCGGCCGCGTATGAAGACGATGCCGCCGACCACACTGTTGTCGCCGCACCGGACGGTCATGACGCCCACGAGCACGGCGAGTACGACCCCCACGTTTGGCTGGACCCGATGAACGCAAAACAGGAAATGCAAAATATCTGCGAAGCGTTTTCTGAGGCGGATCCGGAGCATAGCGCAGACTATCAGGCAAATTATGAGAAATGGGCAAAACAGCTCGACGAGCTGGACAAAACCTATCAGACGACGCTGGAAAATCTGTCGGAGCGAAACATCGTTGTGGCGCATGAGGCGTATGGATATCTGTGCAGGCGTTATAACCTGACGCAGGTGAGCATCGAGGGCATGTCGCCGGATTCCGAACCCGACCCGGGACGGATGGCAGATATTATCGATTTTGTCCGGGCAAACAACGTCCGTGCGATTTTCTTTGAAGAGCTGTCCGGCTCGAGGACGGCGGAAACGGTAGCGGCGGAAACCGGCGTGAAGCTTTTGACCCTCAGCCCGCTGGAAGGCCTAAGCGACAGACAGGAAGAAACCGGCGGAGATTATTTTTCCGTCATGGAAGAAAATCTGCAGCAGCTGACAGAAGCTTTGCGGTAAGGAGCAGACATATGAATGCGATAGAAATCAAAAATCTGCACTTTTCCTATGGAAAGGAAAATGTGCTGGACGGCGTCAGCCTTTGCCTGAAAGAAGGGCGGCTGGCGATTCTCGCAGGAGAAAACGGGGCAGGAAAATCGACGCTTTTAAGGCTTTTATTAGGAGAGCTCCCGATCGGGGAAAGCCACAAAGGGGATCAAGAAGAAGGCAGCGGCGACGGCAGCATTGAGATTCTGGGGCAGGATATCCGACAGTTTAAAGACTGGTCGAGCATCAGTTATGTGCCCCAGAACGGGATGGGTGGCTGGAAGGATTTTCCGGCATCCGTGGAAGAAATCGTGCGCGCAAATTTATATAAGCAGATCGGATTGTTCCGGTTTGCGGGGAAAAAAGAGCGGCAGCAGGTAAGAGCTGCGCTGGCGCAGGTGGGCATGGAGGAATACCAGAACCGTTTGATCGGCAGACTTTCTGGCGGGCAGCAGCAGAGAGTGCTCCTGGCACGCGCCCTGGTCAACGAGCCGAAGCTTCTGATTCTGGATGAGCCGACGTCGGCATTGGATGAAAAAAATGCGTCACACTTTTACCGACTGCTCAAAAAAATCAATGCGGAGAAAAGGATCACCGTTCTGATGGTGACGCATGACCTCAAACGTGCATCGTCCTATGCAGATGATATCTGGGTGCTGGAGGACGGAAGGGTAAAACAGGAAGCTGGGAAAGGAGACGGGCAGGCATGAGAATTTTTGAGTATCTGTTTATGCAGCGGGCGTTTGTTGTCGGAATTTTGCTGGCGGCGGTTGTGCCCTGCGTCGGAATGGTCGTTGTCTGCAAACGTCTTTCCATGATCGGCGATGCACTTTCCCATACGTCGCTCGCCGGCGTCGCAGCAGGACTTTTGCTGGGTGTCAATCCGGTGGCGGGCGCAGCAGCAGCCTGTGTGGCAGCGTCCTTCGGCATTGAGGCGATCCGCAGAAAGCTTCCGCGCTATTCGGAAATGTCGATATCCATTATCATGTCAGCAGGAATTGGTCTGGCGGGTGTGCTGTCCGGTTTTGTGAAAAATTCGGCAAACTTCAATAGCTTTCTGTTCGGCAGCATTGTGGCGATCAGTGATGCCGAGATGATTTCAGTCATCGTGGTGTCTGTTGTGGTGCTTGTGTTATTTTTGCTTCTATATAAAGAGCTGTTTTATATTTCATTGGATGAAAGAAGCGCGCGGTTGGCGGGCGTGCCGGTCGGCATCGTCAATTTTATCTTCACGATTATGATTGCAGTGACGGTTTCGGTTGCAGCACGGACAGTAGGCGCGTTGATGGTATCGTCGATGATGGTCGTTCCGGTAGCTTGTGCGATGCAGCTGGGAAAGAACTTTAAACAGACTGTATGGTACGCTGTCGGTTTGAACGTGCTGTTCATGATTATCGGGCTGTTTGCGGCGTTTTATCTGGGCTTAAAGCCGGGCGGCACAATCGTTTTGGTGGGCGTTGCAGCGCTTCTGATCATTTTTATTGGGAAACGGATTGTGTTCGGAAAGCAGGAATAAAGTCGCAATTGACACAGGGAAAAAAGCGTGCTACCATGTTCGTGGTTAATAATAACTAACCAAAGAAAGCCGTGCCGTACGATAGGTAGTATAGACATATCCTGCGCCGGTCGAAGGAGGAAACGAACATGATGAAAGCATCTGATGCAAAGAAAATCGGTTTATTTTTAGGAGGCGTATTATTCGGAACAGCCGGAATCAAGATCCTTTCCAGCAAAGACGCGAAGAAAGCATACGTACAGTGTACCGCGGCAGCGCTTCGCGCAAAGGACAGCGTTATGAAGACCGTAACAACAGTTCAGGAAAACGCTGGAGATGTTCTGGCAGAAGCAAAGCAGATCAACGAAGACAGAGCTGCAGAAGAAGTGGAAGCTGAAGTAAAAGAAGAAGCCTGATTCAGGGCAGTGGGGGACGGAGCCGGAGACGGCGCCGTCCTTTTTGACGGAGTCCCGTTTTCTGAAAAAGCGCGAAGCGTATCAGCGGAGTGGAGATAAGATGAACTTTAAAATCAAACACAAAATTCCCGGGCGAATCCGGGTGCATATGGGGCAGTCCAGAATGAGCTTTGACCAGGCGGACACCCTACAGTATTTTCTGGAAGCACAGCCAGGTGTAACAAAAGCGACCGTATACGAGCAGACGCAGGATGCGGTGATCGAGTATGACGGCGAATTAAAAGAACTGATGGAGGCGCTGAAAAGCTTTCATTATGAAGACGTCCAGCTGCCGGATTCCGTTCGTTCCAGTTCGGGACGTGCGCTGAATGTAGAGTATAAAGAAAAACTGATCGGGCATGTGGCAAAACGGTTATTTACAAAATACATGCTTCCCTTACCGATCAGAAATGTGTATACTATATGGAAAGCTTTCCGTTATGTAAAAGAAGGCGTCCTATGCCTTTCCAAAGGAAAACTGGAAGTCCCGGTTCTGGATGCGACAGCGATTACCGTATCAATTCTGCGGCGGGACTGCCAGACCGCAGGATCGGTTATGTTCCTGCTTGGTCTGGGTGAAATCCTTGAGGAGTGGACACATAAAAAGTCTGTCGGCGATCTGGCGCGCAGCATGTCGTTAAATGTCGGAAAAGTGTGGATAAAGACCCGGGATCAGGAAATCCTTGTGGATGCTGCATCCGTCGTACCGGGCGACCATATCGTGATCCATGTCGGCAACGTCATTCCGTTTGACGGCGTAGTGGCAGACGGCGAAGCGATGATCAACCAGGCTTCCATGACCGGTGAATCCGAGCCTGTACGCAAGGAAAGGGGCGGATTCGTTTATGCCGGAACCGTTGTGGAAGAGGGCGAGCTGACGATTGAGGTCAAGGCGGTTTCCGGCTCGACCCGCTACGAAAAGATCGTTACGATGATCGAGGATTCCGAGAAGCTCAAGTCCGCAGTAGAAGGACGTGCGGAGCATCTGGCGGACAGGCTGGTTCCCTATACCTTCCTTGGAACCGCTCTTACATGGCTGTTTACAAGAAATGTTACCAGAACGTTATCCGTACTGATGGTTGACTTTTCCTGCGCATTAAAGCTTGCGATGCCCCTGACTGTCCTGACAGCGATCCGGGAAGCAAACGCAGCGAAGATCACTGTAAAGGGCGGAAAATATCTGGAAGCATTTTCCGAGGCTTCCACCATCGTATTCGATAAGACCGGTACGCTGACCAAAGCGCAGCCTACGCTGTATTCCGTTGTCACATTCGGTAAGGAAAAGGAAGACGATCTTTTACGTCTGGCAGCATGTCTGGAGGAGCATTTTCCTCATTCGATGGCAAAGGCGGTTGTGCGTGCAGCGGCAGAGCGTAATCTGGAACATGAGGAAGTACATTCCAAGGTGGAATATATCGTTGCACATGGCATTGCCTCTTATGTTGGAGAAAAGCGTGTGGTAATCGGCAGTGCTCACTTTGTATTTGAAGATGAGAAGTGCCGGATCCGTCCGGAATATCAGCAGCGTTTCGATGAGCTGCCGCTGCAGTATTCCCATCTGTATCTGGCAGTTGACAACGTACTGGAAGCAGTGCTCTGTATTGAGGATCCGGTGCGTGAAGAGGCAAAACAGGTTATCCGCGAGCTGAAACGGGAAGGCTTTACAAAAATCGTCATGATGACTGGCGACAGCGAGCGAACAGCAGCGGCGATCGCAAAACAGATCGGCGTGGACGAATACCATGCGGAAGTTCTGCCGGAGGACAAGGCGAACTTTGTCCAGCAGGAAAAAGAAGCCGGACGCAGGGTAGTCATGGTCGGCGACGGAATCAACGACTCCCCGGCGCTTTCTGCCGCGGATGTTGGTATTGCGATTAGCGACGGTTCGGAGCTTGCGCGGGAAATTGCGGATATTACAGTCGGTGCGGACAGCCTGCAGGAGCTGGTTTACCTGCGCCGCTTAAGCAAAGAAATGATGCGTCGGATTCATGTCAACTACCGTGCAATCCTTGGCATCAACGGCAGTTTAATTGCAGCCGGTGTGACCGGGCTGATTCAGCCTACGACATCCGCGCTGCTGCATAATACGACAACACTGGCCCTGAGCCTGAGAAGCATGAGCTGGAAAGTTCCGGGAGAGGCAGGGCAGGAATAAAAAGAACGGAGACAGAGAATGAAAAAGGCGATGATTGCCATGAGCGGCGGCGTAGATTCGAGCGTTGCGGCATGGCTGATGAAGCGGGACGGATATGATTGTATGGGCGTTACGATGCGCCTGTTTGCCGGAGAGGACAGCTGCGAACGAAAAGGGCATACCTGCTGTTCGTTAGATGACGTGGAGGACGCAAGAAGCGTTGCACGTCAGCTGGGCATTCCGTATTTCGTGTTCAATTTTACGGAAGATTTCGGCACACAGATCATGGACCGCTTTGTCTGCGCCTATGAAAACGGATTCACCCCGAATCCTTGTATCGACTGTAACCGTTATATGAAGTTCGAGAAGCTGATGAAGCGGGCAAAGGAGCTGGATTACGATTACGTTGTAACCGGACACTATGCCCGAATCGAAGAACAGGACGGAAAGTTCCTCCTGAAAAAAGCCATCGATGAAAAGAAAGACCAGAGTTATGTGCTCTACAGCCTGACGCAGGAGCAGCTTGCACATACGCTGTTCCCCCTGGGCGGCATGACGAAGCCGCAGATCCGGGAAATGGCGGAAGAACAGGGACTGATCAATGCGCGCAAGCATGACAGCCAGGATATCTGCTTTGTACCGGACGGAGATTATGCCGGATTTATTGAACGATACACCGGCAAAAGCTTTGAGCCGGGCAATTTTGTAGATCAGGAAGGACATGTGCTGGGGCAGCATAAGGGAATTATCTGCTATACGATCGGACAGCGCAAAGGGCTGGGACTAGCCCTGCATGAGCCGATGTATGTGTGCAGGATCGATCCAAAGACCAATACGGTAGTCCTTGGACGCGACCGGGATTTGTGGTCGAAGGAGCTGACGGCGAAGGATTTCCACTGGATCAGCGGCGAGGTGCCGACGGGCACGCAGCGCATCAAGGCGAAAATCCGTTACCGTCACCAGGAGCAGTGGGCGAACGCAGAGATCACCGGACCGGACAGCATTCATCTGGTCTTTGACGAGCCCCAGAGGGCAATTACCTGCGGACAGTCGGTTGTACTTTATGATGGCGATGTTGTAGTGGGCGGAGGAACAATCAATGGATTATGTGGTTCTGGATCTGGAATGGAATCAGGCGTCTGATAGCCGCGATGCCCGCAACAGACTGCTTACGTTTGAAATTATTGAGATCGGTGCGGTAAAATTAAACAGCCGGATGGAAATTGTGGATACCTTTGAGGAGCTGATCCGTCCGCAGGTTTATGATACCATGCACCATATTACAGAAAAGCTGATCGGCATCCATATGAAAGATCTCTCCGGATGTCGGACATTTGATGTCGTGATGAAGGACTTTCTGGCGTGGTGTGGCGAGGATTTCATGTTCGGTACCTGGGGACCGCAGGATCTGACGGAGCTTCAGAAAAATATGCGGTTTTTCGGTATGGAGCCCCTTGGAAAAGGACCTGTCCGGTTCTATGATATTCAGAAGCTGTTTTCCATCGCCTACGAAGATCAGAAGGTGCGAAGGAGCTTGGAATATGCAGTAGATTATCTGCAGATTCCAAAGGATATTCCGTTTCACCGGGCGATCAGCGACGCGGTGTATACCGCACGGGTATTTCAGATGATCAAAGACCCGATTGCATTGCAGCGGGTTTCCTTCGACACGTTCCAGCTGCCGGAAAATCACCGCAGCGAGGTGCATGTCGTATTCGATAATTATGCAAAATATATTTCCCGACCGTTTCCGGATAAGGAGGCGTTGATGGCGGATAAAGAGGTTCTCTCCACCAGATGTTATCTGTGCCATCATAACCTTCGCAAAAAAGTCCGCTGGTTCTCGCCAAACGGCAAGCACTATTACAGCCTGTCGTGGTGCGATAAGCACGGTTGGATGAAAGGAAAAATCCGCGTGAAAAAAGCGGAAGATGACATGGTTTACGCCGTCAAGACGACGAAGCTGGTCGGAGAGAAAGAGGTTGCCGCCCTGATGGAGAGAAAAGATCACATCCGCCAGCTGCGTAAGGAGCACAGACACCGCGAAGCGCAGGAAAAGCTCGGGAAACGGTGAGGCGGGGGGCTGACATCGGAGACACGCCGGGGAGCCCATATAATAAAATAATACGAAAAAACGCCACAGACCGGTTTCAAAAGAAATGGTCTGCGGCATTTTTGTGCATCCCGTTCTGTGTCTTACGCGAAGGGATCGGTGTAACGGTCGAAGTCGATGATTTCATCTTTGCGGTTGCGGTGTCGTTTCATGATATCGCGGCGCTTGCGATTGCGGCTGTGTCCGATCAGAATGGAACGGATCACCAGAATGACGATCAGGATAACCGCGACAATGCTGACTGCAAGCAAAATCTTACGGACGTTTAAGAAAATAACATTTCCCCCCGGTGTGGAAACTGCGGTCGGAGAAGTTGTGGAAGCGACGGATTCAGACGCTGTAGTGCCAGCCTGCGCGCTCGTGGCGTCCTGTGTGCCGGAGGAACCGTTTGCACTGGAAGCATTCGCATTGCCATCCGTGCCGGAGCTGTCTGTGCTGCTTTGCGCATTAGAAGCGCTGCTTTGTACGCTGTTCGCATCTGCCTTGGAAGAGCCATCCGCTGTTGCGATGGCTGCGCTTTCCGTTTCAGAAACCGGTTCTGCACTGAAATCAAAGGGCGTTATGCTGGAAAAGAGGATCGGCGCGCTGCCGAGATCCTGACCTTCGTAGGAGTAGTGGATGACAGCGGCCTGTCCATCCTTCAGGTTATCATAGCTCAGCTCGGAATCCAGATCGGCAAAGGTGAGCGTATCCGGAAGGAGAACTTTCGCATCCGGGTCGATAGAAAGGATGTCGGACTGATTGAACGTATTTGCGAACAGGTCGCCGTTTTTTACCTGATAGGTGGTGTCTTCTTTGGATGCTGTAACAGAAGAAAAGTTGCTGAAACCGTAATCAAATAAGCTTATCGTATCCTTGAACTGCTGCGGGGACTCCTCCATCATAACGACGCAGATCAGCTTCAGCCCGTCTTTCTGGGCGCAGGAAACGAGGTTAGAGCGAGCGTTTGCGGTGTAGCCGGTCTTACTGCCGACGAGATATTCGTAAGCGTAGGTTTTACCGGGCAGCAGCTTGTTTTTGCTGTTCGGAATCAGATCCTGTGACAGCGTTGCGCTTGCCGGGATTTTGTAGCTTGCCGTGTCAGACATGCGGCAAAGCACGTCATCGGAGAAAAACTTCTGTCCGATCAGAGCGAGGTCATGGGTGGAGGTATAGTGATTGTCATCATGCTTGCCATTGGTATTGACGAAATGGGAATCCGTGCAGCCGAGCTCCTTTGCGGTTTGGTTCATTAAATCTACAAACGCTTCCATACTGCCGCTGATATGTTCGCCGATGGCATTGCCGCATTCACTGCCGGAGCCCACCAGCAGACCGTAGAGGGATTGTTCCATCGTGATCGCTTCACCGGCTTTGATGCCGATGTTGGAATCACTTCGCCAGTCGATGCTGTGCACCGCGGTATCGGAATATTCGATCATTTCATTTAATTCGCTGTTCTGACGCGCAATGTAGGCAGTCAGAATCTTGGTTGTGCTGGCGGGATAGAGCTTTTCATGGATATTTTTGGCATAAAGGATTGCACCGCTGTCCGCATCCATCAAAATCGCGGAGCGAGCGTTGAGGATCGGACCCTCCGGCCAGTTTTTGATTTCGTTGCTCTCAACCGGGATCGAAAGGTTGGCCTCCGCCAGCGCCTGGTAATCGATGACCTCGGCGCGAGCCGTTAAAACAGCGCCACAAAACAGATTGGCGCCGACTCCAAGTGCTATCATAAAAGAAAAGAAGGATCTTTTCTGGAAAAATTTCATGTAATGTACCGTCCTTTATTGAAAGATAGTAACATCATACACTATTTCCAGGCAGATTTTAAGGGCAGAACAGCAAAATTCAAAATTTTTTAAAATTTAGACTACAGTTCCCTCGTGGCATCCCGCGCACAGAATTCCATGCTTGCATGAGAATTTGCCCACGGGATGCCACGAAGGGAGCGCCGCTTTATGAGCAAAAATGAGCTGCGAAGCAGCGGAAAGCGTCGAAGACGCGATTCATGACAATAGAATGTTCGCGGAGCGTGCATTCTATTGTATTGCGAATGGCGCGGGCAGCATCCCCAAAACGCAAAGCTTCCTTTTTATCCCGAAATATAGTAAGATAAATTGATATCAGGATTGTGGGAGTGCGCAGCACGGAACAATCCGTAGGTATCAAAGCCAGGGCCAAAAGGTCTGAGCCCACATGAGCTTGCTCATGGGTGGGAGAAAGACAAAAACCCAATAAAATAATAATGAAAAACAGTGAGGATAATTCATGAGATTGCGCAATATTACAGGCTGTCGGGAAATGATCGGGGAGAGCGAGTTTGTCGTACACGAACCGGAAACGATGAAAGGGAAGTGGAGAGAAGCGTTTGGCAACGACCATCCGGTTTATGTGGAAATCGGCATGGGCAAGGGACGTTTTCTGATGGATATGGCGCGCCTTTACCCGGAAATCAACTTTATTGGTATCGAAAAATATTCCAGCGTGCTGCTGCGCGCGGTTCAGAAGCTGGAAGAGGAAGAACTGCCCAACGTTCGCCTAATCCGCATGGATGCAGAAGATCTGGAAAATGTTTTCGCGCAGGGAGAGCTGGATCGCATTTACCTGAATTTTTCCGATCCGTGGCCGAAGGACCGTCACGCGAAAAGACGCCTGGAGTCCAGACAGTTTCTGGCAAGATACAATCAAATTCTGAAAAAAGACGGAACGATCGAGTTTAAGACGGACAACCGCGCCCTGTTTGATTTTGCACTGGAAGAAGTGGAAGCAGCAGGATGGACTTTGAATGAAAAAACCTTTGACCTTCACGCGGATGCGCGCTTAAACGAAGGAAACGTCATGACTGAGTATGAGGAACGGTTTTCGGCACAGGGAAATCCGATCTGCAAGTACATTATCAGCCGTTGAAAAACGGAACACCGCATTCTCGTTACTTTAGTGATGAGTTAGGTGTGCCAAATTTTTTATTAAAAACAGAACAAATGTTTGCTATGTAGAAAGACGTATTGTATAATACAAATATGAAAAAAGATATGTTTGCTGTTAAGAAAAGTGAACTTTCATATGGTAGAGGATATGTATATTCTTTACAATACCATCTTGTTTGTGGAATCCATCGCATTGCGCAGTTACCGTAAGTGACCGAAGCCGGGATCAGGTAACGGCATATATCGAGGGACAAAAAGAGAAGGGAAAAAGAAAGTAGGGAACTTTATGCAGATTGTATCCAGCTATGGAGTAGAAATGAAAAAAAAGAATATACCGCTCCGTGCTACGCTGGATATTTTTAGGCAAGCAGTTTCCTATCTGATTCCGGTGTATGCAGAGACCTGGGAAGAACTTTCAGAAATCCGGAATCCACAAAAACGCTTTAATGCAGCGGAGCATCTGGTACATGAAACGAAAAAGAATCATGCCAGGTTTGCGTTTGATCGGCATTTTCCTAAAATGCCATCTTACCTGAGAAGAGCGGCGATCCAACACGCACTTGGAGCAGTGTCCTCCTATCAAACACGTCTCGGTTTGTGGGAAAAGGGAGAGTTAAAGGGGAAACCAAAGCTGGTCTGTGAGAATCATGCAATGCCGGTATTCTATCGGGATGTCATGTATAAGGAAGCAGAATATGGAGAAGATGTTGCTTATTTAAAGTTATTTGATGGACGCGAGTGGAAATGGTTCCAGGTAAAATTACTCCATACGGATATGGAATATCTTCGGAAAAAGTGGAGCGGAAAAAAGGCATCTGCCCCAACTTTGGAAAAGAAACATCATACATATTTCCTTCGATTTTCGTACACAGAGGAAGTAAGCTTATCGAAAACAGCGGTAAAAGAGCAGGTGATATGCAGTGTTGATTTAGGGATCAATACGGATGCGGTCTGCAGTATCATGCGTGTGGATGGCACTATCCTGGGACGGAAATTTATCAATTTTACCAGTGATAAAGACCATTTGTATCATGTACTTGGCAGAATCCGCCGTTTTCAGAGAGAACATTCCTCCAGACAGGTACAAAGCCGGTGGAATTATGCAAAAAGGCTGAATATGGAGCTGTCCCGCAAAATAGCTGCGACGATCACGAAATGTGCCATAGAATATCAGGCGGATGTAATTGTGTTCGAATATCTGGAAACGCAGGGGAAGCTATCCGGAAAAAAGAAACAGAAACTTCATTTATGGAGAAAGCGGGATATTCAGAAGCTGTGTGAGCATCAGGCTCACCGGAACGGGATCCGTGTATCCAGAGTCAGCGCCCAAAACACCAGCAGGCTGGCCTGTGATGGAAGTGGAGCAGTGGTAAGAAATCCGGAGAACCATAGCCTGTGTACCTTTCAGACAGGAAAACAGTATAACTGCGACCTGTCAGCATCCTATAATATTGGAGCGAGATATTTTATACGGGAACTTTTAAAACCCTTACCGGAAACGGAAAGGTCTTCTCTGGAGGCAAAAGTACCTGCAGTGAAGCGCAGAACCTCATGTGTTTATGCGGATTTAAGAAAGCTTTATGCAGAATTAAAAGCAGCATAAACACAGGCAGATATACAGCGGACTACCTGTAATGTGGAAACTGGCCGTATCCGGCGCAGAAAAAGTGCGTATCCGCACGAATTCTAAGTTACTGGCGTATCCGCCGATATTTGGTCTTGTCGTTTAAAACGACTGAGAAGCACGTGACTTTAGTCATGTGAGGTTCACTCCCCTGCATAGGAAAAGCCGTTTTCCGATATACATAATAAAAAGACTCGGACGGACAACGGCATGGAAAGAATGGAACAATTAAAAGCGATGCTTTCCCTGTGTCTGATTTTCGGCGTGGCGTTCTGCCTCGGAAGCGTTGTGGGGCATACGGTGAGCGTGCGGGATCAGGCGGTGATGGCACGTCCTGCACAGAAGGACTGGGGACTTTCCTTTCAGGAGGACAACAAACCGCCTGTGGCGGACGAAAATATGGAGCAGCTGGCGCAGTATGATGCGTTTTATGCGGAGAATACGACGGAAAAGGTTTTGTATCTGACGTTTGACTGCGGATACGAAAATGGAAACACGCCGGCGATTCTCGACGCATTGAAAAAGCATCATGTGCCGGCGGCTTTTTTTATTGTAGGGAATTATCTGGAAAAAAATCCCGACCTGGTCAAACGGATGCGGGCGGAGGGGCATATCATCGGGAACCACAGCTATCATCATCCGGATATGAGCCAGATGGGAAAAGAAGAGTTTCAGAAGGAGCTGGCACAGTTGGAAGACCTGTACGAGCAGACAACCGGCGAAAAGATGTCGAAGTTTTATCGTCCGCCCCAGGGTAAATACAGCGACAACAATCTGCAGCTGGCAAAGGAGCTTGGGTATCGGACGATTTTCTGGAGCCTTGCCTATGTGGACTGGAAGCAGGAGGAACAGCCGACCCGCGAAGAGGCGATGTCAAAGCTGTTAAAAAGAGTTCATCCGGGAGCGATTGTACTGCTGCACAATACGTCCCGGACGAACGGAGAAATTCTGGATGAGGTTTTAACAAAGTGGGAGGAAATGGGGTATCATTTTGCTTCGCTGGAAGAACTGGTATCCTCCGGCAGCAGGGAAGCACGGAGCTTTTTCTTGACGGATAACCAGGAAAATCCGGTAAAGAGCGCCGCGCCGACCCATGCAGCAGGATCGCAGAAGCAGGCGAGGGGAAAGCTTACAAGCTTCATGGCGATCAGTGCTGTGATCATGCGGGCAAACAGCTCGGCTACGCCGCCCATCATCGGCAGGAAGCTGTAGCCGCAGCCCTGCATGATGTTTCGGAAAATAAAAATCGTGGAAAGCGGAATATAAAAGACCGCACACATATAGATATAGGTTTTTGCCCAGGGCATCAGGGAAGCTATATCGATGTCTCCGGAGAAGAACAGGGAAAGCAGCGGGCGCAGGAACAGACCAACGGTAGCTGCAGCGAGCAGCGAGTAGATGACGCTGATCAGGAGAGCGGAACGGACGCCCTTTTCCAGACGGTGATAATCGCCCTTGCCGTAGTTCTGACCGCCGTAGCTTGCCATTGTCTGTCCCATCGACATCATGCCCTGTGTTACGAGGCTCTGCACCTTGCTGGCAGCAGTAAAGGCAGCGACTGCCACCGAGCCGAACAGATTGATGGCAGCCTGCATCACCATTGCTCCGGATGCAGTAATGGAAAACTGCAGTGCCATTGGAATGCCCATTCTCATCTGATATGCCGTGTCTGATGCGGAAAGTCGCCACTGGGTGCGCTCCGGGCAAAGCACGGGAACGTTCTTATAAATATAGATCAGACACAGTACCGCAGAAACGCCCTGTGAAATATTGGTTGCAATTGCAGCACCTGCCACACCCATATGGAAGCAGAGGATCAGGAGCAGATCGAGCACCACATTCAGACAGGCGGAAAATACAAGGAAAAACAACGGAACCTTACTGTTGCCGATGGCCCGCAGAAGTGAGGAAAACAGGTTATAAAAAATACAGGCAACGACTCCGCTGCAGATCAACATGCTGTAGGTATACGCATCGGCAAAAATATCCTCCGGTGTATTCATAAGGAGAAGCAGAGGCTTCATGGTGCTCAGACCGACCACGGTTATAAGGATTGTGACAAGAACAGAGAGCAGGATACCGTTTGCCACACTGGCGCGGACGGCTTTTTCATCCTTTGCTCCATAACGCTGTGAGGTCAGAATCGTAAATCCGGCGGTAATGCCCTGTGCAAAGCCGATGATCAGAAACATAACTGTGCCGGTGGAGCCAACGGCAGCCAGAGCGTTCGCACCGACGAAGCGGCCGACGATGATCGTATCGGCCATGTTGTAAAACTGCTGGAAAATATTGCCGACTAACAGCGGCAGGGTAAATTTGAGTATGATGGACAACGGTTTGCCCTGAGACGGTAGTTCTTTTATCCCACAAAAAAGCCGACAGTTATATCCACATTGATGTGGAGTTTGGAGAGGGCGAGGGCAAGATTCCGGTAGATAGTATTGCTAAAAGAGCCGAAGCGTACAAACCCAAAGAAAAAGTGACCTACAAAATGATTAAGGAGTACATAGAAGCGAAATACGGCTTCAAGGTACATACCGCATATATCGCAGAGGTAAAGCGAAATTTGGGATTGCCGATGTATGATGCTCCTAATGCGGTAGAAGAATTGAAACAGCCGAGGAAACATCCGACACCAGAAAAGGTAGAAGCAATCAAAGATGCACTTCGTTATTTTGCAGTGATATAAAACTTTACTTACAATCGAATATTTCTTACATAGCCGTTTATTCATTTATTTGAGTAAGCGGCTTTTTTCACCCCTATTTTTCGGAATAGGGATATTTTTTGTAGAAGGAGGAGGTTTATTTGAACACGCAAATCATCGCCATCGCCAACCAGAAAGGCGGCGTTGGCAAAACAACAACTTGTGCGAACTTGGGAATAGGTCTGGCACAGGCCGGAAAGAAAGTGCTTCTGATCGACGGGGACCCGCAAGGAAGCCTGACAATCAGCTTGGGCCACCCCCAGCCGGACAAGCTGCCCTTTACACTGTCTGACGCTATGGACCGTATTCTGATGGACGAGCCGCTGCGCCCTGGCGAGGGTATCTTGCACCACCCAGAGGGGGTTGACCTGATGCCCGCCGACATCCAGCTCTCCGGTATGGAGGTCTCCCTGGTGAATGCCATGAGCCGTGAGACCATCCTGCGGCAGTATCTGGATACGCTCAAGGGACAGTATTCCCATATCCTGATTGACTGCCAGCCATCCCTGGGTATGCTCACGGTCAACGCCCTGGCCGCCGCCAACAGGGTCATAATCCCCGTTCAGGCGGAGTATCTGCCCGCCAAGGGCCTGGAACAGCTGCTCCAGACCGTAAATAAGGTGAAGCGGCAAATCAACCCCAAGCTCCAGATCGACGGTATATTGCTGACGATGGTGGACAACCGAACCAACTTCGCCAAGGAGATCGCCGCCCTGCTGAGAGAAACCTACGGCAGCAAAATCAAGGTGTTCGGCACCGAGATTCCCCATTCTGTCCGGGCAAAGGAAATTAGCGCCGAGGGCAAAAGCATTTTTGCCCATGATCCTAATGGCAAGGTGGCCGAGGGCTACAAGAATCTGACCAAGGAGGTGATAAAACTTGAAAAGCAGCGCGAAAAAAGTAGAACTGGCTCCATACGATGACTTGTTTTCCACCGAAGAAAGCCGCCAGGATGCCAAGCTGGAAAAAGTACGGGAAATCCCGCTGTCTGAGCTGCATCCTTTCAAGAACCATCCCTTCAAAGTCAAGGATGACGAGGCCATGATGGAGACCGCCGACAGTGTTCGGCAGTATGGTGTTCTGGTTCCGGCGATTGCCCGCCCGGACCCGGAGGGCGGCTATGAGCTGGTTGCCGGTCACAGGCGGCACCGGGCAAGTGAGCTGGCCGAGAAAGAAACCATGCCTGTCATTGTCCGAGACCTGGACGATGATGCCGCCACTATCATCATGGTGGACAGCAACTTGCAACGAGAAAGCCTGCTCCCCAGTGAAAGAGCATTTGCATACCGCATGAAGCTGGAGGCCATCAAACATCAGGGGGAACGCTCTGACTTAACTTCTCGCCAAGTTGGCGAGAAGTCGCAGACCTCTATTCAAAAGGTTGCAGATCAAGCTGGGGAAAGCCAACGGCAGGTACAGCGCTATATCCGTCTGACAGAGCTGATTCCTGAATTGATGGACATGGTGGATGAAAAGAAAATTGCCTTAAATCCTGCTTATGAGCTGTCCTTTCTCAAAAAGGAGGAACAGGTAGACCTGTTGGACGCGATGGACAGCGAACAGGCTACCCCTTCTCTTTCTCAAGCCCAGCGGCTTAAAAAATACAGTCAGGAGGGGCATCTGACCCTCGATATGATGCGTGTCATCATGGGTGAGGAAAAGAAAAGCGATCTGGACCGAGTGACATTTACCTCTGATACCTTGCGGAAGTATTTTCCTAAAAGCTATACGCCCCAGCGGATGCAGGAGACCATTATCAAGCTATTGGAACAATGGCAGCGTAAACGTCAGAGAGACCAGGAGCGATGAAAGGAGCCGCCTATGAAAGATATTTCAGCCCGTGAGCTGAAAGGACACAACATTCTCGCCGTAGAGAGGTTTTGGGATAACACCCGCTGGATGATTGAGTTTTCCGTCCTGCGTCCCAGCACAGCTTACGGCAGCCCCGGAGAGGAAATGCGGCTGTTTTTGACTGAGGACGGGTATCAGGCCGCCCTGCAAAGCCAGCAGCGCCGGGAGATCAAGATCAAGCGTTACGCTCGTGTGATTGAGGGACATATCCTCGATTTCAAACCGGGAAAACGCCGCCGCTCATAAACCCATACAACGAAAGGAAAGGAATGACTATGTGTACGGTAAAGGAAATTCAAGAAGCAATCCGGGAAGATTGCAAATCTCAGCATGACATGGAATCAACGGATATTGACCGAGTGATGCAAACACTTCCTTTCGCCCAGGAGGAGCCATTTACAGAGGCGCGTCCTCGAAAGCCGCTGTTTTGGTTCTATGCAAGAAAATTTGAAAAGTGTTGAACACCGCAATTCTTTGGAATGAGGATTGCGGTTTTTTTGTACCCAAAATTCGGAAGGAGTGAGGTCGATGGCCGTTTTTCGCATTGAACGGACCCGTGATTATACCGTGATGAGCAATCATCATTTACGAAATGCAAACCTGTCGTTAAAAGCCAAGGGGCTGCTTTCCATGATGCTGTCTTTGCCAGAGGACTGGAATTACACCACCCGTGGTCTTGCAAAGATCTGTAAGGAGGGCGTGGATGCCATAGGCGCTGCGTTGCGGGAATTGGAGGCTGCCGGTTACATTATGCGGCACAAGCTGCGTGACCGGCAGGGACGCATCAGCGATACAGAGTATGTCATATACGAGCAGCCCCAGCTTAGAAAACCGGATACGGATTCACCAGATACGGAAAACCCGTATATGGATAAACCGGATACGGAAAAGCCCGCAGAATTAAATATAGAGAAATCAAATACTCAAAAATCAATTACTCATGGATCAAGTACCGATTCCATTCCCTTCCGGGAAACAGCGGCGGCAAGACCGCCGGAACGGAAAGGAAGGGATGCGATGTCTGTCACAGAGATAGAAAATTATCGGGAATTGATTTTGGAGAATATCGAGTATGACTGTCTGAAGCAGCGTTATCCTCTCTACCTGGATGACCTGAATGAGATTGTAGAGCTGTTGGTAGAAACGGTCTGTGCCAAACGAAAGACCACCCGGATCTCTGGTGCGGACTTTCCTCACGAGATTGTACGCTCCCGCTTTTTGAAGCTGGACAGCTCTCACATCGAGTTTGTCATGGACTGTCTGCAAAAGAACACCACCCAGGTACGCAACATGAAGCAGTACCTGCTTGCGGTGCTGTTCAATGCGCCTACCACCATGAATAACCACTACACTTCACTGGTAAATCACGATATGCACGCAGGCGGCTGGTAAAGGCCGCCTTTTATCATGCCAAAGGAGGCACGACATGAACCAGATGGAAATTTTCAAAAACCCGGAGTTTGGCAGTATCCGGGTCATCGAAGAAAACGGCAAATACCTGTTCTGCGGAACGGATGTGGCCGCTGCGCTGGGGTACAGCAATTCCCGCGATGCAATTATCCGCCATTGTAGGTATGTCGTGAAACGCGACGCACCTCACCCACAAAGCCCCGACCGCAAAATCAGTATGACTTTTATCCCCGAAGGAGATTTGTACCGCCTGATTGTTCACAGCAAATTGCCATCGGCAGAACAGTTTGAACAGTGGGTATTCGATGAGGTTCTGCCTACCATTCGCAAGCACGGGGCCTATCTCACAAGAGAGAAGCTTTGGGAGGTAGCTACTTCCCCGGAGGCTCTGATGAAGCTCTGCTCAGACTTGTTGGCTGAGCGTGAAGCAAATATTTCTCTGCGTAAGGAAAATGCACAGCTGGAGGGCAAAGCCGCTTTCTATGACCTGTTCATCGACTTAAAGCACAGCACCAATCTCAGGACAACCGCCAAAGAGTTGGATGTCCCGGAGCGCCGGTTTGTTCGGTTTCTGATAGAACGACGGTTTGTGTACCGCACAGCATCCGGCAATGTGCTGCCCTATGCCAATGTGAAAAATACGGGGCTGTTCTGTGTGAAAGACTACTGCAATCACGGGCATACCGGCTCCTACACGCTGGTTACGCCAAAGGGAAAGCTCTACTTTGCTCAGCTGCGGGAGATGATCTTGCTGGTCTCATAAGAACGGAAAGGAAGTGGGTTTTATGCAGGAAGGCAAAACAATCGGGCAGCTGATGGAGGAAATGCGCCAGAAAGCCGGGGCGCAGAACTATCACGGTCATGACTACATGGATCTCCAGCGATTTGCGGAGAATACCCGGCACATGATTATTTTTGATGTACTGACGCATGACTCCCCGGTTGGCTGGAAAGGAGAACGCACCCGCCTGTTTTTGTCAGATATAGGCTATGAAAAAGCTCTGGACAGTCAGGCAAATGGGCAGATCAAGATTCTCAGCCATGCAAAGGTCAGAAATGGAGATTTGTTTTATGACCACAAAGAACAGATACGATAGGAGGAATCCGATATGAATGAGGAAAAGAAAGTACCCTTTAAGTGGGAATATGGGGAAGAAACCATATCGCTGCAACTTGGAATGTATGCGAATAATCAGCGGCTTTATATCGGCATGATTACCCATACAGAAGATGGAGCTGAGGCGTTTGCAGATATGACGGTGAACCTACCAGGATATTCCCTGGACCCCGGAGAGGCGTTTATTTCCGGTGACATCAGCAAGGATTTGCTACGATTCATCAAAGAGAACAAATTGGGGAAGGTGCTTCCCTATCAGGTTCAGTCCGGTTATGGAAAATATTCTGCTGTTGCCTTTGATCTGGAGAAGCTGAAGGCATTTGACCCCAAAGGTGTGGCAGAGTTCCGGAAAGAGTGGAATCTGCCGGATAAGAAGCCGGTAAAGAAAAAGAGCCGCGGGATGGAGCGATGAAAAAATACCTCCTCCGGCGGCTGGTGGTCCCGCCTTAGAAAGAAATGCACCACCCCTGCACATTTTGTGGAAAGGAGGCGATGAAAATGCAGGAAGAAGTGGAAAATAGGACTTTGACGCTGGTTGTCAGTGGAACAAAGTTTACCGGCAGAATGTTTAAGGCTGCCATAAGCAAGTACATGGCACATCGAAAGGAAAAGAAGCTGGAAAAACAGAGAAGCCGTGATGCGCCGGTTGTTCCGCATGGAAAACAGACTGTGAAGCAGCTTGTCGGGCAGAATCAGGGAATATCCAACATTGAGATCACAGACCCCTCTATCAAGGAGTTTGAGAAAATCGCCCGGAAATATGGTGTGGATTATGCGGTGAAAAAGGACCGCAGCAGTTCTCCGCCAAAGTACCTGATTTTTTTCAAAGGCCGTGATGCAGATGCTCTGACAGCAGCTTTTACAGAGTACACCAACAAAAAGGTCAAAAAGGCAACGAAAACAGAGCGCCCGTCCGTACTGGCAAAACTTAACCAGTTCAAAGAGATGGTTAAAAATGCTGTGGTGGATCGCACCAAGCGAAAGGAGCTGGAACGATGAAAAAGACATTGGACATCAAAAAGCTCATTTTGCTGAATATGCCGTATATCCTGCTGGGGCTGTTTGCTACCAATTTTGGAGAGGCATGGCGAATGGCACAAGGGGCGGATGCTTCAGAAAAGTTTCTTTCGCTGGTTGCGGTTCTGCCTGGGGCGTTGCAAAGTTTCTGGCCAAGCCTGCATCCATTGGACTTGTTGGTAGGGCTGTGCTGCGGTGTTGGTCTGAGGCTGGCGGTGTATCTTAAAAGCAAGAACGCCAAGAAATATCGACATGGTTTGGAATATGGTTCGGCCCGCTGGGGAACCCGTGAGGATATTGCACCTTACGTTGATCCTGTATTTCAGAACAATGTGATTCTGACGAAAACGGAGAGCCTGACCATGAACAGCCGCCCCAAGGACCCCAAAACTGCCAGAAACAAAAATGTACTGGTGATTGGCGGCTCCGGTTCCGGTAAGACCCGATTCTGGCTGAAACCCAACCTGATGCAGATGCACAGCTCCTATGTTGTGACGGACCCGAAAGGAACAATTCTGGTGGAGTGCGGAAAAATGCTCCAAAGGGGTGCGCCCAAGCTGGGGAAGGACGGAAAGCCCATGAAGGATAAGCACGGCAAGGTCATTTATGAGCCGTACCGAATCAAGGTCCTAAATACCATCAACTTCAAGAAGTCCATGCACTATAACCCTTTCGCCTATATCCATAGCGAAAAGGACATCTTGAAGCTGGTAACAACGCTGATTGCCAATACCAAAGGCGAAGGCAAGGCCGGAGACGATTTCTGGGTCAAGGCGGAAACATTGCTGTATTGCGCGTTGATTGGATATATCCACTATGAAGCTCCGGTGGAGGAGCAAAACTTCTCCACCCTCATCGAGTTCATCAACGCCATGGAAGTCCGGGAGGATGACGAGGAGTTCAAAAATCCCGTAGACCTGATGTTTGATGCACTGGAATCGGAAAAGCCAAACCACTTCGCAGTGCGGCAGTATAAGAAATATAAGCTGGCAGCCGGCAAAACCGCTAAGTCGATTTTGATTTCCTGCGGTGCGCGTCTGGCCGTATTTGATATTGCGGAGCTGCGCGAGGTTACATCCTACGATGAGTTGGAACTGGATACGCTGGGAGACAGAAAAACGGCTCTGTTCCTCATTATGAGTGATACGGATGACAGTTTTAACTTTCTCATTTCCATGTGCTACACCCAGTTATTCAACCTGCTTTGTGAAAAGGCCGATGATGTGTATGGCGGCAGGCTTCCGGTTCATGTGCGCTGTTTGATTGATGAGTGTGCTAACATCGGGCAGATTCCGAAGCTGGAAAAGCTGGTGGCCACCATCCGAAGCCGTGAAATCTCTGCCTGTCTGGTGTTGCAGGCACAGAGCCAGCTCAAGGCAATTTACAAAGATAATGCCGATACCATCATCGGCAATATGGATACTTCCATCTTCCTGGGTGGCAAAGAACCAACGACGTTGAAAGAGTTGGCGGCTGTTCTGGGAAAGGAGACCATAGACACTTACAACACCGGAGAGAGCCGGGGACGGGAGACCTCCCACTCGCTTAACTATCAGAAATTGGGAAAAGAGCTGATGAGCCAGGACGAGCTGGCAGTTATGGATGGCGGCAAGTGCATCTTGCAGTTGCGCGGTGTGCGTCCGTTTCTTTCAGACAAGTATGACATTACCAGACACCCTAATTTCAAATACACAGCTGATGCAGACAAGCGAAATACCTTTGATATTGAAGCATTTTTGTCTGCCAGACTAAAACTCAAGCCTGATGAGGTCTGCGATGTATATGAAGTAGACACGGAGGGCGTGTAATACGGTTCCGCTGAGAAAGGAGTGATCGTATCTATTTGCCGCAACTGCCTCTGTTGAGGCCATTGGCGTACAAAGCGGGCAATCATCAACAAAATAATGAAAAAGGAGGACAGCCGGGATCAGGCTCTCATATATCGAGGGCAGATTGTTCCGGCTTTTGTGCGCTTATGAAACAAACCTAACTAATCATTCAAATGATTCCGGCTAATATTATTTATGGCATTTTTTGAACAGGCAATTACCGTTCTTCAGACTCTCGTTATCGCTCTGGGTGCTGGTCTTGGTATCTGGGGTGTCATCAACCTGTTGGAAGGTTATGGCAATGACAACCCTGGCGCCAATGCTCATGTGCGGTAAAGTAATAAAAAGATTTAGGTAGCCGCCTTAACTATTC